>NZ_CP038462.1:3000000-3300000 GCF_004777465.1 Nocardioides daphniae
GGAAACGCCCGGGGGGACCAGTGTCCGGGACGGGTCGAATGTACGGCAACTGCCCAACTCCCGCCGCCCTGGCCCTTGGCCGCCGGTGTGGCGCCTGTCACGATGGCCGGATGCCATCTTCTGACACCACCCGCGACCTCGACCTCGTCCTCCTCGGTGCGACGGGATTCGTGGGGCGACTGACGGCCGACCACCTCGCGGCCCACGCCCCCGCCGACCTGCGTTGGGCCGTGGCCGGGCGCAACGAGTCGAGCCTGCAGGCGTTGGTCGCCGACCTGGCCGGCACGGCGTGCCCACCGGTGGAGACGGTGGTGGTCGACGTCACCGACCGGGCCGCGCTCGACGCGCTGGCCGCCCGCACCCGGGTCCTCGCCACCACGGTCGGGCCCTACCTCACCTACGGGGAGCCCGTCGTCGCGGCCTGCGCCGCGGCCGGCACCGACTACCTGGACCTGACCGGGGAGGCGGAGTTCGTGGACCGCACCTGGATCCACCACCACGCCAACGCCGTGGAGTCGGGCGCCCGGCTGGTCCACGCCTGCGGCTTCGACTCGGTCCCCCACGACCTGGGCGCACAGTTCACCGTGGAGCAGCTGCCCTCGGACGCCCCGATCACGGTGCGCGGCGTCGTACGCAGTGACGCGGCCTTCTCCGGTGGCACCTACCAGTCGGCGCTCACCGCCATCTCGCGGATGTCGCAGGCCAAGCAGGCCGCCCGGGTCCGCCGCTCGCGGGAGGACCGTCCGCCGGGCCGTTCGTCGCGGGCCGTGGCTCCCAAGCCCCGCCGCGACGAGGTGCTGGGCTTCTGGCTGCTCCCGCTGCCGACCGTGGACGGCCAGATCGTGGCCCGAAGCGGGGCTGCGCTGGAGTCGTACGGTCCCCGCTTCCGCTACTCCCACTTCGCCGGCACCCGTACGCTGCGCGCCGCCGCGGCAGGCGTCCTCGGCGTCGCGGCGCTGGGCACGGCCGCCCAGGTGCCGCCGCTGCGCAAGCTGCTCTCCGACCGGGTGCCTGCCGGGACCGGGCCGTCACCGGAGAAGCGCGCACGATCGTGGTTCACCGTGGACTTCGTCGGCGAGGGCGGCGGACGCCGGGTGCACACCCGGGTCAGCGGCGGGGATCCCGGCTACACCGAGACCGCGGTGATGCTCGCCGAGGCCGCGCTCTGCCTGCTGCGCGACGACAACCCGGTGACGTCGGGCCAGGTGACCACCGCTGTCGCCATGGGGCCCCGGCTGCGTGAGCGGCTCGTCCGTCACGGGATGACCTTCGAGGTGGTCAACGAGGGTCCGCTGGCCTGAGGCCAGCCGCCGCACCGTCACGGCACGCA
This sequence comes from Nocardioides daphniae, assembly GCF_004777465.1. Classification (NCBI taxonomy): domain Bacteria; kingdom Bacillati; phylum Actinomycetota; class Actinomycetes; order Propionibacteriales; family Nocardioidaceae; genus Nocardioides; species Nocardioides daphniae. The sequence goes on from NZ_CP038462.1 coordinate 3,001,331, forward strand.
CCCGACGGGATCGTCAGCGGTGGCGTCGGTGGCCAGTCCGTCGAAGACGGCGCCCGCCCCGACCGTGGCGGCTCTGCGGGGCCCCAACGCAGGTCCGTCCAGCCGGTCGTCGAGCGATCGGCGCATCCGGAGCAGGAGGACGTCCAGGTCGTCGAGGAGCCTGCGCAGCGCCTCGCAGGTGGTGACTACGGCGCGCAGCGGGACACGGAGGCGCGCGGCCAGCACCGCGATCCGGGTGGTCACCTCGGCCAGCACCACGGGGGTGGCCGCCCCCGCCGTGAGCCCCAGCACGATCATCCGTTGCATCACCATGCCGGCGACCTCCGCCAGCGCGTCGCGCACCAAGGAGTGCATGACACTGACGTAGCCGGCCGCCACGTCGAGGGCGCGGGCCACGCTGCCGGCCGCGGTCGCCGCCGCCTCCAGGTCAGCCACCAGGAGGCGGCACTGCTCGGCGCCCGTCTCCACGGCCAGCCCCTCCATGCCGTCGAGGGTCGCCACCATCCCACGTCGTACGTCGTCGGCGAGCGAGAGCAGCAGCTCCCCCTCGGCCTCCACCACCTGTGCCGCGGCCATCACCCGGTCACGGTCACCGGTGAGCTCCTGGAGCCACCCGCGCAAGGGCTCGACCTTGTCGAGCACCTCTGCTCCGAGGTGCGACAGCAGCGTGCCCAGCGGGTCGCCTACGACCCCCACGAAGGTGATCGTCGTGGCGCCGGACTGGAGGAAGGCGGCGCCCCAGTCTCCTTCGTCGAGCAGCTGCGCGACCTTGATGACGTCGTTGGCGACCGTGACGTGACCCGACAGCAGCCCGAGTCCCAGGTGGCTCATGGCGCCGCCCGCCCGTCGAGGCGGCACGCCACCCGGCTGTCGGTGTCCGACATGTCCCGGGCAAGAGCGGTGACAGCATCGGCCAGGGCGGTCACCAGCTTCGCGTGGGCGCCGACCTGGCCCACCAGCCCGTCGCGCACCCGGTCGAAGGCGAGAGCCAGCGGCAGGTTGACGAGTCCGAAGCTGTCCTGGCCGATCGAGACGTCGCCCAGCACCAGGCTGCGGTCGCCCACCCGGTCGCCGACCGCCAGCAACCTGTTCGCCTCGGCCTCCAGCACCTCGGGCTCGACCCGCAGCCGGGGTGCGACCCTCATCGCCCACCCCCGGGTGCGGTCTCGACCCCGAGACGCTCGCCGGCCTCCGTCATGATCCGCGCGACGAGCGGGTCGCTGCCCCACACACGCTCGGCGTGGGCCTGGACCTGGCTCAGCGCATCGACCTGGGCCACGCGCAGGGCCGACATCACTGCCCGCGCGAGGGAGTCACCGGCGGAGGGGCGGCGTGCGGGGCGAAGCAGAGGCCCGTGAGCAGGCCGGCGGAGTCGACCTCGACGGCGACGCCGGTCGCCGAACCGTGCCCGCGCAGCGTGCAGCGAGCGCCGCGTGGAACTCCCGGGCCCTGATCATCTCGGCCTCGGCCGCCCGCGTCTGGGCGTCGATGCGGGTGAGGACGTCGTCTGTCGTTTCGTACGTGACCATGACGCCCACCCTGCCGCCGCCGGGGCCGCGTCCGCGGCGGCCCTGCACAGCGCCAGAGCCGGGCGGTGCCTGTGGACGTACGGCGGTGGTTTCCTCAGCCCTGGTCGCCGGCCTCGAGGAGGAACGGCCGCTCCGGGGTGCGGTAGTCATACATCCAGGCCGCGCCGGTCCACATCTCCAGCTGACCCGGGCGGTTCGGTGAGGGGTAGTGCCCCGGAGGCAGGACCGACGGGTCCGGCGGGCTGACCACCCGCCGCGTGGGTCGAGGTGCCAGAGCCCACGCAGGTCCCAGGGTGCCGCGGAGAGGCCGGTGCTGGCGCCGAACCGGCCGTCCGGGTCACGCCCCCAGGTCCCGGCCCGCCACTCGACCAGGCGGTAGCCCGCCGCCACCTCGAGCCGCTCGCGGCGCTGCATCACCACGACCACGCGGACCACGAGCCCCACGACGACCACGACGACGCCGAAGGTCCAGACGCTCGGGGCCGCCACCACGACGGCGATCGCCGCCAGGGCGAGCAGCGCCACGGGCAGCACCCCACTGTACGACGGTCGGCAGACCAGCGCCGGTGGGGTGGGTGGCACCTGCGGCGTGAGCCCCAGGCGTACGGCCTCGTCGAACCCGGGGACGTCGCGCGGGTGCGGTCGACGGCTGTACGACGCTCTCCCCATCTGCCCCTCTCCTCTCCCGGTCGGTGGCCCGCCACGTCGTGCGGCGGGCCACCGCACCCGTCACGGAACGGTGAACTCGAAGACCGGGCTGGTGCCCGACCCGCTCTGCGAGACGACCTCGCGGCCCTTCACGTAGACCCGCAGCGTCCACTCCTGGCCCACGAGGCCGCAGCCGTTGAACTCGACGACCCGGACACCGTACGTCCCGGGGGGCGCCTCGCCCGTGGCCCAGTTGACGTTCTCCACCCACGACTGGGTCTGCTGGGTGTTGCCGCACCCGGGGATCCAGTCGTGGTCGAGCTCGCCGCCCGAGGCGCTGGTCGGGTTGCCGTAGTAGACGGTCTCCCCCGACGGGTCGGTCACGTGGAGGTCGTAGTCGGGGTTGCTGCCCCAGCGCAGGGTCGCACGGACGTCGCCGTCGCCGAGCTCCTCGTCGGTGGCGCACCCGTAGGGCCAGTTGGCCTCGAACAGCTCCTTGAGGGTGCCCTCGGCCAGGGTCAGGTTGCTGCCGACCTTGGCCGGCCCCAGCCAGGCCTCGGCCTTGAGGCCGATCGAGCCCTCGATGGTGCCGGTGAAGGTGGTGCAGTTCTCCTGGCCCTCACCGCCCCACTCGCCCTCGAGCCCGATCTTCGGGGCCCACAGGTCGCCGGTGAAGCCGGCCACGGCGCCGGCGGAGGTCTCCTCGCCGGAGCCGGCGATCGACCCGAAGCCGACGACGACGCCCAGGGCAGGTCCGAACTCGCCGGACGCCTTCGCCATCCCCGTGCCACCGTTGAAACGACCGTCGACGGAGGCGGAGCCGCTGACCCCGTCGTCGACGCCGACGCCGACGGCGACCGCGCCCTTCCCGCTGAGGGTGGCGCCGACCGCGATGTCCTTCACCCCGACCTCGCCGCCGACCGCGACGGCGAGACCGCCCTCGAACTGCACGGTGAGGGGTGCGGGGTAGGTCGGGATGTTGACCGGGAAGTCACGACCGATGAAGCAGGAGAGCTCCTTGGCCACCACTGCGTCCATCTGCACGTCGAACCCGACCTCGAACCACGCGTCGCCGACCATCGCGTGGGCCGGAGCCTCGAAGGAGCCCCACCGGGTGTTGACCCGGTGGCGGTGGAAGTCGAGGCGGAAGTTGCCGTCGGCGGTGGCGCTCCAGTCGTGCATCGACAGGTTGACGAAGGTGCCGTAGGACAGGCAGCTCTCCTGGCTCTTGGCGTCCTCGGCGCTGATCGCCGCGACGTCGGCAGGTGCCGTCAGGGGCGCGATCGCACGTGAGGAGCCGGTGGCGCGAGCTGCCGTCGCGCCCTCGGTGGCCTTGGCCACCTTGCTCGCCCGGGCACGCCGCAGCGTCTCCGTGCCGGTCCCGGGGGCCGGCGCGGGGGTCCCGAGCTCCACACCGGGCTCGGTGTCGGGGTCGGCCGACCCCACCTGGAGGTCGGGGATCTTCACGCTGGTGCTGTAGTCCGCGTCGATCCGGAACAGGTCGAACGCGTCGGCGAGCACGCCGGAGACGACCAACACGCGCCGGCCGTCCGGCGACACCTCGGCCACCTTGCCGATGGCACCGGCGGGCAGGGCCGCGGAGACCGGCAGCACGATGCCCGAGCCCACCGGAGGCGTGGGGCGTCCGGCCGCGAGCGTCACCCAGACGCCCCGGTCGGTGACCTGGACCTTGTCCTTGTCGCCGGTGTCGACGACCACGGCGCCCGGTGCGAGGGCGTACTCGGCGCCGAGCTCACCCTTGACCGTGCCAGCGACCAGGGTGGTGGGTCCCACCCACTTCTTGCCCTTCTTCGTCCACAGGGAGTAGGCGTAGCGGCCACCCTCCGCCAGGCCCTTGTCGGTGAGGGCCCTCTTCCTGCCGAGGTGCACCCGCTTGCCCGCCTTGCGCGTGGCCGGGGCCTTCTCCCCCGTGGCGCGACGCACCTCGAAGGTCTTGCCCACTCCAGCCCACTTGAGGTCGATGCTGCGGGTGGTGGCCCCGGTGGCGAGGAGGTCGCCCGTCCTGGCGACGGGCTTCCAGACCACCTTCAGGGCGACCTTCGCCGCCTTCTTCCCCTTGCGCACCTTCTTGACCTTGATCGTGGTGCGGGAGATGACGGGCTCGTAGAGCCGGCCGCGGACGACCAGGTCGGGCGCCACGACGCGGAAGGAGCCGGCGCGCAGCGGCACGACGACCTTCGCCCTCTTCCTCGCGGGGGCCTTGAAGACCGTGCGGCCACCGCGGCCCCTGAGGCTGACCTGGCCCTTGACCCCCTGCGGGCCGGCCATCGTGACGGTCACCCTGGCGGCCGGCTTCGGCGCGGCCGACGCAGCCGGCGACTCCACGGCCTGCGCAGGTGGGTGGAGCGTCGCGCTGGTCAGGGCCAGCGCGACGAGGACGGCAAGTCTGGGCATGCGTGAGCGGCTCACGGATCAATCCCCCCGGTCGTTGATCGTTGTCGAGCCGCGACTGTAGTGACGGAGGTGTGGGCGCCGAACCATCGAATTTCGGCATCCCGGAGGTGACGTGGACCACCCGGCACGTCCTGGTTGGTGCCCCAGGCAAGAGTCGAACTTGCGACCTTTCGCTTAGGAGGCGGCTGCTCTATCCACTGAGCTACTGGGGCGTGACGACCGGGCACGCGTCCCGACGTCAGGGGACATCTTGGCATGTCGGGCCACGGTCGTCGGCAAGGCCACGGGAACCGCGCGACCCCCACGCGCGTCACACCCGCATGAAGAGGTCACCCCGCCTGCGTCGCACCCTCCTGGCCGCGACCGCCGTCACCGCCCTGACCGGCGTCTTCGCCGCCGGGGTGCTGGTCGGCGGGGCCGAGCCGGACGCACGCCCCGACGCCCCGCCGCTGAGCCAGGGCCCGTTCCGCCTGGCCAGCACCGCGCTCGCGCCGACCCCGACGTGCGACGAGCTGCTGGAGAGCTACCAGGCGCGGGCGCTCCCGCTGGTCGGTCCGTGGGGGTGGGAGGGCGTCATGGAGCTGGCGGTCCCCGCGGCCGGCGCCGAGGTCGGTGACACCGCAGCCCGGCTCCCGGCCGCCGCGACTCCCCGGGCGGCGACCTCCAGCGAGACCGGCACCAACGTGCAGGAGGCCGGTGTCGACGAGCCCGACCTGGCGAAGACCGACGGGTCGCTGCTGGTCCGCGTCGACGGCAGCACCCTGGTGGTCCACGACGTCACCGGCGCCACCCCGGTCGAGCTCTCCCGGCTGCGCCTCCCGGGAGTCGTCGACCCCCAGATCCTCCTGGTCGGCGACACCGTCGTCGCCGTCGGGGCACGGGTCCCCGACCCCGACGAGTGGGCCGTCGGCAGCAGCGTCGTCACCGTCGACCTCGGCGACCCGAAGGCGCCCGAGGTGGGTGAGCTGGCGGCGTACGACGCGGGACTGGTGACCGCACGCCAGCACGGCGACGTGGTCCGTGTCGTCCTGCGCACCGACCTGCCGCAGCTCGACTTCCGGCACCCCGGCGGGAGGCTCGGCGAGCGCGGCGCCCGCCTGCGCAACCAGGAGCTGGTCCGCCGGACCACGCTCGCCGACTGGCTGCCGCAGGTCGACGGGGAGCTGGCGGTCGACTGCGCCGACGTGGCCGTCCCTGACGACGAGGAGGCAGTCCTGGGCACCGTCACCACCGTCGCCTTCACCGCGGCGGCGCCGACGCGGCGGACGTCGGTCGCCGTCGCCACCGCGACCGACCTTGCCTACTTCTCCACCGACCGCCTGCACCTCGCCACGCAGGCCTCCGGGTGGTGGGGGCTGTCGGAGGTGATGGGGCGCACCGCGATCCCGAGAGGCGCGGGGGGCACCCACCTCTACTCCTTCGCCCTCGACGGGACCGACACCACCTTCGTCGCGGCGGGCGGGGTCGACGGCGCGATCCGCGACCGCTGGTCGATGGATGCGGTCGACGGGGTGCTCCGCGTCGCCGTCGGACCGACCATGGAGACCGGCAACTTCAACTCGGTCATCACCCTGACCGAGGAGGACGGCGCCCTGGTCGAGACCGGCCGCCTCGACGAGCTCGGTGTCGGCGAGGAGATCAAGTCGGTGCGGTGGTTCGACGGACTCGCCTTCGTCGTCACCTTCCGCACCGTCGACCCGCTGTACGCCGTCGACCTCACCGACCCGGCCCGCCCGAGGCTGCTGGGCAAGCTGAAGATCCCCGGCTTCAGCCAGTACCTCCACCCCCTCGGCCCCAACCGCCTCCTCGGCATCGGCCAGGACGCCGACGTGCGCGACGGTGGCCTCCGCGGCGCCCAGGCGGCCCTCTTCGGGGTGACGGACCTGACCGCCCCCAAGCGCCTCGACACCGTCACCTACCCGCGCGAGAGCGTGGCGCAGGCGGGCCACGACCCCCGCCAGTTCACCTGGCTGCCCGAGCAGCGGGTCGCCCTGACGGTGATCTCGAAGGGCTGGGAGGGACGCACCGGGTGGCTGTCGATCATCAAGCCGCGCGGCCACCGGCTCACCGAGACGCGCACCGAGGTCGAGTACGGGCGCGACGTCGACCGCGTACGCATGCTGCCGCTGCCCGAGGGCCGGGTGGCGCTCGTGACGGGAGACGACGTCACGTTCGTCGACGTAGATTGAGTGGCATGTGCCGCAACATCCGCCCGCTCAACAACTTCGAGCCGCCGGCCACCCCTGACGAGGTGAGCGCCGCAGCGCTGCAGTACGTGCGCAAGGTCGCCGGCACCACCAAGCCGTCGGCGGCCAACCAGGCCGCCTTCGACGCCGCCGTCGCCGAGGTCGCCCACACCACCCGGCACCTCCTCGAAGCCCTCGTCACCACCGCGCCACCCAAGAACCGTGAGGATGAGGCGGCCAAGGCACGCGCCCGGGCCGAGCTGCGCTACGCCCGATGACCGACCAGCTCGTCACGGCTCCTCAGGGCCAGGCGTACGCCGCCGCGCTCGACCTGCTCTCCGACCGCCGGCTCGTGGTGCTCACCGGGGCCGGGCTGTCGACCGACTCCGGGATCCCCGACTACCGCGGACCGGGCTCGACCGCACGGATGCCGATGACCTACTCCGAGTTCGTCGGCACGGCCGCGGCCCGCCAGCGCTACTGGGCGCGCAGCCACGTCGGCTGGTCACGGATGCGCCACGCCGACCCCAACGCCGGCCACCACGCGCTGGCCCGCCTCGACCCCGAGCTGCTGATCACGCAGAACGTCGACGGCCTCCACGAGGCCGCCGGCAGTGGCCGGGTCGTGGCCCTGCACGGCCGGATCGACGAGGTCGTCTGCCTGGCCTGCGGCACCACCCTCCCCCGCGCCGAGCTGCACGCCCGCCTGGACGCGCTCAACCCCGGTTGGCTCACCGCGCACGCCGACGTGGAGTCGCGCCCCGACGGCGACGTCGAGCTCGACGACACGGGCGACTTCGTGGTGCCGGACTGCCCGCACTGCGGCGGCGTGCTCAAGCCGCACGTCGTCTTCTTCGGGGAGAACGCCCCCAAGGAGAAGGTGCTGCGCTGCTACGAGGCCGTCGACGCGCTGACCCACCCCGACAGCGGCCACACCGGCGCGCTGCTGGTGGCCGGGTCGTCGCTGACCGTGATGAGCGGGCTGCGCTTCGTGAAGCGGGCCGCGAGGAACGGCACCCCGGTCGTCATCGTCAACCGCGGCACGACGCGCGGCGACGACCTCGCTGCGCTCACCGTGCACGCCGGGACGAGCGACTTCCTCACCGACCTGGCGGGGCGCCGCGGTCGGTGAGGCCCGGTGACGTCGGGGTCAGATCGCCTTGACGAAGATGTGGTCGGCCGACTCGTAGTCGATCTCGGCGCTCTCGCCGCCGGAGCCCAGCAGGACGCCGTCGGCGGTCGCGACGATCTTGACCGACTTGTCGGGCACGGCGCCCACCCGGCGCAGGGTGGCCATCAGGGCCTCGTCCTTCTGCACCTCCTCGGAGATGCGGCGCACGTGCACGCGCGCGGCGTCGAAGGTGGCGATCTTGGAGAGGGGGGCGACGCCGGTCATGAAGGTCTCGCCGCTGTCCTCCTGGCCGAGCTCGTCCAGGCCCGGGATCGGGTTGCCGTAGGGCGACTCGGTCGGGTTGTCGAGCAGCTCCATGAGGCGACGCTCGACGGTCTCGGAGATCACGTGCTCCCAGCGGCAGGCCTCGGCGTGCACCAGCTCCCAGTCGAGGCCGATGACGTCGGTGAGCAGGCGCTCGGCGAGGCGGTGCTTGCGCATGACGCGGGTCGCGAGGCGCAGACCCTCCTCGGTGAGCTCGAGGTGGCGGTCGCCCTCGACCGTCAGCAGCCCGTCGCGCTCCATCCGCGCCACCGTCTGCGAGACGGTCGGCCCACTCTGGTGCAGGCGCTCGGCGATGCGGGCACGCAACGGCACGATTCCCTCCTCCACGAGCTCGAAGATCGTGCGGAGGTACATCTCGGTGGTGTCGATGAGGTCGCTCACCCGGCCCATTGTGTCCCATGGCGCCGACAAGTGGCACGCTGGTGAGATGAGCACGCTCATCGTCCCGTCCCGCTTCTGCGGGCCCCCGGTCTCGGGCAACGGCGGCTGGACCGCCGGGGAGCTCGCCGCCCACGTGGAGCACGGCTGCCCCACCGACCACGCCCGGGCGTGGCCCCCGGTCAGGGTGCGACTGCGCCAGCCTCCGCCGCTCGACGTCACGATGACGGTGACGGAGGTCGACGGCACGACCCGCAGCCACGACGGTGGCGTGGTGGCCGAGGCCGTGCCGGGCCTGGACGAACTCACCGCCGTGACCGGCGTGGACGTCGCGACGGCGCGGGCGGCCGAGGCCTCGTACGCCGGTGCGACGCGACACCCGTTCCCGACCTGCTTCTCCTGCGGCCCGGAGCGCGCCGCGGACGACGGCCTGCGGATCTTCCCCGGCGAGGTGGCGCCCGTCGAGGGCCGCCGCCGGGTGGCGGCCACCTGGACCCCGCACCCGAGCCTGGCCGAGGACTACCACCTCTACTCCGGCGGCACGCAGCGCGCGAGCCTGGCCGTCACGTGGGCGGCCCTGGACTGCGTGGGCGGCTGGTCGGAGGACCTGCTGGGGCGCCCGATGGTGCTGGGCCAGATGACGGCCCGGGTCGACCGGCTTCCCGAGATCGGGCAGACCCACGTCGTGGTCGGTGAGCACCGCGGCACCGAGGGCCGCAAGAGCCACACGGCCTCGACGCTGTGGTCGGGCGACGGCGACGTGCTCGCGGTCGCCGAGCACGTGTGGATCGCCGTCGACCCGAGCCGCTTCAGCTAGGCCAGCTCCTCGGCGAAGAGGGCGTTGTAGCGGCGCATGCTGGTCACGAAGCCGGCCAGCGCGGCGTCGTCCCAGCCCTCGATGCGCGCGCGCAGGCGCTCCCGTCGTAGCACCTCGACCTCGGCCATCCGGGCCCGTCCGGCCTCGGTCAGCGCGAGCAGGTGGGCTCGACGGTCGGCCGGGTCGACGGTCCGCTCGACCAGGCCCAGCTCGACGACGTGCTGCACCTGACGGCTCACCACGCCCTTGTCGAGTCCGTGGGCGTCGACGACCTCGGAGGCCCGGATCGACCCGCGCTCGCGCAGCATCGCCAGGAGCAGGTACGCCGCCGGCTGCAGCTCCGGGTGCACCAGCGCGGCCCGGGCAGCCACGACGCGGCGCGCCCGTCGCACCAGGACGACGATCTCGCGCTCGAGCTCGTCGAGCACGAGGTCGCGCTCGTCGCGCTCCTCAGTCACGACTTCGCCACAGGGACGGACGGCTCGGCCGCGGCCACCTTCAGCTCGTCGGAGCGCTGCACCGTGCGACGCAGCGGCACCTCCTTGATGAAGAGGATGCAGACGAAGGAGAAGAGGGCGAAGGGCACCGTCAGCGCGAAGACCGTGGCGATCGCGTCGCCGTAGGCGTTCTCGAAGAGCAGGCGCACGGGCGCCGGCAGCTCGTCGAGCTTGGGCACCGAGTGGGAGTCGCCCGACCCGGTGAGTGCGATGCCGAGCCGCGCCAGGCCGGCCGTCACCGAGTCGGAGACCTGGTGGGCCACGACGGCCCCCAGGGCGGCGACACCGGCCGACCCGCCGATCGAGCGGAAGAACGCGACCAGCGCGGAGGCGGCACCCATGTCGGCGAAGGCGGTGTTGTTCTGCACGGCCAGCACGAGGTTCTGCTGGATCGCGCCGACGCCGATGCCGAGCACGGCCATGAAGAGGCCGACGACGACCAGGTCGGTCTCGCGGTCGATCGTGCCGAGCAGGCCCAGACCCACCATCACGAGCACCGAGCCGCCGACCAGGTAGCGCTTCCACTTCCCGGTGTCGGAGATCAGCTTGCCGCTCAGGATGCCGGCCACCAGCGTGCCGGCGACCATGCAGATGCTCATCAGGCCGGCCTTGGTGGGGCTCATGCCGCGGGCGAGCTGGAAGTACTGGCTGAGGTAGACGCCGGAGCCGAACATCGCGACGCCGACCGTGATCGAGGCGAGCGTGGCCAGGGTGGTGGTGCGGTCGCGGAAGAGGCGCAGCGGGATCACCGGGTCGACGGCGACCTTGGCCTCCCAGTAGGTGGCCACGGAGAGCACCAGCACGGAGGCGCCGAGCAGGACGAAGCTGGTCGTGGAGCCCCAGTCGAACTGGTTGCCGGCCAGGGAGACCCAGACCAGGAGCAGCGAGACGCCGGCCATCAGCAGCAGCGACCCGACGTAGTCGATGGTGACGTCCTTGCGCGGGCGTGCCGGGAGCTTCAGGGTGGCCTGCAGCAGGAACCAGGCGGCCACCGCGAAGGGCAGGCTGACCCAGAAGCACCAGCGCCAGCCGAGGGTGTCGACGACCAGGCCGCCGACGAGCGGGCCCGAGACGGTGGCGACGGCGAAGACCGAGCCCATGTAGCCGGCGTACCTGCCGCGCTCCCGCGGCGGCACCATGCTGGCGATGACGACCTGCACCAGGGCGGTGAGGCCGCCGATGCCTAGGCCTTGGATGACGCGGGCGCCGATCAGCATCTCCATCGAGGTGGAGAAGCCGGCGATCAGCGAGCCGAGGGCGAAGATGCTGAGCGCGGTCTGGGTGAGGACCTTCTGGTCGAAGAGGTCGGCCAGCTTGCCCCAGATGGGGGTGGTGGCGGTCATCGCCAGCAGGGTGCCGACAAACCACCCAGGTGTAGCCGGTCTGGCTGCCGCCGAGGTCGGCGACGATGGGCGGGAGCGCGGTGTTGACGATGGTCGAGGCGACCATCGCGGCAAACATCGCCAGCAGCAGGCCGGAGAGCGCCTGCAGGATCTGGCGGTGCGACATCTGACCGGACTCCTCCGCGGTGGCGACGGGAGTGGGTGAGGACATGGGATCTCGTTTCGGTGGCAACGTGACGGGGTGGCATGGACCCGGACGGCTGGCGTCGAGGGATCACCCCCGACCCCGGTCCAGGGTCAGTCAGGTGCTTGAAGGTTGTCAGAAGCAACTTTATTCCGACCAATCGTCGCGTATTCCCCGCCGTTCGTCGCGGGGGGTGCACAACGGTGCGAGGAGGGTGGCGGGCACAAGGTTGAATGTGCCGGTGCAGAAGATCCGGGTCTTCTTGCTGGATGACCACGAGATCGTGCGTCGCGGGCTCCGCCACTTGTTGGAGGCCGAGGACGACATGACGGTCGTCGGCGAGGCCGGCACCGTCGAGGACGGTCGCCGACGAGTGTTGGAGCAGCGACCAGACGTCGCGCTGCTCGACGCGCGCCTTCCCGACGGCTCCGGCTTCGACGTCGCCCGCGGCGTACGCGAGGTCGCTCCCGAGATCAGGACGATGATCCTCAGCAGCTACGACGACGAGGAAACGCTCGTCGCGGCCTTCTCGGCCGGGGTGAGCGGCTACGTGCTCAAGCAGATCGAGGCCGACTCGCTGCTCGACGGCATCCGCGAGGTGGCTCGGGGCAAGTCCCTGGTCGCCCCCGCCGTCGCCTCCCGGATGATGGAGCGGATGCGCCAGACGCAGGAGAGCACCGTCGGCGCGCTGGCCGACCTGACGTCGCAGGAGCGACGCATCCTCCAGCTCATCGGCGCGGGCCTCACCAATCGCGAGATCGGCGACCGGCTCTTCCTCTCGGAGAAGACGATCAAGAACAACGTGACGCCGCTGCTCGCCAAGCTCGGCGTGCAGCGCCGCACCCAGGCGGCCGTGCTCGCCGCCCGCCTCGACGACTGAGCCGCGTACGGCGCCGGTGCGGGCGTCACCGTGCCATCGCGGCAGCACCCTCCCGGATCCGGTAGACCGACGAACGGCCGGCGGGGAGGCGCTCCCAGGCGTCGTCGACGCCCATCGTCATCTCCGCCGCGCCGAGGAACAGGTAGCCGTCGGGCGCCATCACCTGGCGGACCCGGCGCAGCACCTCGCGCTTGGTCTCCACGTCGAAGTAGATGAGCACGTTGCGCAGGAAGACGACGTCGAACTGGCCGATCGGGCCGAAGTTGCGGGTCAGGTTCAGCCGGGAGAACCTCACCATCGAGGCGATCTCGGGGTCGAGCCTCCAGCTCGCGCCGGAGCGCTGGAAGTAGCGCACCAGGGTGGTCGCCGGCAGGCCGCGGTTGACCTCCAGCTGGGAGTACTCGGCACGGCGCGCCTTCTCCAGGACCTCCTCGGAGATGTCGGTGCCGAGGATCTCGACGTCGAAGCGCTGCACGGCCGGCGTCTCGCGCACGGCCATGGCGACGCTGTAGGGCTCCTGGCCGGTCGAGCAGGCGGCGGTCCAGATCCGCAGGCGGCGCTGCGGACGGCGCGCGGCCAGCGCCGGGAGCACGTCCTGGCGCAGGGCCACGAAGGGGTCGTTGTCGCGGTAGAACGAGGTCTCGTTGGTGGTCAGCGCCTCGACGATCTTGCGCAGCAGCAAGGGGTCGCGGGTGCGCTGGGCGTGCCGGACGAGCTCGTTGACGTCGGCCTGACCGTGGGTGCGGGCCAGCGGGAGCAGGCGCGACTCGACCAGGTACTCCTTGCCCGTGTCGAGCACGATCGCGCTCTCGGCCCGGACGTGGTCGCGCACGAATGCGAAGGCGTCAGCAGCGAGGCTCATGCCTCTCCTCCTCTGTCGTCGGTCTGGATGGCCGCCAGGCGGCGTCGAACCTCACCGGCGACCTGCCCCAGGGGCAGCAGCTGCTCGGCGAGTCCTGCGGAGGCGACCGCCCCGGGCATGCCCCACACCACCGAGGTGGCGCGGTCCTGCGCGAGGACGCTGCCGCCGGCGTCGACCAGGTGCTGGGCGCCGCGGGCACCGTCCTGGCCCATGCCGGTGAGCACCAGGCCGAGCACCGGGCCGTTGGCGGCGACGGCGGCCGACCGGAAGAGCACGTCCACCGCGGGGCGGCAGTAGTTCTCCGGCGGCTGCTGGTTGAGCCGGGCCACCAGGTCACGGCCGGCGCGCTCCACCACCAGGTGGAAGTCGCCGGGAGCGATGGTCACCGTGCCCGGCGCGAGCACCGCGCCGTCGGTGGCCTCGCGCACCGGGTAGTCGCAGTGGCGGTCGAGGCGCGCGGCGAACTGGGTGGTGAAGACCGGCGGCATGTGCTGCACCACGACGACCGGGACCGGCAGCGGCGGCAGCGAGGTCAGCACCGTGAAGAGCGCCTCGGGGCCACCGGTCGAGCTGCCCACGGCGAGCAGGCGGTAGCCCGTGGCAGGCACCCGTCGCTCGCGGGTCGCCGGCGTCGGCGGTACGACGCTGGGCGCCGCAGCTGCCGTCGTACCGACGGTCGCCCGGGCAGGCGTCGACAGTCGCGACCCGGCGCGCGGGACCAGCGACTTGATGAGCGGGATCAGGGCGTCGCGCACCTGCTCCATGGAGCGGCTGACGCTGCCGACGTTGGCCGGCTTCGGGACGTAGTCCGAGGCGCCTGCGGAGAGGGCGTCGAAGGTGGCCGAGGCGCCGCGCTCGGTGAGCGTCGAGAACATGACGATCGGGACCCGGTTGCCGCTCGCGCGGATGGCGCGCACGGCCTCGATGCCGTTCATCTCCGGCATCTCGATGTCCATCGTCACGAGGTCGGGGGTGAGCGTCTCGAGCTTCTGCAGGGCGGCGCGGCCGTTGATGGCGGTCCCGACGACCTCGATGTCGGGGTCCTCCGACAGCAGACCAGTGACCAGGCGTCGGATGACGACGGAGTCGTCGACGACGAGCACGCGGATGGGGGGCACGCAAGGTCCTTCGGTCGTGGCCGCCGGGCAGTGGCCAAGCTTCTGATCGGCGCCGAGTGCCTCCACCTGAGCGGAAGCGGCGCACCGGGTGGTGAGGGACGCAGGTCGACCCGTCCCGAGATCGGGTCGACCTGCGTCGGGGCCGTGCTCAGACGCGGAAGCAGCTCACGCTGGTGCGCAGGCTCGCCGCCATCTGGGCAATGTCCGTGACAGCCGTGTGGGCCTGGGCGACGGCCTCCGTGGTGGAGGCGGCCGCCTGCGAGACACCCACGATGTTCTCGGCGACCTGGCCGGTGCCGGTCGAGGCGTCCGCGACGTTGCGGCCCATCTCGTTGGTCGTCGCGGTCTGCTCCTCAACCGCGGAGGCGATGGTCAGCTGGTAGTCGTTGATGGAGCGGATGATCGCGTCGATCTCACCGATGGCACCGACGGCCCCAGCGGCGTCACCCTGGATGGTCTCGACCCGACGGGCGATGTCCTCGGTCGCCCGCGCGGTCTCCTGCGCGAGTTCCTGCGCGAGCTCCTTGACCTCGTTGGCCACCACCGCGAAGCCCTTGCCGGCCTCGCCGGCACGGGCGGCCTCGATGGTCGCGTTGAGGGCCAGCAGGTTGGTCTGCTCGGCGATCGAGGGAGGCCTGAGTCACAAAGAAGTCGACCCGCCCGGATGATCCGGACGGGTCGACCCTGGAGCGTCGAGGGCTCAGGCCTTGAACTGGCCCACGGCCGTACGCAGTCCCGCGGTGAGGCGGGCGATCTCACCGACCGCGGCGTGCGCCTGGGCGACGCCCTCGGTGGTCTCGGTCGCGGCCTGGGAGACGCCGTCGATGTTCTCGGCGATCTGCTGGGTGCCCGTGGAGGCGTCGGTGACGTTGCGACCCATCTCGTTGGTCGTCGCCGTCTGCTCCTCCACCGCCGAGGCGATCGTCAGCTGGTAGTCGTTGATCGACCGGATGATCGCGTCGATCTCACCGATCGCAGCCACCGCACCGGTCGTGTCGGACTGGATCGTCTCCACACGACGGGCGATGTCCTCGGTCGCCCGCGCCGTCTCCTGCGCGAGCTCCTTGACCTCGTTGGCCACCACCGCAAAGCCCTTGCCGGCCTCGCCCGCACGCGCGGCCTCGATGGTCGCGTTGAGGGCCAGCAGGTTGGTCTGCTCCGCGATCGAGGTGATCACCTTGACCACGTTGCCGATCTCCTGGCTCGACTCCCCCAGCTTCGAGACCGTCGCGTTGGTCGACTCCACCGTGCGCACCGCGTCGGAGGCCACCCGCGCAGCCTCGTTGGCCGAGTGCGCGATCTCCCGGATGGACGCCGTCATCTCCTCCGAGCCGGCCGCCACCGTCTGCACGTTGCGACTGACCTCCTCGGCAGCGCTGGAGACGACGCTGGCCTGGACCGAGGTCTCCTCGGCCGCCGCCGCGATCTGCTGCGACCCCGCGGAGAGCTGGGTCACCACCGCGTTGACCGCGTCGGCGGAGTCGACGACCGCGCCGATGGCCTCGCGCATGCGTTCGGTCGCCAGGTCGAGGCCCTCGGCCATGTCGCCCATCTCGTCGCGGTTCACCACGCCGGCCCGACGGGTCAGGTCGCCCTCGGCGAGGCCGTCGATGACGTTCTTCACCAGGCCGATGTTGCGCGCCAGCGTGCGCGCGATCCAGTAGGCCAGCGCGCCGGCGAGCGCCAGGCCGAAGAACAGCACGGCGATGTTGGTGCGGCGCGTGGAGCGGTAGTCGGCCTGGATGGCCTCCACTGCGGCAGCGGCCTGCTCGAGCTCGTGGGTGGTGAGCTCCTGGAGGCTCTCCTCCATGGCCGAGGCGAGCGGCTCGACCTCGGTGCGGTTGGCCGCGTCCCAGCCCTTCAGGTCGCTGGCCATGGCCAGGTCGGCCATCCGGCCGGTCTGCATCTGCCGGTAGGCGGTCGCACTCTCGGTCTGGCGCGCGACCAGCTCGCGGCTGGTGTCGTCGAGGCCGGTCGCCTCGAACGCACGCGCCGCCTCCTCCATCGTCGCGAAGCGCTGCTCGAGCTTCTCGAGCGCCGCCTTCTTGTCCTCGCGGGACGTGGCGATGACGGCGTCGCGCGCGGCGGAACGCATGCCGTCGACGGCGATGCGCATCTCGGCGACGTGCTCGACGCCCATCAGGTTCTCGTCGTAGAGAGCTTGGGCGTCCTCGCTCAGCGCCTGCAGGGAGAGGATGCCGATGGCGCCGACCAGCATGGCGACGAGGCCGGCGATCGTCACGGCAGCCATGGTCTTGGTGCCGACGCTGCGGTCGCGCAGGAAGCGCTGCACGAAGGAGCGGTGCTCCGGGCAGGGGTGGAAGTGCTCATCAGGTCAGTCCTCGGGGTGACGTCGTGCGGTCGGGTGGGTGCAGTGCGGTCGCGCTCAGGCACGGGTGAAGTGCCCGATCTGGGACTGAAGGTCGGCCGACATCCGGGCCAGGTCCTGCGTGGCCACCTCCGTCTGCTCGACGCCCTCACGCGTGCTCTCGGCGGCCTGGGCGACGCCGACGATGTTGTCGGTGATCTGGTCGGCCCCGGTGGCGGCGTCGGCCACGTTGCGGCTCATCTCGTTGGTGGTGGCGGTCTGCTCCTCCACCGCCGAGGCGATCGTCAGCTGGTAGTCGTTGATCGACCGGATGATCGCGTCGATCTCACCGATCGCAGCCACCGCACCGGTCGTGTCGGACTGGATCGTCTCCACACGACGAGCGATGTCCTCCGTGGCCCGCGCCGTCTCCTGCGCGAGCTCCTTGACCTCGTTGGCCACCACCGCAAAGCCCTTGCCGGCCTCGCCCGCACGCGCGGCCTCGATGGTCGCGTTGAGGGCCAGCAGGTTGGTCTGCTCCGCGATCGAGGTGATCACCTTGACCACGTTGCCGATCTCCTGCGACGACTCCCCCAGCTTGGCGACGGTGGCGTTGGTCGACTCCACGGTGCGCACGCCGTCGGAGGCCACGCGAGCAGCCTCGTTGGCCGAGTGGGCGATCTCCCGGATCGACGCGGTCATCTGCTCCGAGCCCGCCGCCACCGTCTGCACGTTGCGGCTCACCTCCGCAGAGGCGGCCGAGACGAGGCCGGCCTGGGCGGCGGTCTGTCCGGCACCGGCCGAGATCTGCAGGGCCGACGACGACATCTCCGTGGCCGCGGTGGCCAGCGCCTGCGCCGAGTCGGCGACGTTGCCGACGACCCGGTCGGTGGAGTCGATCGCCTGGTTGAGGGCCCGCTCGAGCTGTCCGAACTCGGCCGTCGAGCGCTCAGGCACCCGCTGGCTGAGGTCTCCCCCGGCGAAGCGCGTCAGCGCGGCGACCGTGTCGTCGAGCGGCCGGACGATGGTGCGGGCGATGGCGACGGCCAGCCCCACCATGACGAGGAGCGTCGCCAGCACGACCACGACCAGCCACGTCTGGACCGTCGTACGGGTGCTCTCCGCCTCGGCCGTCTTCTGCTCGACGGAGGCCCGGATGGTCTCGATCGTCGCGGAGAGGACCTCGTCGATCGCGTCGTTGGCGACCTGAACCTCGTCGACGCGCCGCACCGCTGCGGGGCGGTCGGCGATGGCCAGCTCGACGAACTCGCTGATCGTGGTCGTGTAGCCGACCCACGCCTGCTTGAAGGCAGCCGTGGTCTCCTCGTCGGCCTCGAGGTCGAGCGCCTCGAGCTCGGCGACGAGCGCGGTGATCTTCGCGCTGTCGTCGACGACGTCCTGGGCGAAGCGCGCGTTGTCCGCGTAGACGGCCGCCTTGAGGCCGTCGACCTTGAGCTCGCTGGAGCGGGTGTCCAGGGCGTGGATCACCCCGATGGCCTCCTGCAGGCGGCCGAGCTTCTCGGTGTCCTCGTTGAGCTCGCGGAAGCCGACGTAGGCGACGGACGCGACGACCACGGCGCTCAGGACGCCGTTGGCGGCGATGGTCGTCAGCCGGCGGCGGACCGTCCAGTTGATCGTGATGGGCATGGATCCTCCTCGGTGGTGACCGTTATGGGGTCAGGCGGCCACGGCGCGCTCGACGTCCAGGGCGAGCAGGAGCTGGCCCTCGAGCTTGTACGCACCGTGCAGGAACTCCCGAGAAGCTCCGGTCAGGGTGTCGGGCGGGAGCTCGAACTGCTCCTCGTCCACGTCGATCACGGCACCGATGGTGTCGACCAGCAGCGCGATCGTCTCGCCGGCGACCCGGACGACGACGAGCATCGCCTCCTGGTCGGCGGCACGGTCAGGCAGCCCGAGACGGGCCCGCAGCTCGACGGCGCTGAGCACCTGGCCACGCAGGTTGATCAGGCCGGAGACGCTCTCCGGGGCCAGCGGGATGCGGGTCTGGGGCTGCCCACGGAGGACCTCCTGGACCGACGCGACGTCGACGCCGTAGAGGTGTCCGTCGAGGGTGAAGGTGACCAGTCGGGTGCTCACATCGTCTCCTGCAGCTGGGGCTGGAGCTCGAACTCCGAGGCCTCGTAGAACGTGGGGTCGGCCGAGAGGATCGCGGCCCGGACGTCGAGCACCTCGACGACCCGGTCACGGACGAGGGTCGAGCCCAGGACTCCGTGGGCGGTGACCTCGGCCTGGAGCTCGCCACCGTCGTCGACGATGTCGACGATCTCGTCGACCACGATCGCCACGCTGCGCAGGCCGACGGTGTAGATGACCACGACGAGCTCGTCGTCGTGACGGTCGCTGAGCGTGCCGTAGAAGTTGCTGAGCCTGACCAGCGGCAGGATGCCGCCGCGGTACTGCACGACCTCGCGGCCACCGATGTGCTCGACGGCGGAGGCCGGGAAGTTCTCCAGGCGGGTGACCGAGGAGAGCGGGATCGCCACCTTGCGGTCGCTGCCCAGCCCGGCGACCAGCAGGCGCAGACTCTCGTCGACGACCGTGCGCGTGTCGGTCTCCTTGACCTGGTCCTGCTCGAGCACGTCGCTGTTGAGCACGCGCCGGGCCAGCGCCTGGACGTCGAGGATCAGCGCGACGGTGCCGTCGCCCAGGATCGTGGCGCCGGAGTAGACGCCGATGGCCTTGAGCTGGGTGACCAGCGGCTTGACCACGATCTCCTCGGTCGACAGGACGCGGTCGATGATCAGGCCGAAGCGTCGGCCCTCGGCCTGGAGGACGGCGATCACGACGTGGCCGTCGGAGCGGTCGGACTCCACGCCCAGCAGGTCGGTCAGGCGGACCAGCGGGAGCAGCGCGCCGCGCAGGCGGTAGACCGAGGCACCGTTGACGTCCTCGACCGCGTTGGCGGCCCGGTCGGCGTCGAGCGCGACGAGCTCGAGCAGGCTGACCTGGGGGATTGCGTAGCGGTCGCCCGCGCACTCGACGGTGAGCGCCGGCACGATGGCCAGGGTCAGCGGGATGCGCAGGCGGCAGGTGGTGCCACGGCCCAGCACCGAGTCGATCTCGATGGTGCCGCCGATGGCCTCGATGTTGGTGCGCACCACGTCCATGCCGACGCCGCGGCCCGACACGTTGGTGACGGCCGCCGCGGTGGAGAAGCCGGGCAGGAAGATCAGCTGCAGGATGTCGTTGGGCGACATCTCCGCGAGCTGGGTCGACGTACGCAGCCCCTTCTCGAGCGCCTTGGTCGCGATCCGCTCGGGGTCGATGCCGGCGCCGTCGTCGCTGACCTCGACGACGACCTGGCCGCCCTCGTGGTAGGCGCGCAGGGTGAGCACGCCCTCGGCAGGCTTGCCGGCGGCGACGCGGGTCTCGGGCCGCTCGAGCCCGTGGTCGACGCTGTTGCGCACCAGGTGGGTCAGCGGGTCCTTGACCGCCTCGAGGAGCGAGCGGTCGAGCTCGGTCTCCTTGCCGACCATGCTCAGGGTGACGGTCTTGCCGCACTGCGCGCCGAGGTCGCGCACGACGCGCGGCAGCTTGGCCCAGAGGTTGTCGATGGGCTGCATGCGGGTCTTCATGACCCCCTCCTGCAGCTCGGAGGCGATCAGGTTGAGCCGCTGCGCGGAGCGCACCAGGTCGACGTCGTCCTGGTGGCTGGCCTGCCGCACGATCTGGTTGCGGGTGAGCACCAGCTCACCGACCAGCTGCATCAGGGCGTCGAGCAGCTCGACGTCGACGCGGATGGAGGAGTCGGCGACCGTACGCCGGTGCGGGGCCTCCTCGGCCGGCTCGGCTGCGGCCTTGGCGAGCGGTGCCGGCGCGGTGACCGCGGAGGCTGCGGGAGCGGCGGCCGCGGGGGCGGCGACAGGCTCGGCCACGGGGGCCGGGGTGACCTCGGTGGGCGCCTCGACCGTCGCGGTCGGCGCCTCCTCGACCGGTGCCTCCTGCTCGACCGGCGCGGGCTGCTCGGCGACCGCTGCCTCCGCCCGTCCCTCGAGGACGGCGGAGATCCGCTCGACGACGCAGGCGACGTCGATGTCGCCCTCGTCGCCGCCGGCCTCGATCGCGCCGAGCAGGTCACGCACGGTGTCGACCATGGCGAGCAGCACGTCGGTGGTCTGCGGCGTCATCGACATCTTGCCGTCGCGCAGCCGGGCCAGCAGGTTCTCCCCGACGTGGGTCACCGACTCGAGCTTGCCGAAGGCCAGGAAGCCGCTCGTGCCCTTGATCGTGTGGATCGTCCTGAAGATGCTGGCCAACAGGTCGCGCGAGTCCGGCTCCCGTTCGAGGGCCACCAAGTCGCGGTCGAGCTGGTCCAGGTTCTCGTGGCTCTCCACGAGGAACTCCTGGACGATCTCATCCATCTCATCCACGGCGGGATCCGCCCTCTCGTCGTCGCATGCTGCTTCGAGAGGACCCATCGGCCGGCGCGGGCCGGACCTGAGTTGATGGAGCGGATTGGAGGGGGCGTCACTCCCCCGGGCGCGGGGTCAGTCCTTGCGGCGGCGGAGTGCCTCGGCGAGGGTCGCCACGGCCTCCTGCGGCGGCGAGGCCGCACCCTGGTTGCTCGTGGCCAGCTCGGCCAGGAGCTCGGCGCGGTGCACGCTCACGGAGCGCGGGGCGTCGATGCCCACGCGTACGACGTCACCGCGGACCTCGAGGATCGTCACGGTGACCTCGTCACCCACGACGACGCTCTCGCCCGCCCGACGGCTCAGCACCAACATGGGACCAACCTACGCCACGGTGACGGGGACGCTGCGCGGGCGCTCATGAGGCCAGCGGCACGGCGACCGACAGGGTGGAGTCGTCGAGGATCACCTGGGTGGCTCGACGGGTGGTGGTGTTGACCAGCACGGGGGCGCGCAGGTTGGCGGTGCTCTCGGCCAGCGAGGCGCCGGCAGTCAGCACCAGCAGGACGAGGACGTCGGAGGCGTCCTCGATCTCGAGCTCGGCGACCACGTCGTCCCCGACCTCCGGCGCGTAGTCCGGGAAGAAGGGCACGGGCGAGGCCACCAGGAACCGCAGGTCGGGGTCCTCCAGCGACCGCAGGTCGCAGAGGAACCCGTCGTCGTCGAGCTGGACGAGGGCGAAGCGGCGGTGCTCGGGAAAACCGGGCAGCGGGTGGACGAGCTCGATCACCGGAAGGTCGTGCATGACGCCCACACTTCCACACTCGTCCCGCTCCTGCTCGGCCACCGGCCTCACCGTGGTCGTCACCGCAGGAAGTCCAGGAGGCTGGGCTGGAGGACGCGCGCGGTGGCACCGAGGGCCGCCTGGTAGGCGACCTCCTGCAGCTGCAGGTCGACCATGGCCCGCGGCAGGTCGACGTTCTCGATCTCGCTGAGCGAGCTGGTCATCGACAGCTCCCCGTCCTGCGCGCGCAGCAGCGCGGCCTCGAGTCGGTTGGTGCGGCCACCGATCTCGGCCAACGCGCCTGTCATGCGGTTGCCGGCCTCGGCCAACCGGTCGAGGCTGGCCGAGAGCTCGGCGGGGTCGCCCGAGCGGAGTGCGTTGACAGCGGCATCCAGGTCGTCGAACAGGTTGGCGCCGTCGGGGCCGAAGGCCTGACGGGCGTCCATGTCGACGCGGACGGAGACACCGTCGCCGACGGTACGCAGGACCTCGCCGGCATCGGTGCCGACGTAGGCGCCGTCCGCGTCGAAGGCCACGCTGCCCGCGGTGACCCCACCGAAGACCGGTCGTTCGAGGTACTTCGCGTTGGCCTGGCCGATCAAGGACTCGCGCAGCTGCTCGACCTCGATGGCCAGTGCCTCCCGGGCCGCGACGCTCATCGCCCCCTGGTTCGCGCCCTGGAGCACCAGCTCGCGGGCCCGTCGGGTCTCGTTGACCATCGACTGCAGGGCGGTGTCGACCTGGCCGAGCCAACCCTGGCCGTCCTCGGCGTTGCGCACGTACTGCTTGGCGTCGGCGAGCGAGGAGCGCAGGCGCATGGCAGCGGTGGTGTCGGTCGGCGAGTCGGACGGCCGGTTGAGCACCCGTCCGGTGGAGAGCTGCTCCTGGCTGCGGGCCAGGCGGCCGAGGCTGAGCTGCAGGCCCTCCAGGGAGCGCTGGCTCATCATCGACTGGGTCACGCGCTGGATGCTCATCGGCCCACCAGCCCGGTGCGGTTGATCAGGGTGTCGAGCATCTGGTCGAGGGTGCTCATCACCCTCGACGCGGCCTCGTACGCCCGCTGGGCGCTGACCAGACCGACCATCTCCTCGTCGAGGTTGACCCCGGCGAGCTGGTCACGGGTCCCGTCGACCTGGGCGGTCAGGGCGGACTGGTTGGAGGCGAGCCGCCGCACGGAGGCGATCTCGCTGCCGAGGCCGTTGACCAGCCGCTGGTAGCCGCTCTCCGCGCCGCCGGTGGCGGCCAGGGCGGTGGCGTTGCCGCCGTCGAGCCCGCCGCCGGGGATGCCGGAGGCGGCGACCTGGTCGAGGTCGGTGACGGCCACCCGCAGCGACCCGGCCGGGTCGGCCGCGTCGAAGGCGAAGAAGTCGCCGCCGGGGGTCCCGTCCAGCGCGTAGCCGCTGCGGTGCTGGGTGTTGACGTCGGTGACGAGCTCACGCACCACGTCGTCGAGCCCGGCACGGTAGTCGGGCAGGGTCACGGTGAGCAGGTCGGCGGTGGCACCGATCTCGCCGCGCATGCCGGGGGCCACGGCGGTGCTGCCGCCAGCGGTCTCGACCGCCAGGCTGACCGTGCCTCCGGTGGCGCCGGTCGCGACCACCAGGCGGCCGGCCTCCTGGCCGGTGACCAGGGCGGTGCCGTTGACGGAGACGTCGAGGCCACCGTCGGCGCGCTGCGTGGCGACGCCACCGGTCAGCTCGGAGAGACGCATCGCCAGCTGGTCACGCTGGTCGAGCAGCAGGTTGGCGTCGGTGCCACTGAAGCCAGCCACGGCGATGGCGCGGTTGGTGTCGGCCAGGTCGCTGGCCAACGTGTTGACCTCGCCGACGAGGGTCTGAAGGCGGTCGCGCTGGCTGCCCTCCTCCTTGGCCACGTTGCTGGCCTGGACGCGGATCGACTCGACGAGGGTGGCGGCGCGGTCCAGCACCTGGCTGCGGGCGGCGTCACCGCCCGGGGAGACGGCGAGGTCGTGCCACCCGGTGCGGAAGTCGTTGAGCGCGGCGGCGACGCCGTTGTCGCCGGGCTCTCCGATGCCCGCCTCGAAGCGGGTCAGGGCGGCCGCGCGGGTGGAGAGGTAGGAGTTGTTGCCGTGCTCGTAGCGGGCGCGCGACTGGAGAAACTCGTCGGTCATGCGTACGACGTCGGCGGTGCGCACGCCCTCGCCGGCGCCGTCGTAGCGCGACCACATGGCCGGCTGCGCGGGGGCGCCGACCGTCTCGGCCTCGGCCCGGCGACGGGCGTAGCCGGGGGTGGCGGAGTTGGCGATGTTGCTGCTCGCCACGTCCATCAGCACCCGGTTGTGGTGCAGGGCACTCAGGGCGGTGCCGAAGGAGGAGAAGGTTCCGCTCATGGTCACAGGTTCCGATCGACGAGGGGCTTGCGGGCGAGGCCGACGACGGCGCTGCCGTCCGCGCTGTAGCCGTCAGTGCCCTCGGTCAGGGTCAGCAGGGTCTCGCGGGCCGAGCGGATGCCCGCCGTGATCAGCTCGCGGTTGGTGTCGGCCATCGCGGTGACGTCGGCGGTGATCCGCGCGAAGGCGTCTCGGTGGTCGGCGAGGATGGTCGGCCAGGGTTCGTCGGCCGCCTCGATGAGGGCCCGCAGGCTCGGGTTGGGGGCGAGGCCGAGGACCTCGGCGGCCTCGTCGGCGGCCACCGCCCGTACGACCTCGGTCTCGCGGATGGTGCCGAGCACCGACTCGACCTCCTTGGCTGCCTGGAGCAGCCAGCGGGTGCGGCCGGTGGCCATCACCAGCTGCTCCACCTCGAGCTTGTAGAGGAGTGTCTCGAGCAGCTCACGCTCGCGCCACAGGATCTGCGAGAGCTTCTCCATCAGTCTTCCCTTCGTCGTCCAGGCCGCCACCTGGCCGGTGTCGTGCTGCGTCAGACACCCCCATCGGCGCCCCGGTGCCGATCCTGAAGGATTGTCGCGACCTGTCGCAATTGGTGACTCGGTTCACTGGGACGGTTGACCCAGCCAGCCCGTCTAGCCCCGGGTGACCACGAGGCCCCGGGACCTTGGTCCCTGCTTTGGCCCTGACCGGGCTATATACCCAATTTTGGGCAAGGGGGCTGTTAGTTCGGCGGTGAACTACTCCCGTGACCTCGGAAACCAGCACGTCCCCCCAGCGTCATGAGCTGATCACCGCCACCATGCCACTGGTGGGGCACATCGTCCGCGAAATGGCCGGGCGGGTGCCCAACCACGTGTCGCGGGACGACCTCACCTCGGCCGGCCTGGTCGCCCTCGTGCGCGCCGCCGACTCCTTCGAGGACGAGCGCGGGGTGCCGTTCGCCCGCTACGCCGCCACCCGGATCCGTGGCGCCCTCATCGACGAGCTCCGCAGCGTCGACTGGGCCTCGCGCTCCGTGCGCCGCCGTGCCCGCGACCTGGAGGAGACCCGCCACCAGCTGGCCGTCGCCCTCGGCCGGGTCCCGAGCAACGCCGAGGTCGCCAGCGCCACCGGCATGAGCCTCGACGAGGTCATCGCCAACGACGACGACGTCGCCCGGGCCCAGGTGCTCTCCCTGCAGGGCGCCCCCGAGGACGCGCTCGACGAGCTGGTCCCCGCCGACACCGCCACCCCCGAGCAGCTGGCGCTGCACCGTGAGCGCCTCACCTACATGGTGGAGGCGGTCGCCGAGCTGCCCGAGCGCCTCCGCATCGTCGTCACCGAGTACTTCCTGGCCGAGCGGCCGATGACCGAGATCGCCGAGCAGCTCGGCGTGAGCGAGTCCCGGGTCTCCCAGATCCGCGCCGAGGCGCTGAGCCTCCTGCGCGAGGCGCTCAACCGTGAGCTGGACCCCCACCTGGTCGCCGCGCCCAGCCGCCCCGAGGGCTGTGCCGCCCGACGTCGCGAGTCCTACTTCGCGGCCGTCGCGACCCGGCACGCCGCCGCCCTGCGCCCTGCCCGCGTGGGCGTCGAGGCGCGCGCCTGACCTCGTACGAAAAAACTTCGGCGAACGCCTCAGACCTGCTGCGCAGGCGCCGAACAGACAGGCAACGAAGTCCACGGACGGACTTCGGCACGTGACTCTCCAGGAAGGAAACCACCATGAGTCTCCGCATCAACCAGAACATCGACGCCTTCAACTCGTACCGCAACCTGTCGGTCACCCAGGGCCAGATGTCCAAGTCGCTGGAGAAGCTCTCCTCGGGCTTCCGCATCAACCGCGCCGCCGACGACGCCGCCGGTCTCGCGATCTCCGAGGGCCTGCGCTCGCAGGTCGGTGGCCTCAAGGTTGCCGCCCGCAACGCCCAGGACGGCATCTCCGTCGTGCAGACCGCGGAAGGCGCCCTGACCGAGGTCCACTCGATCCTCCAGCGTCTCCGCGACCTGTCCGTCCAGGGCGCCAACGACAGCAACAACGCCGAGGCGCGCGCCAACATCAAGACCGAGGCCGACAGCCTGGTCAAGGAGCTCGGCCGCATCGGCGAGTCGACCAACTTCAACGGCGCCAACCTGCTCGACGGCACCGCGGGCGCCGGCGGCAAGATGCACTTCCAGGTCGGTGCCGACGGTGACGCCAACAGCCGCATCACGGTCGACCTGTCTGGCGCCAACGTGAAGAACATGGCCGACCAGCTCGGTGCCGCCACCACTGGCTCGACGATCAACGTCCTCACCCCCACCGACGTGACCGGCGCCATGACCTTCACCACTCGTAGCGTCGTCGGCGGCAACAACGTCGACACCACCATCACCACCGCGTCCCTGGGTGCCGCCGGCTCCCTGAAGACCGTGGACGACGTGGCGAGCGCGCTCAACAAGGACGCGAACTTCTCCAAGCACCTCTCTGCTTCGGTGAACAAGGACAACCAGCTCGTGGTCACCGCCAAGGACGGCGCTGCCGTCTTCGGTGGCAACACTGCCGGCACGCACGCAGCCGCCGGCACCGGCGCTGCGGTCTCCGCCGCCCTGGTTCCGGGAACGACTGGGCTGGACTTCAGCACGGCCGACGGCGCCCAGGCGTCCATCAAGCGGGTCGACGACCAGATCAAGGCCGTCTCCACCGCTCGCGCCGGTCTCGGTGCGATGCAGAACCGCTTCGAGCACACCATCAACAACCTCAACGTGGCCGTCGAGAACCTGTCGGCCTCCGAGAGCCGCATCCGCGACACCGACATGGCGCAGGAGATGATGAGCTTCACCCGCTCGCAGATCCTGTCGCAGGCCGGCACCGCGATGCTCGCGCAGGCCAACCAGGCCCCGCAGGGCGTCCTGTCGCTCCTCCGCTGATCCAGCGGTAGGCGACACCAGCCTCACAGCACCACCCGCGGAGCCCCGGACCTCACGGTCCGGGGCTCCGTCCCTATTCTCTCCCGCCCCCGTCGGGCTGCTCCCACGTCAACGCCTCAGGTCTGCCCCCCAGGTGCCGATGAGGGCGTCGAAGGAGTTCGTACGACCTCCGGCATGACCTGTTCCTTCGAGAGGAGACCACGTGGCAACCGCGAACATCTCTGGCCTGGGCAGTGGCCTCGACACCGCCAACATCGTGGGCCAGCTCATGCAGCTCGAGGCGATGCCGCAGACGCGACTCCAGAGCCGCGCGAAGTCCGAGGGCTACGTCCTGACCTCCTACCAGTCGCTGAACTCCAAGGTGGCCGCCCTGGCCACCAAGGCGACGTCCACCGGGACCGGCACCACGTGGGACGCCCTGAAGACGACCTCCTCGCTCCCCGGCGTCACCGTGAGCGCCACGTCGAGCGCCACGCCGACCGCCTTCACCGTCAAGGTCGCCAGCGTGGCGCTCTCCCACCAACTGGGCTACAAGGACTCCGCCGCCCTCACCGACGTGGTGACCACGGGCTCCACGACGGTGAAGCTCGACCGGCTCGACGGCACCACCGTCGACCTCGACACCGGCGACGGCACCCTGGCCGGCCTGGCCGCAGCCATCAACGACCCGACCAAGGACACGGGGCTGCGCGCGACCACCGTCAAGGACGCGAACGGCGCCTACCGCCTCCTCGTCGAGTCGACCGCGACCGGCGCGGGCGCGGACTTCACGCTGACCAACGCCGACGGCACCGCGCTCCTCGGCGGCGCCACGGTGCGCGCCGGCGCCAATGCCCGCCTCGACCTGGGCGCCGGCATCGCGGTGGAGTCGAGCAGCAACACCTTCACCGAGCTCATGCCCGGCGTCACGGTCACCCTCTCGGCCGGCGCCGAGGTCGGCAAGAGTGGCGAGATCGCCGTCTCCCGCGACGCAAGCACCCTGCACGCGTCCGTCAAGGGACTGGTCGACAACGTCAACGCGATCCTGACCGAGATCGACAACGGCTCCAAGTACAACGTCGCCACCTCGTCCCGGGGTGACTTCGTGGGCGACGTCACGGTCCGGACGCTGCGCAACGACCTGGCCAGCGCGATCTTCCCCGGCGGCAACACGTCGATGGCCGAGCTGGGTCTCAGCGTTGACCGCTTGGGCAAGCTCGTGCTCGACGAGGCAGCGCTCACGAAGGCGTACGAGGCGGACCCCGCCGCCGTCGCCAAGGCGTTCGGCACCGACGACGGGTTCGCCGCGCGCGTCGCGACCGTCGCCCAGAAGGCGAGCGACCAGACCACCGGCGCGCTCACCTCCGTCATCGACGGCCGGTCCAAGGGCATCGAGCGGCTCAACAAGTCGATCGCCGAGTGGGACCGTCGCCTCGAGCTGCGCGAGTCCGCCCTGACGCGTCAGTTCACCGCCCTCGACGTGGCGCTGAGCAAGATGAACAGCCAGTCCACGTGGCTGGCCGGCCAGATCAACTCCCTCTCCCGCTCCGAAGGCTGAGTGACCCCATGAACGCGAACGTCCGCCAGACCTACCTCGGCGCCTCCGTGACCACCGCCAGCCCCGAGCGTCTCGTCGTCATGCTCTACCAGCGGCTCGTGCTCGACCTGCAGCGTGGGCGCGACGCCCAGGCCGCCGGTGAGCGCGAGGCCGCGCACACGCACCTCCTGCACGCCCAGGACATCGTCATGGAGCTGCGTACGAGCCTGCGCACCGACGCCTGGTCGGGCGCCCTCGCGCTCGCCTCGCTCTACGACTGGATGCACACCCAGCTCGTGCTGGCCAACACCCGCTGCGACGTCGCGATGACCGAGCACGTGCTGGCCCTGGCCGAGCAGCTGTGCGACACCTGGCGCGAGGCTGCCCTGCAGGCGGCTGGCTGATGGGTCGCGAGAGCGCCGCCCGGAGCCCCTGGTACGACGAGCTGGACCGCCTCGAGGCCGAGGTGGAGGCCGTCCGCGCCCTGCTCTCCTCGACCGAGCACGAGGTCGACCCGGAGTCGGTGGACACGACCTGGACGCCGACCAGCGGGCTCGGCCCGGTCCCCCGCGACCTCCTCAGCCGCGCCGAGGCGCTCCTGGCCGCCCAGCGCCAGGTGCAGCTCGACCTCTCCCTGGCGATGGCGGCCACCTCCCGCCAGCGTGACTTCGCCGCCCGCGTCACCGACGCCACGGCGGCGCCCGCGGCACCGGCGTACCTCGACGTCAGCGCCTGAGGTCCACCCCACGGGCCGGTTCTGCTCAGGATCGACCGACCACGACCGATGGAAGCCCCGTGAGCCCGCATTCCCCCCTGGTCCCCCACCCGACAGGAGCCTGACGTGCACGCGCTCGTCATCGACGACTCCCGCTCGATGCGGATGATCCTGGCCCGCATCCTGCGCGGCGCCGGATTCGAGATCACGGAGGCCGGTCACGGCCAGGAGGCTCTCGACCACATCAACGGCGGCCTCCGCCCCGACATCTGCCTCATCGACTGGAACATGCCCGTCATGAACGGCTACGAGTTCGTCACCCAGGTCCGCAAGGTCCGTGAGTGGCGCGACATCACGCTGATGATGGTCACCACCGAGAGCGAGCACTCGCAGATCGTCGCCGCCCTCGCGGCCGGCGCCCACGAGTACGTCATCAAGCCCTTCACCGCCGACGCGATCCTCGACAAGCTGGAGCTGCTCGGCTGACTCGGCCTGCCCCCGAACGGAGCGATCGCATGACCGCCCCCACGAGCACGGACGTCCAGCCCGACGCCGTCCTCAGCCCCGACGACGTACGGACGCTGACCGAAGAGGTGTGGTCGACGTTCCTGGGCCACACCGCGCCCTTCGCCCCGGCCGAGCGCCGCGACTTCACCCCGGAGTGGTCCGCCAGCGTCACCGTCAAGGGCGAGTGGAACGGCATGATCGCCATGGAGCTGACCGCCGTCGGCGCCACCACCTCACCTGCGGCATGCTCGGCATGGACCCCGACGCCGACGAGCCGTCGGAGGCCGACGTCGTCGACGCCGTCGGCGAGCTGGTCAACATGGTCGGCGGCAACGTCAAGAGCCTCGTCCCCGGCCCCAGCCAGCTCTCGCTGCCGCTGGTCGCCACGGGGCAGTTCGCCCACGGCTCCGACCAGCACGAGATCGTGCACCTCGACTTCGTGTGGGGCGACGAGCCCGTCTCCCTGACCGTCCACTCCGGCAGCCCTGCCGTGACCAGCCCCGCCGTGAGCAAGGTGACCCGATGAAGATCCTCGTCGTCGACGACAGCCGCGTCATGCGCCAGATCGTCATCCGTACGCTGCGTCAGTCCGGCTACGCCGGCCACGACGTGGTCGAGGCCGAGAACGGCCTCCAGGCCGTCGAGATGGTGGCCACCGAGAAGCCCGACCTGGTGCTCTCGGACTGGAACATGCCCGAGATGAGCGGCATCGATGCCCTCGCCCGCCTGCGCGCCTCCGGCTCCCAGGTGCCCTTCGGCTTCGTCACCTCGGAGGGCTCGGAGGAGATGCGCGCCCGCGCCGCGGCCGCCGGTGCCCTCTTCCTGATCGCCAAGCCCTTCACCCCGGAGCTGTTCGACGAGGCTCTCTCGGCGGTGCTCCCCCGGGCATGAAGGTTCACCTCCCCGTCGCCAAGGAGGTCCGCGACCTCCTCAGCGACCTCCTCGGAAAGTCCGTCTCGATCGAGCCGGCCGCACCGCTGGCCCCCGGCCCGAAGCGCCCGGCGACGATCGGCGTGTACGTCGACGACTCGCTGCGCATCGCTGCCCTGATCTGCTTCGACCTGCCGCTCTCCGCGTACGCCGGCGCGGCGATCGGGCTCGTGCCGCCGAAGACCGCGGAGGACGCGGTCGCCCAGGGCACGCTGCCCGAGGTGCTGCGCGAGAACCTGCACGAGGTGCTCAACATCGCGGTCGGCCTCTTCAACAGCACCCCCGGCGCCGACCACCTGCGGCTGCACGCCATGCACCCGGCCGGTGAGCCGACTCCGCGCGACGTGCTGGTGCACGCCCTCACCCTGGGTCGACGCACCGACATGCGGGTCGACGTCCCGAACTACGGCGCGGGGGTCATCTCGGTCGTCCAGACCTTCTGACCCGCGAACGATCCGGCACCAGGCTCGCCCCCTGCGCACTCCTGCGCACCCCCTTGCGCACCGTCGGGGGACGAGCCGGACCAGCACCCCTCCCCCCAGACGCTGGTCCTTCTCGGGTGGTGCGCGCATCCGCAGCCCACGTCGACATTCGTCCCGCAGTTCTCCTCAACTGCCTCGGCGAGCCGCCGAAGTGAACTGCGAGCACGGAGCGCTCATCCCCGCCGAAGGACCGGCAACCCCCTCCCCGAGAGGTTCCCTGCCTTGCCCTTCGCCGTCTCCGACGCGGTCTCCCGCGTGCTCAACTCCGCCCTGGACGGGGTCTCCCTGCGTCAGCGCGTGATCGCGGACAACATCGCCAACGTCGACACCCCCGGCTTCCGCGCCACCTCGGTCGACTTCGAGTCGTCGCTGCGCCAGGCCATCGCGTCGGGCTCCTTCGCCGACGGTGACGCGGCCGTGACCGCCCGCGGGATCCCCACCAACACGCCGGTGGGCCTGAACGGCAACAACGTCGACCTGCGCAAGGAGTCGCTCGCCGCGATCCAGTCGCAGTTCCAGTACTCGCTCCTGACCCGGGCGGCCTCCGACCGGCTCTCCGTGGTCCGCACCGCAGCGACGGGCCAGTGATGGGCGCCTTCGACATGCTCCGCATCGCGGGCTCGAGCCTCGGCATGCACCAGACGTGGCTGGACGCGCTGGCGCACAACATCTCCAACGTCAACACCGTCACCAGCACCGACGAGGACGCCTTCCAGGCCCAGATGGTCGTGGCGCGCACCCGCCCCGACGGTGGTGTCCGGGTCGGCGGCATCGAGTACGGCGACGCCGAGGGCCGGATGGTCCACAGCCCGGACCACCCGCTGGCCGACGAGAACGGCTACGTGCGCATGCCCGACATCGACATGTCCAGCCAGATGAGCCAGCTGGTCATGGCCCAGCGCGGCTTCCAGGCGTCGGTGCAGGTCACCAAGAACGCCCAGGACTCCTACAACGCAGCCCTGCAGATCGGACGCTCATGAGCATCTCTGGTATCGAGGCGATGGGCTTCACGCCGTACGTCGCCCCGGTGGTCACCCCGACCGCCGTCCCGACCGTCGCAGGGCCGCAGGGGCCCGACGGCACCGGCGCGGAGTTCGGCGAGCTGCTGCTCGACGGCATCGAGCGCCTCGAGTCGGTGCAGACCAACGCCGACCAGCTCGCCGTGAAGGCCGCCACCGGTGACCTCGACAGCATGCACGACTACACGATCGCCGCGACCGAGGCCAGCGTGACCACCCAGCTGACGGTCGCCGTGCGCAACCGTGCGGTCGAGGCCTTCAACGAGATCATGCGGATGCAGGTCTGATGAAGGAGAACGCCACCCGCCTCCTCACCCGCGTCCGCGAGTCCCTGGCCGGGATCAACACCGGCCAGAAGGTCATCGCGGGCGTCGGCGTGCGCGCGCTGCTGCTCGCCGGCTTCATGGTCTTCCGGTGGGTCGCCACCCCGAGCTACAGCCCCCTCTACTCGCAGATGAGCTCCGAGGACGCGGCCGCCGTCATCGAGGAGCTCACCGCCAAGGGCGTGCCGCACAAGCTCTCCGCCGACGGCAACTCCGTGCTGGTGCCCAAGGAGCAGGTGCACGAGACCCGGATCGCGCTGAGCGGCGAGGGCCTCCCCGCCAACAGCAGCGGCGACGGCTACTCCCTGCTCGACGAGCAGAGCCTCTCGACCTCGCAGTTCCAGGAGCAGACCTCCTTCAAGCGCGCCATGGAGGGCGAGCTCGCCAGCACCATCGAGGCCATCGACGGGGTCAACACCGCCGTCGTGCACCTGGCCATGCCGGCCAAGCAGGTCTTCGCCAAGGAGCAGGACCCCACCACCGCCTCCGTCCTGGTCGACACCCAGGCCGGCAAGTCCTTCACCCCCGACCAGGTGCAGGCCGTGGTCCACCTGGTCGCCTCCAGCGTCGACGGCCTCGCGCCCGAGAAGGTGACGGTCGCCGACGCCAGCGGTCGCGTGCTCTCCGCCGACGCCGCCTCGGGCGGCCTGGGCGCCGGCACCCGCGCCCAGGCGATCCAGGAGTACCAGGACGAGCTCAACGCCAAGATCCAGCGCACGCTCGACACCGTCGTCGGCCCCGGCAACTCCACCGTCGCGGTGACCGCCGACCTCGACTTCGACAAGTCGGTCAGCACCAGCACGACGTACGAGTCGGACCCCGACGCCAAGCCGCTGTCGAGCAACCGCCAGCGCGAGACCTACACCGGCCCAGGCGCCCCCGGCGTCGGCGGCGTGGTCGGCCCCGAGGGCAACACCGAGCTCGACGGCAACGGCAACGGCAACGGCAACTACTCCAAGAACTCCACCACCGAGGACAACGCGGTCAACTCCGTCGTCGAGCGCCGTGAGTCCGCCCCGGTGGCGTCGACTCGCTGCACATCGGTGTGGCGATCGACAGCAGCGCCCCGATCAAGGTCAGCAACGCCGACATGCGGCGCCTGATCGCGGCCGCCATCGGTGAGGACCTCGACCGTGGCGACACCGTCGAGGTCACCTCGATGCCCTTCGACCGCAGCGCCCAGGAGGCCGCCGAGGCCGAGCTGGCCGCCGCGGAGGAGGCCGAGGCCAAGGCTGCGCGCCTGGCGCTCATCCGCAACGTCGCCATCGGTGTCGTCGTGGTCCTCGTCGGCCTGCTCGCCTGGCTGCAGGGCCGCCGCCGCGCCCGCGCCCGTGCCGAGGCCACCAACTACGTGGTCGAGCAGCTCCGCCTGGACGCGCAGACCCGTGCCGAGGCGCTGCCCGAACCCAACCCGGCCCTGGCTGCGCTGGAGTCGGCCGAGCAGGACGAGGTCGAGAAGATGCGTGACGAGCTCGCGGCCCTGGTCGAGCGCCAGCCCGAGGACGTCGCCGCGCTGCTGCGCGGCTGGCTCGTGGAGCCGCCCCGATGAGCGCCGTGACCACGACGGCAGGCGTGCGCAAGAGCGCCGTGCTGCTGATCCAGATGGGCCGCGAGAAGGCCGCCCAGGTGATGAACCACCTCTCCGAGTCGGAGGTCGAGCTGGTCTCCGCGGAGATCGCCCGCCTCAGCTCGGTGGGTGCCGACGAGTCCAACAACGTGCTCTCGGAGTTCCACGACCTCATGGTCGCCCGGGCCCACGTCTCCAAGGGCGGGCTCGACTTCGCCCACCAGATGCTGGTGGAGTCCCTCGGCCCCGAGCGCGCGGCCGAGGTCATCGAGCGGCTCAACGCCGCCGCGGTGCAGATGCCCTTCCAGTTCCTGCACCGTGCCGACCCCGCCCAGATCCGCTCCTTCATCGCCGACGAGCACCCCCAGGTCATTGCCCTGGTCCTCGCCCACATGACCGCGGACAAGGCGTCGCTGCTGCTGTCGGGGCTCACACCCATGCTGCAGGCGCAGGTCGCGCACCGCATCGCCGTGATGGACCGGACCTCCCCCGAGATGATCCGCGCCGTCGAGGCCGTCCTGGAGCGCAAGCTCTCCTCGATGCTGCAGCCCACCGAGCTGTCGCAGGTCGGCGGCGTCGACCCGCTGGTCAACATCATCAACCGCTCCGACCGCTCGACCGAGCGTCAGATCGTCGAGGGCCTGGAGGCGCTCGACGCCGCCCTGGCCGACGAGATCAAGAGCAAGATGTTCATGTTCGAGGACATCGTCACCCTCGACGACCGCTCCGTGCAGCAGGTGCTGCGCGAGGTCGACGGGGCCGACCTGGCGCTCGCCCTCAAGGGCGTGCCCGAGGGCGCGGTCCGCAACAAGATCACCGGCAACCTCTCCGAGCGTGCCGCGGAGAACCTGCTCGAGGAGGTCGAGCTGCTCGGCCCGGTCAGGCTCACGCAGGTCGAGGAGGCCAGGCAGAACATCATCCGGACCATCCGCCGCCTCGAGGAGCAGGGCCAGATCATGGTGCGCCGTGGCAACGACGACGAGTTCGTCGACTGACATGACCACCGAGTCCGACGTCGCTCCCTTCCGCACCCGCGACCTGCGGGTCGGGACCTGGACCCGTCTCGCCCCCGACAACGCCCTGGGCGACGCGGTCAGCGAGCGCACCCTGACGGAGGTCGCCGAGCAGGCCCGCGCCGCGGCGCAGGCCCAGGGCTACTCCGTGGGCTGGGCGCAGGGTCGCCGCGAGGCGGCCGCCGAGGCCCGCGAGGTCGCGGCGGTCGAGGCCGAGCGCCTGGCGCTGGCCGAGGCGAAGCGTGCCGCGGAGCACCGCGAGTCGGTGCAGGCCCTGCTCGACGCCGCCGCGCAGCTGCGCGCCGTGCTCGACGGCGCTGCCGCCCGGGTCGAGACCCAGGCCACCGAGCTGGCCTGGGCGCTGACCGAGGAGCTCGTCGGGCACGAGGTCCGGGGTGCGGGCGCGGCCGACGTCGTACGCCGTGTGCTCGCCCTCGCACCCGCCGGCGAGGTCGCGCGCGTGCGCCTGCACCCCGACCACCTCCAGGCGCCCGAGCTGGCCGCGCTGGCCGACGGCACGAGCTGCGTCGGCGACCCCACCCTGGGTCGTCTCGACGCGGTCGTCGAGGTCGACGACCACGCGCTCGACCTGCGGGTCGACACCGCGATGACCCGGGTGCGCGAGGTGCTCACGTGAGCGCCCTCGAGCCGCGTACGTCCGTGGCCGCCCTCACCGCCGCAGCCCCGGTCCGCCTCGGCCGGGTCTCCCAGGTGCTCGGTCTGCAGCTGGTCGTGACCGGCCTGCCGGCCGCCGTCGGCGACCTCGTCGAGGTCGAGGGCGACACCCCGGTGCTGGCGGAGGTCGCCGCCAGCGGCCCCGAGGGCCTGACCTGCCTCCCGCTGGGCTCCACCACCGGCCTCACCGCGGGCTCCCTGGTGCGCCACACCGGCGGTCCCCTGCGGATCCGGGTCGGCGAGGAGCTGCGCGGACGCGTGCTCGACGGCCTCGGCCGCCCGATCGACGACGGCCCGTCGCTCGACCACCTGCCCCTGGTCGGCGTCGACCACCCCGCCCCCGACGCGCTGGCCCGCCCGCGCATCGTGCACCAGCTCGGCCTCGGCGTCCGGGCGCTGGACTCCCTCGTCCCCTGCGGACGCGGCCAGCGCCTCGGCATCATGGCCGGCTCCGGCGTGGGCAAGTCGAGCCTGCTCTCCATGGTCGCCCGCGGCACCGACGCCGAGATCTGCGTCCTGGCGCTGGTCGGTGAGCGCGGCCGCGAGGTGCGCGAGTTCATCGAGAACGACCTCGGACCCGAGGGCCTGGCCCGCTCGGTCGTGGTCGTCGCCACCTCCGACCCCCGCCCGTCGAGCGCCTGCGCGCCGCCTTCGTCGCCACCCGCATCGCCGAGTCGTTCCGCGACGAGGGCCGCGACGTGGTGCTGATGATGGACAGCCTCACCCGGGTGGCGATGGCCCAGCGCGAGATCGGTCTCTCGGCCGGCGAGCCGCCCGCCACCCGCGGCTACCCGCCGAGCGTCTTCGCGCTGATGCCGCGGCTGCTCGAGCGGGCCGGAACCTCTCCGGTCGGCAGCATCACCGGCCTCTACACGGTCCTCGTCGAGGGCGACGACATGCAGGACCCGATCGGTGACACCGCCCGCTCGATCCTCGACGGCCACGTGGTGCTCTCCCGGCGCCTGGCCACCTCCGGCCACTTCCCCAGCATCGACGTGCTCGAGTCGATCTCCCGCGTCAACGGCGCGGTCACCACCCCCGACCAGCGCCGCGACGCGACCCAGCTGCGGCGTCTGCTGGCCGCGCACCGCGACGTCAAGGAGCTTGTCGAGATCGGGGCGTACGCCCGTGGCGCCGACCCCGACGCCGACCAGGCGCTCGCCCTGATGCCGCGGATCAACGACTTCCTGCGCCAGGAGATGGACGACTCCACCCCGACGGCCGACACCTGGGGCCGCCTGCACGCCCTGCTGCATCCCGCTGAGCTGGAGGCGGCGTCGTGAGCGCCCGGGACCTCGACCGCGGCATGCGGGCCGTCGAGCGCGTGCGCGCCGTCCGCGAGCGCGACAGCCGGATCGGCCTGCAGCAGGCGCTGACCGAGCGCGAGCAGCGGCGTGCCCGCGTCGCCGCGCTCACCGAGCAACTGGCCTCCTCCCCCGCCTGGGAGGAGGGCGACGCCACGTCCTTCCGCGCCCGCCGCGACGCCGTCCTGGCGATCGGCGCAGCGGCCGGCGTGGCCACCGATCAGCTGGGCGCGGCCCAGCGCATCGCCGACTCCGCCCAGGCGCACTGGTCCACCGACAAGGCACGCCTCTCGGCCGTCGAGTCGCTGCTGGCCAACCGCGCCGAGGCCCGGCGCGTCGAGCGGGCGCACCGCGAGGCCGTCGAGCTCGACGACATCGCCGCCCAGCTCTGGAGCCGCGCCCAGGCATCCCTCCCCGTCTCCACCGTCTCCTCCCCCACCTGTTCCCCCCTCGACC
This sequence comes from Nocardioides daphniae, assembly GCF_004777465.1. Classification (NCBI taxonomy): domain Bacteria; kingdom Bacillati; phylum Actinomycetota; class Actinomycetes; order Propionibacteriales; family Nocardioidaceae; genus Nocardioides; species Nocardioides daphniae. The sequence continues at coordinate 3,038,849 of NZ_CP038462.1, forward strand.
CGCAAGGTGCCCGATGAGCGTCGCCGACGTCACCAGTCGGATCTCCGAGATCCAGGGCCAGCTGTCGCTGCTCGCCCCCACCCCCTCCCTCTCCACCGGTCAGGCGGCCTTCAGCGCTGCCCTGGAGGGGGCCCTCCTCGACGCCGGCACGACGGGCGGCACCGGCGCGTCCGGTGGCTCGGCCGAGGGCCAGGCCGTGGTCGACGAGGCGAAGAAGTACCTCGGCATCCCTTACGTCTGGGGCGGCACGGACCCGTCGAAGGGCTTGGACTGCTCGGGCCTGGTCCAGCTGGTCTACCGCAACCTGGGCTACGAGCTGCCGCGCGTCTCCTACCAGCAGGCCGCCGCCGGCCGTCCGGTCGCGAGCATGGCGCAGGCCCAGCCCGGCGACCTGCTCGCCTGGGACAACTCCAGCCGCAACAAGGGCGTCGACCACATCGCCATCTACATCGGCAACGGCAAGATGATCGAGGCACCGCGCACCGGCCTCGACGTCCGGATCATCGACGTGCCCACCACGCCCGACGTGATCCGCCGGATCGTCCCCGACGGGGTCGCCGGCACGCAGGCGACGGCGCTGCCGACGCTGCCCGGCCTCCCCGCCGACGGCGCCGCCTTCGCCCAGCTCTTCACCAACGCCGGTGCGGCGCACGGCGTCTCCCCGGCCCTGCTCGCCGCCGTCGCGCGCCAGGAGTCCGGCTTCGACCCGAACGCGGTCAGCTCGGCCGGCGCCCAGGGCCTGATGCAGCTGATGCCCGCGACCGCCCAGGGCCTCGGCGTCACCAACTCCTTCGACCCCGGCCAGGCCGTCGACGGCGCCGCACGGCTCCTGCGCGACCTGCTCGACCGCTTCGGCAGCACCGACCTGGCGCTGGCTGCGTACAACGCCGGGCCGGGCGCGGTGATGCGCCACGGCGGCATCCCGCCCTACCAGGAGACGCAGAACTACGTGCGCTCGATCATGGCGATGCTGGAGGGCGCCCGATGACCGCACTCCCCCCGCTGCCGGCCAGCGCGGCTCCGGCCGCCCCTGCAGGCGGCGTGGCCGCCTCGTCAGGTGCGTCGGGCGCTGCCTCGGGCGGCTTCCTCGCGATGCTGCTCGCGGCCCTGCCCGGCGCGGCCCCGGCTGCCCCTGCGGGCCCGGCGACCCCCGGCGTCCCGACCGCCCCGCTCACCGGCCTGCCGGTCGACCCGGACGGCGCGACCGCACCCCAGGAGGACGTCGACGCGGAGCCCGAGCAGCCTGAGGGCGAGGTGGCGACCGTGGCCGCCCCGTTCGTTGCCTCCGTGGCCCCGGCCCCGGTGCTGGCGTCGCTGCCCGCCCCGCCGGCCGCGGTGACCGAGGCCGTCCGCCTGGCCGAGGCACCCGCCGCCGCCCCGGTCGACGTCGCCGGTGCCGTCGGCGACGAGTCGGGCGTACGCCCGCAGCCGCTGCCCGCCGCCGGCGCACCGCAGGCCGGCCCCCTCGCCGGGAGCGTCGCGCCGGGAGCCCCGCTTCCGCCTGCGGCCCCGACCCAGTCGCCCGGCCCGTCCGGCCAGTCCGACGCCGGCTCCGACACCGGCTCCGGGTCCCCGGAGCTCCAGACCGCGCCCGGCCGCGAGACAGCCGCTGCTGCCGCCCCCGGTACGCCCGTGGCCACGACCCCGAGCCCCGCCACGAGCCCCTCCCCTGGCATCGACGTCTCGACCATGACGCCGGTCCAGGCCGTGGCTCCCGGTGCTCCCACGACAGCCGCGTCCGCCGCGACGCCGACCGCGACCCCGGCCCCGGCCGCCCCTCCGGTGGCCGACCAGGTCTTCGGCGAGGTGTCGCGCCTGGTCACCCGCGGCGACGGCACCCATCGGCTCACCGTGACCCTCACCCCCGAGGCGCTCGGCGACGTCCGCGTGACGCTCACCGTCCGCAACGGCGAGGTCACCGTCGACTTCGCCGCCGGCGACGAGGCCCGGCGTGCCCTGCTCGAGGGCGCGCCCGAGCTGCGCCGCCTGCTCGAGCTGACCGGTGCGAGCGAGAGCCGGGTCACCGTGCGCGACGGCTCCACCGCCGGCAGCACCGCGGGCGGCACCGCGGGCCAGGCGTACGAGGGCCAGGGCCCGACCACCAGCGGCCGGGGCGCCGACGACGCCCGCCGCGACCAGGACCACCACGCAGGGACGCGTGAAGGAGAGAACGCCATGGACGGCAGCCACCGCGGACCGGCGACACCCGCCTGCCGCACGACCCGGTCAGGTCGACCCGCGCTGCGGGCCTCGACCTGACCCTGTGAGGAGGAAACGTGTCGATCCCGGCCACCGAGGCCGTGACTCCGGGACTGTTCGGAACCGGAAGCACCGCGACGCAGACGACCCAGGACAAGGACATGTTCCTGCAGCTCCTGGTCACCCAGATGCGTTACCAGGACCCGCTCAACCCACCGACTCCGGCGAGTTCCTCGCCCAGTCGGCGCAGTTCACCGCGCTCGAGAAGATGCAGTCCGTGGCGGACCAGACCTCCCTGCTGCTCGCCTCCCAGATGGCCTTCGGCGCCAGCGGCCTCGTCGGTCGTCACGTCACCTGGAGCGACGCCGACGGCGAGATCCACAAGGGCGTCGTCTCCGGCGTGACCTTCGGCGCCTCGGGTCCGGTGCTGGACATCGGCGGCACCGAGGTGCCGCTGGCCAACGTCGTCTCGGTCACCGACGGGACATCCACCCCCGACGCGACCACCGACTCCGACTCCGACTGACCCTCCGGCCGGACCTCCGGCTGACCTTTCCTGAACGTCCCTTCTCCCCGACTCTGCGAGGAAACCCCATGCTCCGCTCACTCTTCTCCGGCATCTCCGGCCTGCGCGTCAACCAGACCATGCTCGACGTCACCGGCAACAACATCGCCAACGCCAACACCACCGGCTTCAAGTCGTCGACCACCGTCTTCCAGGACACCCTCAGCCAGCTGCTCGGTGGCGCCACCGCGGCCAACGCGACCGGCGGCGGCACCAACCCGACCCAGGTCGGTCTCGGCGTGCAGCTCGCCGCCACCGCCACCAACTTCGGCCAGGGCTCGGCCCAGACCACCGGCCGGGCGACCGACCTGATGATCCAGGGCGACGGCATGTTCGTGGTCCGCAAGGGCAACGAGCAGCTCTACACCCGCGCCGGCGCCTTCGCCTTCGACGAGACCGGCGTGCTGGTCACCCCCAGCGGCAACCGGGTGCAGGGCTACCTGCTCGACGCCGCGGGCAACACCACCGGTGGCCTCGTCGACGTCACCCTCGACGTCGCCAACGCCGTGCCGGCGGTCCCGCGGGCGTCACCATGACCTCCTACCAGATCGGCAGCGACGGCAAGGTGCGCGGCATCTTCTCCGACGGCGTGCAGCGCGACATCGCGCAGATCGCCCTGGCCAACTTCACCAACGTCCAGGGCCTGGAGAAGGTCGGCGAGACCTCCTTCCGCGCCAGCGCCAACTCCGGTGCCGCGCAGATCAGCACCCCCGGCCAGGGCCAGATGGGCAAGATCGTGGGTGGCGCGCTGGAGATGTCCAACGTCGACCTCGCCGCGGAGTTCACCAACCTCATCCTCGCCCAGCGTGGCTTCCAGGCCAGCTCGCGCGTCATCACCACCTCCGACCAGGTGCTCGAGGAGCTCGTCAACATCAAGCGCTGACGACTCCCCTGCCGCGACCGGCGCGTCCCCCACCGGGGCCGCGCCGGTCGTCGGCATTTTCGGCCCCTTGTACGCCTCAGGTGCCGTCGCGGCCCGCCGATGGGGTGGATGTCGGCCCACGGACGGGCCGACGCCATGGACAGCACAAGGATGGTGCGCTCGATGATCATGTTGACCGTCTGTCGGGCAAGGCCTTCGTGCTCAACGCAGACCTGATCGAACGCATCGACGCGACCCCCGACACCGTCGTGACGCTCACCGACGGCACCAAGTACGTCGTGGCCGACTCGATGACCCAGGTCATCGACGCCGTGCGCACCTACCGCAGCGAGATCGTCGCGCTCTCCTGGCAGCTCGACCCAAGCTCCGGGCGTACGCCGGCGCCTGCCCCCGCCACGACCCACCTGGCCCCGGTCGCACCGCTGCCGAGCGTCGAGCCCGAGACGCTCCCGAGGAGGAGATCTGATGGATCCGGCCACCCTGATCGGCATCGTCCTGGCCTTCGCGGTGATCGCGATCGCCAACATCCTCGAGGGCGGCGACCCGACGGCGATGTTCCTGCTGCCGCCGATGCTCCTGGTCTTCGGAGCCACCCTGGCGATCACCTTCGCCGGTGGCACCGTGGCCGACGCCAAGCACGCCATGGTCGCCCTCAAGCGCGCCTTCACCGGCAAGCCCGCCAGCTCCGCCGACCTGGTGCCCGTCGTCGTCTCCCTGGCCGAGCGCGCCCGCCGCGAGGGCCTGCTCGCCCTCGAGGACTCGCTGCGCGACATCGACGACCCGTTCCTGGTCAAAGGCATGACCTTGGCGATCGACGGCACCGACCCCGAGGAGGTCCGCGAGATCCTCGAGGCCGAGGTCTACGCCAAGAAGGCCCAGGACAAGCACTCCGCCAAGTTCTTCGCCGACGCCGGGGCCTACGCCCCCACCATCGGCATCGTCGGCACCGTCATGGGCCTCGTGCACGTGCTCGAGAGCCTCGCCGAGCCCGAGAAGCTCGGCCACCTGATCGGTGCCGCCTTCCTCGCCACCCTGTGGGGCGTCTTCTCCGCCAACGTCCTGTGGCTGCCGATCAGCAGCCGTCTCAAGCGCCTCAGCGAGCTCGAGACCACCCGCATGGAGGTCGCCATCGAGGGCATCGCCGCCATCCAGTCCGGCTCCAACCCCCGGGTCGTGGCCCAGAAGCTGACCTCGCTCCTCCCCGCGGGACAGCACGCCGAGGCGGCCTGAGATGGCTCGCCGCAAGCGTCGTGAGCTCGAGGAGGAGCACGAGAACCACGAGCGGTGGATGGTCACCTACGCCGACATGGTGACGCTGCTGATGGTGCTCTTCATCGTCATGTTCGCGATGAGCCAGGTCGACGAGGAGAAGTACGACGCGCTGAAGCAGGGCCTCGCGGCCGGCTTCGGCCAGTCGGCCACCGTGATGGACGGCTCCCGAGCGCTGCTCGACAACAAGGGCAGCGCCCCGGTCACCCCGCTCCCCAACGAGGACGACCCCGACCTCACCGCCGAGCAGCGCCAGGCGGTCGAGGCCGCGGTCACCCGCAAGGAGCAGCTGCGCCAGCAGCGGGCGTACGGCGACGTGCAGGCCGAGGTCGACCGCCTCCTGGAGATCCGCCGCCGGCTCGAGCGGGCCATACGGGGCGCCGGCCTCGAGCGTGACGTCGTCACCACCATCGACAACCGCGGCCTGGTCGTCAGCCTGGTCTCGCGCCACGTCGTCTTCGAGGCCAACCGGGCCGAGCTGACCCCCCGCGGCACGAAGGTCGTCAACACCCTCTCCAAGGTGCTGCGCCGGATCCCCGACCCGCTCCAGGTCGACGGCCACACCAACCAGGTGCCGGTGAAGCCGAAGTACTACGCCACCGACTGGGACCTGTCGGCCGCCCGCGCCATCACCGTCCTGAGGCACCTGGACGAGACCCAGGGCATCGAGGGCTCACGCCTCACCGCGTCGGCCTTCGGCCACGAGAAGCCGCTGGTCGACCCGGACAAGCCGGGGTCCCAGCGCATCAACAAGCGAGTCGACATCGTCGTCCTCTCCTCCCTCCCGGCCGAGAGCCGCGAGCTGCTGGAGCAGGCCGCGAAGCAACGAGGAGGCAGGACATGACGGTGACGGCGATGCCGCCCACGGCAACCGAGAAGGCGGACGCCCCGGAGGGCACCGGCAAGCGCAAGAAGGTGGTCATCGCGGCCGTGCTGGTCCTGGTGCTCGGGGCCGCGGGGTGGTTCTTCTTCCTCAAGCCCGAGCCCGAGGGCCCGCCGGTCGCCGGCGAGGTGGTGGTGCTGGACTCGATCCAGGTCAACCTCGCCGCCGGCCACTACCTGCGCCTGGGCCTGGCCCTGCAGCTGGTCGAGGGCGCCCACGAGGTCAACGGCAGCAAGGCGCTCGACGCCGCGATCACCGTCTTCAGCGGCCTGGAGATCGCCGACGTGGCGCGCGGCGAGCAGCGCGAGAAACTGCGTACGACGTTGCTCGCCAAGCTCGACGACGCCTACCACGGCGAGGTGCTCGAGGTGTACTTCACCGAGTTCGTCACCCAGTGACCCCGCCGGGACGCACCGTCCGGACCCACGGTCCGGACGGTGCGTCCCGTGCCGTGGGCCGAAAACGCTCAGGAGGGCCCGCGGGCCGCCGATTCGTCAGCACGTGACCCCTCCTGCCCCCACAGCCGTGTCCCGCACCGGGACCTCGGGCGCCCGTGCGCGACGTCGTACCCGCCGCGCCGAACCGGTGCCCTACGACTTCCGGCAGCCGATCCAGCTCTCCCGCGAGCACTCGCGCAACCTCCAGCTCGGCTTCGACTCGTTCGCCCGCCAGGCGACGACGGTCTTCACGTCACTGCTGCGCACCGTCTGCCAGGTGCAGCTGGTGTCGGTCCAGCAGCTGAGCTACGACGAGTACATCGACTCGCTGCCGGCGCCCACCTACCTGACCAAGTTCCTCGCGGAGCCGATGAGCGGGCAGGGCATGGTGGCCATGCCGCTGAGCGCCGCCATGGCGAGCATCGACCACATGCTCGGCGGCCCGGGCTCACCCTTCCAGCCGCAGCGCCCCCTCACCGAGATCGAGGGCAGCGTGATCTCCCACCTCTGATGCGCGCTGCTCCATGAGATGCGCTACGGCCTCGCCTCGATCGTCGACCTCGAGCTCTCCGCGACCGGGGTCGAGTACAGCCCCCAGTTCGCCCAGGTCGCCGGCGCCGGTGACGCGATGGTCGTGGTCCTCCTCGACCTGCGCATCGGTGAGCAGACCCACCAGATGAGCCTCTGCCTCCCCTTCAACGGCCTGCTCCCGCACCTCCAGCGAGCCGCCGCCCCCGCGCCCGTCTCCGACCGTGAGCGCGCGAAGAAGGCGCAGGCCGCCGAGATGCTGAAGGCCCAGTTCTCGCTGGTGCCCGTCGACGTCTCGATCCGCTTCCGCACCACACACCAGGACCCGCACCGCCTCGGCTCGCTGAAGCCCGGCGACGTGCTGCGCCTCTCGCACCCCTCGACCGCGCCGCTCGACGTCGTCGTCGACGACACCACCTTCGCCCACGCCACCCCCGGGGCCAAGGGCCCCCGACTCGCCGCCCTCATCGTCGACGCCACCAAGGAAACCCGATGACCCTCCCCACCGACACCGACCTCGCCATCGCCGCTGCGGAGGCCGCCGCCGAGGTGCTGCCCGCCGTCACCCCGCTGACGGCCGCCGGCGCCCAGCAGGGCACCGAGCACGTTACGGCCTCGTTCGCCGGTGCCGCCACCGCCCAGCTCACCACCGCTGACGGGCGTACGCACCGTGTCGCGGTGCTGGTCGGGCAGGACCTGGTCTCAGCACTCGCCGAGAGCCCACTGGGCGGCCTCGACCTGGCCGCGGCCACCCAGCCCGCGGTGGACGCGCTGGCCGCGGTCCTGGGCGCCACCGCCCGTGCGGGCGTGGTGACCGAGATGTCCCTGGTCATCTCCGACCTGGGTGGCCCCTTCACCGTCGTCCCGCTGGTGGGCGACGGCATCGACGCCGCAGTGCTTTTCCCCGACACGATCCTGACGGGTGCCGCTGGCGCCCCTGCCGCCGCACCGGCCCCGGGTGGCGCTCGCCTCGCGCACCCCGTCGAGCCCGCCCAGCCCGGCTCCGAGCAGCTCAACGGCGGGGTCAACGGAGCGGTCAACGGTGCGACCCCGGTCGCCCCCGCGGCCACCGCCACGGTCCCGCAGCAGTTCGGCGCGGCCACGAGCCAGGTCTTCGCCGGCTCCTCCGCCGCCCCGGCGAGCCGCGGCATCGAGATGCTGGCGGGCGTCGACATGGAGGTCACCGTCGAGCTCGGCCGCACCCGGATGGCCGTGCGCGACCTGCTCGCGCTCTCGCCCGGCACGGTGCTCGAGCTCGACCGCGCGGCCGACGGCCCGGCTGACCTGCTGGTCAACGGCCGCCTCATCGCGCGCGGCGAGGTCGTCGTGGTCGACGAGGACTTCGGCCTGCGCATCACCGAGATCGTCGAGGAAGCGGGCGCCTGACCCGTGCTCGAACTCACCCTCCGGCTGGTCTTCTCGCTGGCCGTCGTCGTCGGGCTGCTCCTGCTGCTCGCCCGGTTCGGTGCCCGCCGCTTCGCCGGCGGCGCCGGGAGCCTGGTGCACGTCGTGCACCGCCAACCCCTCAGCCGTACGTCGGCCGTCGCCGTCGTGACCGTGGGCAGCCGCGTGCTCGTCCTCGGCACGACCGAGCAGCAGGTCAGCGTGCTGGCCGAGCTCGACCCGGAGGAGCTCGTCACCGAGGAGCAGGTCGCGGAGGCGCTTGCCGCACCGGCCACTGCTGCGCCCATCTCGGCCACCTCCTCGGACCCTGCCGCCGCCCACGAGGCCGACGCCCCGACCGTCTCGGTCGTCCAGCCGGTGCCCCGCACCTCGCTCGGCACCCCCAAGCACCTCGCCGGCCAGCCCGGCACCGGCGGCCTGAACGGCTCGGTCCTCTCCCCGCAGACCTGGAAGCAGGCGCTGGCCGCCCTCTCGACCGCCAGGAAGGCGTCATGAGCACGTCGCTGCGTCGCTCGCTGACGCTCCTCCTGGTCGGCCTGCCCGTGGTCGCGCTGGCCCTCCTCGCGGTGCTCACGCCGACCGCCGCGACCGCCGTCGAGCCCGACGCGTACGCCGCCCTGGCCACCGTCGACCTCGAGCGCGGCATGCTGCTGGCCGACCCGGTGGGCCCCGGCGGCCCCTCGGGCCCGTCCAGCTCGGTCACCGTCGAGCTCGACGACCTGACCAAGAAGCCGAGCACCTCGGTGGTCGTCATCCTGGCGATGACGCTGATCTCGCTGCTCCCGGCGATCCTGCTCACCTGCACCAGCTTCACCAAGATCCTCGTGGTGCTGGGCCTGACCCGCAACGCGCTGGGCCTGCAGCAGACGCCGAACAACCAGGTGCTGGCCGGCCTGGCGCTCTTCCTCAGCCTCTTCATCATGGGCCCGGTCCTGAGCCAGATGAACGACGTCGGCCTCCAGCCCTACCTGGCCGGCGACAAGACCGTCTCGGTCGCGATGGACGACGGCATCCAGCCGCTGCGCGAGTTCATGCTCGACCAGTCCGGTGACGAGGAGCTGCTGCTGCTCACCAACGTCGCGGGCCGCGACCTCCCCGACGACCGCGCCGACGTCGCCCTCACCACGCTGGTGCCTGCCTTCGTGCTGAGCGAGCTGAAGGAGGCCTTCATCATCGGCTTCGTCATCTTCATCCCGTTCCTGGTGATCGACATCGTCGTCAGCGGCGCGCTGATGGCGCTGGGCATGATGATGATGCCGCCGGTGATGGTGTCGCTGCCCTTCAAGCTGCTCCTCTTCGTCCTGGTCGACGGGTGGGGACTGGTGATCTCCTCCCTGGTCGCCAGCTACGGCGGGAGTGGCTAGTGACCGACACCACCGTCATCGAGATCGCCCTGCAGACGATGCTGGTCGCCCTCAAGCTCTCGGCGCCCATCCTGGTGACCTCGCTGGTCATCGGCTTCGCGGTCTCGCTCTTCCAATCGATGACCCAGATCCAGGAGTTCACGCTCGCCTTCGTGCCCAAGCTGATCGGCGTGGGCGTGGCCCTGCTGATCTCGGGCAACTGGATGCTGCACACCCTGGTCAACTTCACCCTTGACCTCTTCGAGGCATTGCCCTCGATGCTCGGCTGAGCCGGAGCCCGTGCCATGACCCTCACCGTGGACGGCCAGGAGCTGATTGGCCTGCTCCTGGCGTCGGTGCGCATCGTGGCCTGGATGGCCATCGTGCCGCCGTTCTCGTCGCGCTCGGTGCCGGCGATGGCGAAGGTCGTGCTGTCCCTCGGCCTCGCCTTCGCGGTCGGGCCGTCGGCCGTCGGCGAGCTCCCGGTCGACGGCTGGGGCCTGATCGTGGTGACCGCGACGCAGGTGGCGGTCGGGGTCGGCATGGGCTTCGTGACCTTCCTGCTCTTCCAGGCGATCGCCACCGCGGGCACCCTGGTCGACCTCTTCGGCGGCTTCGCCCTCGCGCAGGGCTTCGACCCCCTCGCCATGAACATGAACACCGTCTTCGGCAAGTTCCACCAGATGCTCGCCACGGTGCTGCTCTTCGTGACCGGGGGCCACCTGCTGGTCATCGGGGGCCTGCTCAGCACCTTCGAGCTGCTGCCGCTGGGCGAGGTGCCCGACACCTCCGCCGCCCCGGGCGTGCTGACCACCGCCTTCTCGCTCTTCTTCGTCACGGCCGTGCAGATCGCGCTGCCGATGATCGCCGTCCTCTTCGTGGCCGACCTCGGGCTGGCGCTGCTCACCAAGGTCGCGCCGCAGCTCAACGCGATCAACGTGATGTTCCCGGCCAAGATCGGCCTGACCCTGCTGCTGCTGGGCCTCTCCTTCCCGGTGCTGCCCGACGCCCTCGAGCGGCTCGTCAACCTCGCCAACGAGGCGATGGCGACCATTGCCGGCGGGGGGTGAGCGGTGTCCGAGGAGAAGACCGAGAAACCCACAGCCCAGAAGCGCAAGGAGAACCGCAAGGAGGGCCAGGTCCCCCGCACCCAGGAGCTGGGAGGATGGGGATCGATGCTGCTGGTCGGCATGATCCTGCCGTTCCTGCTCGGGCGCGAGCTCGAGGCGCTGCGCGAGCTGATGGTGGCCTCCTTCCGGGCGGCCTCCGGTGCCGACGTGCCGACGGCGCTGGAGATGCTGGCCGAGGGGCTGTGGCACGTCGGGACCACCCTGGTGATCCTGGGCGCAGGCGTGATGGTGATCGGTGTCGCGGCCACCGTGGCGCAGGGCGGCTTCTACCTCGCCACCAAGGCCGTGAAGCCCACGTTCTCCAAGCTCAACCCGATCAACGGCGCCAAGCGGATCTTCGGCCCCCAGTCGTGGTGGGAGGGCGCGAAGATGCTGGTCAAGAGCGCCGTCGTGGGGGCCCTGGCCTACGGCGTCATCGTCTCGATGATGCCGCTGCTCGGCGGCCTGGTGCCCATCCCGGTCGTGCTCGAGGTGGTGCGCGAGAAGGCCCTGTCACTGATCCGCAACGTCGCGCTGGCGGCCCTCGTGCTCGGAGGCCTCGACTACGCCTTCCAGCGGCGCCGGGTGGCCAAGCAGGCCAACATGACCAAGCACGAGGTCAAGCAGGAGAACAAGAACACCGAGGGTGACCCGCTGGTCAAGAGCGCGATCCGCTCGCGCCAGCTCGCCGCGGCCCGCAACCGGATGATGGCCGACGTGCCGACCGCCGACGTCGTGCTGGTCAACCCGACCCACGTGGCGGTGGCGCTGAAGTACGACGCCGAGAAAGGCGCCCCGCGGGTCGTGGCACGTGGAGCGGGGGCGGTCGCCCAGCGCATCCGTGACCTCGCCACCGAGAACCGCGTGCCGCTGGTGCGCGACGTACCGCTGGCGCGTGCCCTGCACTCCTCCACCCAAGTCGGGCAGGAGATCCCCGCCGAGCTCTTCGCGGCCGTCGCCCAGGTCCTGGCCTTCGTGATCAGCCGCCGCACCCGTGGCCACCACGGCGGCGAGCACCGTACGCCGCGCTCCGACGACGAGCTGCCCCGCGTGCTGCCCGCGGGGCGACGGCGGCCCTCGGCGTCGCTGCCGCCCGGCCCCTCCACCTGACGCCCACCGCACGCCCGGCAGCCGGCCCAAAACCCTCAACCCGGCGCCCGGGTGGCCGATCGGTCCCCACGGACGCCAGGGACGGTGATGCCGGTGCCACGGAGGGCACACCCCGATCGGTGACCCTGAAAGGTCCTCCATGCCCCTGAAGCGCCTCACCCAGCTCGGTGTGCCCATCGGCATCGTGGCGATCGTCGTGATGCTCGTCGTGCCCCTGCCGGCGATGGTGCTCGACGTCCTGATCGCCCTCAACATCACCGGCGCGCTGCTGGTGCTGATGGTCGCGATGTTCGTGAAGCGCCCCTTGGACTTCGCGGCGTTCCCGGCGGTCGTCCTGGTGATGACGCTCTTCCGTCTGGCGCTCAACGTCAGTGCCACCCGGCTGGTGCTGCTCGACGGCTACGCCGGCAAGGTGATCGACACCTTCGGCCACTTCGTGGTCGGCGGCTCACTGGTCGTCGGCATGATCGTCTTCGTGATCCTGCTGGTCATCCAGTTCGTGGTCATCACCAACGGTGCCGGTCGTGTGGCCGAGGTGGGCGCCCGCTTCACCCTCGACGCCATGCCCGGCAAGCAGATGGCCATCGACGCCGACCTCAACTCGGGCCTGATCACCGAGGACCAGGCCCGGCAGCGCCGCGCCGACGTGCACGCCGAGGCCGACTTCTACGGCGCGATGGACGGTGCGTCCAAGTTCGTCAAGGGTGACGCGATCGCGGCGATCATCATCACGCTGGTCAACCTGATCGGTGGCTTCGCCATCGGTGTCGCCCAGCTGGGCATGCCGATGGGCGAGGCGATCCAGACCTACAGCCTGCTGTCGATCGGCGACGGCCTGGTCTCCCAGATCCCGGCGCTGCTGCTCTCGGTCGCGACCGGCCTCATCGTCACCCGCAACACGGGTGACGACGACATGGGCTCCGACATCCTGCGCCAGATCGGTGGCAACCGGATGCCGTTGCGGATCGCCGGGTTCGCCGCCTTCTCGCTCTGCCTGATCCCCGGCCTGCCGAAGATCCCCTTCCTCCTCGCCGGCGGGCTGATGCTGCTGGCCTCGACCCGGGTGCCGGTGGAGGAGGAGCCGCAGACGCCGGAGCAGCGCGAGGCCGAGGCGCTGCCCTCCCCCGACTCCCCCGAGCGGCTGGCCGCCGAGATCCAGGTCGACGCACTGGGCCTGGAGCTCTCCCCCGACATCATCGACCTGGTCGATCCCAGCGTCGGCGGCGACCTGCTCGACCGGGTCAAGGCGCTGCGCCGCAAGGTGGCCTCCGACATAGGCATCGTCGTCCCGCCGGTCCGCACCCGCGACAACATCGAGCTGCCGGCCCGCACCTACGCGATCACCCTCTTCGGCATCGAGGTCGCCCGCGGCGAGGCCCCGCCCGGCTCGGTGATGGCGATCGGCGACCTGCTGGGCAACCTGCCCGGCCACCCGACCGTGGAGCCCGTCTTCGGGCTCGAGGCCAAGTGGATCCCCTCCGAGCTGCGCGCCCAGGCCGAGCTCAGCGGCGCCACCGTCGTCGACCGTGCCTCGGTGATCACCACGCACCTGTCGGAGGTCGTCACCCAGCACGCCGCGCGCCTGCTCGGCCGTGAGGACGTCCGCCTGCTCACCGACGTGGTCAAGCGCACCCACCCGGTCGTCATCGAGGAGCTCACCCCCGCCCAGCTCAGCCTGGGCGAGGTGCAGCGGTGCTCCAGTCGCTGCTCGACGAGCAGGTCAGCGTGCGCGACCTGGTCCGCATCTTCGAGGCGCTCTCACTGCGCGCCGCCGTCTCCAAGGACCTCGACGGACTGGTGGAGGCCGCCCGCCAGGCCCTGGGCCCGGCCATCGTGGCCCCCTACCTGCAGTCCGGCGACGTGCACGTCATCAGCCTCGACCCCCAGCTCGAGCACCGCATGCTCGAGTCGATGCGCTCCACCGAGCAGGGGGCCGTCCTGGCGATGGACCCTGAGCTCGGCCAGCGGGTGCTCATGCAGCTCACCGCGCTCGGCCGCGAGGCCGAGGAGGCCGACCAGCGCCCGGTGCTGGTCTGCGCCCCGCAGATCCGTGCCGCGCTGCGCCGCATGGTGCGTCCGACGCTCGACCGCCTGCCGGTGCTCTCCTACACCGAGCTGACCGGCAGCGGGCAGGTCCGCTCGGCAGGCGTGGTCACCGGCGACCTGAGCCTCACCACCGCCGGGGGCTGAGCGGCGTACGACGTCAGGCGCTCGCGTCGGCAGCGGCACCAGCGGCCGCAGCCGCGTCGGCGGCCGACCCCTCGGCGGTGCCGACCGGGACGCGCCAGATGATGACAGTGCCCTGCGGCTCGCGTCGCGCGACGGTCAGCGAGCCGCCCAGGAGCAGGGCGCGCAGACGGGCGTTCTCCAGGCCGCTGCGCGGGGCCTCCAGGTCGATGCCGCGGCCGTCGTCCGCCATCTCCAGGCTGAGCCAGCCGTTGCACCGCACCAGGTCGACGCGGCATGTGCTCGCCTCGGCATGACGGGCGACGTTGGAGAAGAGCTCGCGCGCGGTGGCGAGCAGGTGCCGGCCATGCCGGGGTCGATGCTCTCGAGGTCACCCTCGGTGCAGACCAGCGGCGCGAAGCCGAGGATCCGGGCGTACTCGACGCCCAGCTCGAGGACGTCCTCCCGAGGCCTGGCACACATCCCGTGGGTGAGCTCGAAGATCGCCGAGCGCACGCCCTCCATGGTCTCGTCAAGGTCCACCGCGATGCCGTTGAGCTCCTCGCGCACCGCGTCGTCCACCGGACCTCGGGTGACGGCCTTGAGCTGGAGACCGGCTGCGAAGATCCGCTGGATCACCACGTCGTGCAGGTCGCGGGCGATCCGGTCGCGCTCCTCGCGCACGATCCCCAGCTCACGCTCACGGAGCAGGCGGGCGCGGGTGAGCAGCAGCTCGACCTGCTCGGCGAAGGTCTCGACCAGGCCACGCTCGGCGTCGTCGAGCGCCATCGACCGGTGCACGAACCAGACCAGGAGCGAGCGCCGGTCCACGTTGCCCTCGCCGACGGGGGCGACGATGACGCGGTCACCGGCCAGGTCCACGTCGCGTGACCCACCGACCGCGACCAGCTCGTCGAGGCGCGGGCGGGCGGTGGCGAAGTGCTGGCGCAGGCGCGCGACCTGGTCGGGCGCGATGTCGGCGGCCCGCATCTCGTGCAGCCCGCTCGGGTGCGGGAAGAGGACGGCCACCCCGGAGGCGCCGAGGACCGACCGCGCGGCAGCCGTCGTCATCTGCAGGACCTCCTCCAGCGAGGTCCCGGCGTTGAGGTCACGCACGGCCCGCATGAAGACCTGGGTGCACTCCGCCAGTCGTCGGCTGGCGGCGTGGGCACGGGCGTTGCGCACGGCCGGGACCGCGAGCTCGAGGAGCTCCTCGAGCCGCTGCGCTTCCGCCGGGTCGAGCGCGTCGCCGGGCGTCAGCAGGCAGAGTCGCGCCACCCTGGTCCCGTCGACCACGAGGTCGACGGAGGTCTCGACGTGACCCGCCGTCGGCCAGTCGGCGTCGACCCCGTGCAGGACGGAGGTGACGGCGCCCTCACGGTCCAGGACCTCCAGCCGGACGGCCGAGGCCCCGGTCGCCTCGCGGGCCCGGGCCACCAGACGCTGCAGCACCCCCGCCTCGTCGAGGTCACTGGCCAGCTCGAGCACGACGCCGGTGGACGCCTGAGGGGTCGGGGGCATGGCTCCAGAATGACACGGGCCGGACATGCAGCGACCCACAGGCCGTTCCGAGGAACGCGAACCGGTGGATGGGACCGGGCCTGTGGGTCGGGTGTCTGCGTTGGATTCGCCAGGAGCACGCTCCTTGCGAGGCGCGAGCTCTACTGGCTCGCAGCCACCTCACTCATCCGAAAAGACTTCATATCTTCGGACCACCTCCTTTCCGTGTGCCTCCACGGTAGGTCGGCTCCGGCGCCGGGACAAGGCATTTATTTCTCCGGGCTCCGGAGCCCTCGCGCGACCCCCGGCTCACTCCTCCCCCACCACCGCCGCAGCGAACTGCGCGGCGCTGAGCCGGGCGTACGCCCCTCCGGCGGCGAGCAGCTCGTCGTGCGTGCCCTGCTCCACGATCGCGCCGTCCTCCATCACCAGGATCACGTCGGCGTCGCGGATGGTCGAGAGGCGGTGCGCGATCACGAAGGAGGTGCGGTCGGCGCGCAGCGCGGCCATCGCCTGCTGCAGCAGCAGCTCGGTGCGGGTGTCGACCGAGCTGGTCGCCTCGTCGAGGATCAGCAGCGCCGGGTCGGTGAGGAAGGCGCGGGCGATCGTGACGAGCTGCCGCTCGCCGGCCGACAGGTTGCCGCCGTCCTCGTCGACCACCGTCTCGTAGCCCTCGGGCAGCGAGTGCACGAAGCGGTCCACGAAGGTCGCTCGCGCGGCCTCGACGACCTGCTCGCGGGTCGCGTCCGGGCGGCCGTAGGCGATGTTCTCTGCGATGGTCCCGCGGAAGAGCCAGGTGTCCTGGAGGACCATGCCCATCCGCCCGCGCAGCTCGGCGCGCGGCACGCTGGCGATGTCGACGCCGTCGAGGGTGATCCGGCCCCCGGTCACCTCGTAGAAGCGCATCACCAAGTTGACCAAGGTGGTCTTGCCGGCGCCGGTCGGGCCCACGATCGCGACCGTCTGGCCGGGTCGCGCGACCAGCGAGAGGTCACGGATCAGCGGCCGCTCGGGGTCGTACGAGAAGGAGACGTCCTCGAAGCGCACCTCGCCGCGACCGGCGCCGGAGGCGGCCAGCGAGCCGCGGGCGGAGTCGTCCTCCTCGGGGGCGTCCAGCAGCTCGAAGACCCGCTCGGCCGAGGCGACGCCCGACTGCAGCAGGTTGACCATCGAGGCGAGCTGGGCGACCGGCTGGTTGAAGGAGCGGGTGTACTGGATGAAGGCCTGCACCTCGCCCAGGGTCAGTGCCCCCGACGTCACCCGTACGCCGCCCACCACCGCGACCGCGACGTAGCTGAGGTTGCCCACGAGCTGGCCGATCGGCATGATCAGGCCGCTCACGAACTGCGCCTTCCAGGCCGCCTGGTAGAGGCCGTCGTTCTCCTCGGCGAAGCGGGCCTCCGAGGCCGGCTGCCCACCGTAGACCTTGACCAGGGTGGCCCGAGAAGGCCTCCTCGACGTGGGCGTTGAGGCGCCCGGTCTGGCGCCACTGGGTGATGAAGAGCGCCTGCGAGCGCTTCATCACCTGGGCGGCCAGGACCATCGTCAGCGGCACCGAGACGATCGCGATCAACGCGAGCAGCGGCGAGATCCACAGCATCATCCCGAGCACGGCGAAGACGGTGAGCAGCGCGGTGAGCACCTGGCTGAGCGTCTGCTGCACCGAGGTGGAGACGTTGTCGATGTCGTTGGTGGCGCGGCTCAGGATCTCGCCGCGCGGCTGCCGGTCGAAGTAGCCGAGCGGCAGGCGGTGCACCTTGGCCTCGACGTCGTCGCGCAGACGTCGTACGACGCCCTGGACGACGTCGTTGAGCAGGTAGCCGGCCAGCCACTGGAGCAGCGCGCCCGCGACGTAGACGGCGAGCACGATGAGCAGCACCTGCCCGACGGCCGAGAAGTCGACGCCCCGGCCCGGCACCAGGTCCATGCCCGCGACCATGTCGGCCTGGGTGTCGTCGCCGGCGGCACGCAGCTGCGCCACGACCTCGGCCTTGGTCTGGCCGGCCGGCAGCCGGTCGCCCCAGAAGCCCGCGAAGACGAGGTCGGTGGCGTGGCCCAGGATGCGCGGGCCGATCGACGTGAGCACGACGCTGAGCACCGTCAGCCCCACCACCGCCAGGAGGCGGGGCCGCTCGGGGCGCATCCGGCCGAGGAGCCGGCGCCCCGACGGCCAGAAGGTGTTGGCCTTCTGGCCGACCAGGCCGCCGCCCGGGCCGCGACCGGGGCCGCCCTGGCCGACGATCCGCTCGGTGGTCTTGAGGTCGCCGCTGGGCGTGCGAGGACTGGGCCTGCGAGGGCTGGGCCTCTTCTGCTCGCTCATGCTGCCTCCTCCCCGGCACGCTGGGAGGTGACGATCTCCTGGTAGGTCGCGCAGGTCTCCAGCAGCTCCTCGTGGCTGCCCTGGCCGACCACCCGGCCGTCCTCGAGCACGACGATCCGGTCGGCGTGACGGATGGTGGCGACGCGCTGCGCCACGATCACCACGGTGGCGTCGCGGGTGATCGGCGCCAACGCCCTGCGCAGCCGGGCGTCAGTGGCGAGGTCGAGCGCCGAGAAGGCGTCGTCGAAGAGGTAGATCGCGGGTCTCCGGATCACCGCCCGGGCGATCGCCAGGCGTTGGCGCTGCCCGCCGCTGACGTTGGTGCCGCCCTGGGCGATCGGCGACTCGAGCCCGTCGGGCATCGCCCGCACGAAGTCACTGGCCTGGGCCACGTCGAGGGCGGCCCACATCTCCTCCTCGGTGGCGTCCGGCTTGCCCTGACGCAGGTTGCTGGCCACGGTGCCGGAGAAGAGGAACGCCTTCTGCGGCACCAGGCCCAGCTGGGCCCACAGCACCTCGGGCTCGAGGTCGCGCACGTCGACCCCGCCGACGCAGACCCGGCCGTCGGTGACGTCGAAGAGCCGCGGCACCAGGTTGACCAGGGTCGACTTGCCGGAGCCGGTCGAGCCGATCACGGCCAGGGTCTCCCCCGGTCGGGCCGCCAGGCTCACGCCCTGCAGCACCGGGCTGGCCGCGCCGGGGTAGCAGAAGGTCACGTCGTCGAGGTCGAGGTGGCCCGGACGGGTGACCTCGGTGACCGGGTCGGCGGGCGGCACCACGGACGTACGCGTGTCGAGGACCTCCGCGATCCGCTCGGCGCAGACGGTCGCGCGCGGCAGCTGCATCAGCATGAAGGTCCCGAGCATCACCGACATGACGATCTGCATGACGTAGGAGATGTAGGCGGTGATCGCACCGATCTCCATCGCCCCGGAGTCGACGCGGTGGCCGCCGAACCAGATCACGCCGACGGTGGCGACGTTGGAGACCAGCGTGACGATCGGGAACATGCTCGCCATCCAGCGGCCGGCGGTCACCGCGACCTGGGTGAGGTCGGCGTTGGCCTCGGCGAAGCGCTGCTCCTCGTGCCGCTCGCGGACGAAGGCACGCACCACGCGCACGCCGGTGACCTGCTCGCGCAGCAGGCGGTTGACCTCGTCGATGCGGCCCTGCATCTTCTTGAAGCTCGGGATCATCCGGCTCACGACGAAGCCGATGGAGGCCCCCATCACCGGGATCAGGGCGGCCAGCAGCCACGAGAGGCCGACGTCCTCGCGGATCGCCATCACCAGTCCGCCGACCATCATGATCGGCGCCATCACCATCATCGTGGAGGCCATCAGCACCAGCATCTGCACCTGCTGGACGTCGTTGGTGCCGCGGGTGATCAACGACGGGGCGCCGAACTGCTGCAGCTCACGGGCCGAGAAGGTGCCCACCCGCGCGAAGAGCTCGGCGCGCAGGTCGCGCCCCAGCGACATCGCCATGCGGGCGGCGAACCAGACCGCGGCGACCTGGCAGACCGTCTGGGCGGCCGCGACGGCCAGCATGACTCCGCCGCGCTGCCAGATGAATCCGATGTCGCCGGGCACCACGCCGTCGTCGATGATCTCGGCGTTGATGCTGGGCAGGAAGAGGAAGGAGAGGGTGGCGGCGAGCTGGAGGGCCACCACTGCGGCGACGTGCCCCCGGTAGGGACGCAGGTGGTCGCGGACGAGACGCAGGAGCACCCGCCGAGCCTACGGCGGCGACCCTCACGGTGCGAGGCGAATACGCTCCCAGCCCTGCTCCGTGCGGGTGTAGAGCAGCCGGTCGTGCAGCCGGGCGTAGCGCCCCTGCCAGAACTCGATGCTCTCGGGGGCCACGCGGTAGCCGCCCCAGGTCGGCGGCACCGGCACCTCGGCGTCGGGGCCGAAGCGGGCGTCCTCACGGGCGTACGCGGCCTCGAGGTCCTCGCGCGAGCCGATCGACTGCGACTGCGGCGAGGCCCAGGCCCCCACCTGCGCGCCGCGGGGACGCTGACGGAAGTACGCCTCCACCTCGGCCGCCTCGAGTCGCGTCGCGGTGCCCTCGACGCGGACCTGCCGCTGCAGCGGGTGCCACGGGAAGAGCAGCCCGCAGGCGGGGTTGGCGGCGAGGTCGGCGCCCTTGCGCGAGGCCTGGTTGGTGAAGAACGTGAATCCGCGTCCGTCGAACCCCTTCATCAGCACCGTGCGCAGCGTGGGCCGTCCGTCGGGGGAGACGGTGGCGACCACCATCGCGTTGGGCTCGTGGAGGCCGGAGGCGACGGCGTCGTCCCACCAGCGACGGAACTGCACCATCGCGTCGTCGGCGGCGTCGACCTCGTCGAGCCCGGTCTCGGCGTACTCCCGACGCAGGTGCGCCAGGTCGACCTCGTGCTCCATGCTGCTCCCTCCCACGCGTCGTCGCTCCACCGTGACGGTGCATGCCGAGTATGCCCCCGGCCGCCCCTCGTGGACCCGCGATGGTCCGTGGGTGGGCGCGTGGGGGCAGAATGGGGCCCGCCCGTGCGGCCGCACCCGGCCCGGGCTCGGAAACACCGCGCAAAGGAGCGTCACGTATGACCGAGGTGCACCACGGACTCGAGGGCGTCATCGCCTTCGAGACGCAGATTGCAGAGCCCGACAAGGAAGGCAGCGCGCTGCGCTACCGCGGCGTCGACATCGAGGACATCGTCGGCCGCGTCCCCTTCGAGAACATCTGGGGCCTGCTGATCGACGGCCAGTTCACGCCGGGCCTGCCCGCTGCTGAGCCCTACAACCTGCCGGTGCACACCGGCGACGTCCGCGTCGACATCCAGGCCGCCATCGCGATGCTCGCGCCGGCCTTCGGCTTCGGCCAGACCTACGACATCTCCGACGAGCAGGCCCGCGAGGACCTCGCGCGCGTCGCCGTCATGGTGCTCTCGTACGCCGCCCAGTCGGCCCGCGGGCTGCACCAGCCCGTCGTGCCCCAGAAGATCGTCGACGAGGGCGCGACCCTGGCCGAGAAGTTCCTGATCCGCTGGAAGGGCGAGGCCGACCCCAAGCACGTCAAGGCCATCGACGCCTACTGGTCGTCGGCCGCCGAGCACGGCATGAACGCCTCGACCTTCACCGCGCGCGTCATCACCTCCACGGGTGCCGACGTGGCGGCTGCCTTCTCGGGCGCCATCGGCGCCATGTCCGGCCCGCTGCACGGCGGCGCCCCCTCCCGCGTGCTCGGCATGATCGAGGACGTGGAGAAGCTCGGCGACGCGCGGGCGTACGTGAAGAAGCTGCTCGACGACGGCGAGCGCCTCATGGGCTTCGGCCACCGCGTCTACCGCGCCGAGGACCCGCGCGCCCGCGTGCTGCGCCGCACTGCCCGCGAGCTCGACGCCCCGCGCTACGAGGTCGCCGAGGCGCTGGAGAAGGCCGCCCTGGCCGAGCTGCGCGAGCGTCGCCCCGACCGCGTGCTGGAGACCAACGTCGAGTTCTGGGCGGCCATCGTCCTCGACTTCGCCGAGGTCCCGGCCAACATGTTCACCTCGATGTTCACCTGCGCCCGCACGGGCGGCTGGTCGGCGCACATCCTGGAGCAGAAGAAGACCGGCCGCCTGATCCGCCCGTCGGCGATCTACACCGGCCCGGCCCCGCGCCCCGCCTCCGACATCGAGGGCTGGAACGACGCCTGGGGCAAGTGACCCCCTGACCGTCGGCCCGGCCGACGGTCCTGCGGCCCCGTCGTCACCTCGGTGACGGCGGGGCCGTTTCCGTGCCACGGTGTACGGGTACCGGAGGAGGGCTCCACTTTCCCCACCACCAGGAGGTAGCCATGTCGCAGGGACCCGACAACGAGGCCTACGGCGAGTACAGCGTCGACGACGAGGACCAGCCCCAGGGAGACGGCGACAGCCTGGTCGACAACCGCGGGCTCACCGAGCCGCTGGACGAGGGCTACTCGCCGCCCGAGAAGTGGTCGGTCGCGCAGGGCTACGGCAACACGCCCCGCGAGGAGGCCGAGGGCGAGACGCTCGACCAGCGGCTGCGCCAGGAGGACCCCGAGCCCGACCCGTACGTCGCGGCCGAGGAGGCCGAGGACATCGAGGACGTGGACGACGGCGAGGTCGGCGACGCCCGGGCCGGCCGCCTGGTCGACCCCAACCGCGGGATCGGCGAGGACCAGGAGAAGGACCTCGTCGGCGACGACGTGGGCATCGACGGTGCCGGCGCCAGCGCCGAGGAGGCCGCCATGCACATCGTCGAGGAGTGAGCGCGCGCCGAGGGCCCGCTCAGGTCGTTGCTCAGCTCAGTCGCTGTGCTGGGCGACGTACCAGCTGAGCTGGCCCTTGGCGGCCTTGCGCGTCAGCGAGATGTGCACGTGGTCGCGGTGGCGCGCAGTCTTCGAGCACTTCTTCCTCGACGTGCAGGACGACGGCAGGTAGTCCTTCGGCTTGAAGTTGCGGTAGGAGCTCCACTGCCGGTCGTTCCAGATGATGTACATGATGCCCATGCGCCGGGCGAGCGCGTGCGGGTTGCCGTCGGCGTCGGGCGCGAAGATCTCGTCGAGGAAGGCGCGGCCAGCTGGCGGTCCTTCTCTTCGTGGCGTCGAGCATCCAGTCGAAGGCGCGCGACTCCTTGTGCTCCGAGACCGAGGAGCCCTTGCAGGCGCGGAAGATGCCACCGCGACCGCCGCCGCGCAGCACGAGGTGGTCGGCCAGCAGCCGCACGCCGGGCGCAGCTTGCGGTTGCAGGTGGTCTGCGGCTGGTAGTCGGCGTAGTCCTCGACGGGTTGCGTGAAGACCAGGTCGGTGCCGGCGTACGCAGCCTGGCTCCAGGCGCTGCCCATCAGGGTCGCGACGAGGGTGAGGGCGGTCGCGAGCACGGTCGTCACGACGCGGCTGCGGGGGGTCGTGGCCACGGATGGCCTCCTTGCTGGTCCGAGAGGGCTGGGGTCCCACGGACCACGGAACCACCCGTCGAGCGGCCCCGCAGAATTTCCGTCGAACTCCACCAGTGGAATTCGGCCACGCGCCCGCTCGGTCAAGGAGAACGCCCCGCGTGGGCCGGATCCCTGGTCGGGCCCACGCGAGGCGTCGGGGTGGAGGGTGTGGCGCGGACGTTGACTGCCCCCAGTCGCGCGCCCCGGCGTCGTCGTGGACGACGTCGGCCTCCACGTCAGTGAGTCACTCCGACCCGGTCCACGAAGGTGGCGAGGGCCGAGGGGGCGTACACCTCCGCGGTCCGGGTGGCCTGTCGCGACCCTTGGCGGGGGCCTTGAGGACCCAGAGCAGGGCCTTCTGCAGCAGGCGGGAGTGACTCATGGAGTTGATAGTACACAACTTTGGTCGACTTACTAGTGGATCGAGCCCGGCCGTGGACGCCTGTCACCACTCCTTGGCGTACGACCTCGACACCTCTTCGTGGGCGTAGTGCCCGAAGCCGGGGATCTCCCGGTAGCCCGACGACAGGTAGAGGGCGATCGCCTCGGGCTGCTTCAGCCCGGTCTCCAGGATCACCGAGCGGGCCCTTGCGGTGCGCGCGTCGGCCTCCACGGCCGCGAGCATCGCCCGCGCCAGCCCGCGGTTGCGCCAGGCCTCGACGACGTACATGCGCTTGAGCTCGGCGGTGGGCGTGCCGCGTACGCCGTCGGGCGTCGCGTGCCAGCGCCACGCGGCGGTGGCCACCGGCACGTCGTCCAGGTAGCCGACCAGGAACACCCCGTGCGGCTCGGCGAACTCGGAGACGTCGATCGGCGACTCGTCGCGCCCGCCGTAGCGGACGACGTACTCGGCCTGGACCTCCTCGACCAGCCGGGCGGCGTCGGGATGGGTGATCGGCCGCCGTTCGATCCGGAGGCCGGCGCCGTCAGCCGTCATGGGAGGATCCATTTCATTGAAGTGCCGTGCGAGTGACAGACTAGGCAACGCTGCTGACAGCGTCGTCAGGACTCCCACTCAGGCACCCACGCCGAGGACCGAATGCGAAAGGATGTCCGGTGACCAGCACCGACGCCATCAAGATTCCCGCAGACCTGCTGCCCGTCGACGGCCGCTTCGGAGCGGGCCCGTCGAAGATCTCCACCACCGCCCTGGACGCGCTCGCCGCGACGGGCGACAAGCTCATGGGTACGTCCCACCGCCAGGCCCCGGTGAAGAACACCGTCGGCCGCGTGCGCGAGGGCCTCGCCGAGCTCTTCTCCCTGCCCGAGGGCTACGAGATCGTCCTCGGCAACGGTGGCGCGACCGCGTTCTGGGACATCGCTGCCTTCGGCCTGGTGCGCAACAAGTCGCAGCACCTGAGCTTCGGTGAGTTCTCCTCGAAGTTCGCCTCGTCGGTCAAGAAGGCGCCGTGGCTCGCCGAGCCCACCGTGATCACCTCCGAGCCCGGCTCGCGCCCCGACGCCGTCGCCGAGGAGGGCGTCGACGTCTACGGCTGGGCCCACAACGAGACCTCGACCGCCGTCATGGCTCCGGTCGTGCGCCCCGAAGGCATCGACTCCGACGCGCTCGTCCTGATCGACGCCACGTCGGGCGCCGGCGGCCTGCCCGTCGACCTCAACCAGGTCGACGCCTACTACTTCGCCCCGCAGAAGTGCTTCGCCTCCGACGGTGGCCTGTGGCTCGCGGCGATGTCGCCCAAGGCGCTCGCCCGTGCCGAGGAGATCGCGGCGACCGACCGCTACATCCCGCCCTTCTTCTCGCTGCCGACCGCGATCGACAACTCGAAGAAGAACCAGACCTACAACACCCCGTCGGTCGCCACGCTCTTCCTGATGGCTGAGCAGCTGGACTGGATGAACGCCAACGGTGGTCTCGCCGGGATGGTCGAGCGCACCACGGCCTCGTCCGACGCGCTCTACGGCTGGGCCGAGCGCACGTCGTACACGACGCCCTACGTCACCGACCCGAGCCACCGCTCGCTCGTCATCGGCACCGTCGACTTCGACGACGCCATCGACGCCGCGGCGGTCGCCAAGGTGCTGCGCGCCAACGGCGTCGTCGACACCGAGCCCTACCGCAAGCTCGGCCGCAACCAGCTCCGCATCGCGATGTACCCCGCGATCGACGCCTCCGACGTCGAGAAGCTGACGCAGTCGATCGACTACGTGGTCGGCCAGCTCGGCTGATCGAGCCTGTCGCAGGACCCCGTCGCCCTCGTGGTGGCGGGGTCCTCGCCATTTCGGGGTCCCGCAGCCGGTCAGCCGGTCAGCGCCGCGGCCCAGCGCGACCAGACGCCCTGCCACCAGCCCCGCAGCGGGTCGAACGCCTTGGCGACGTCGCCGGGCGGGTCCACCCGCAGCACGTCCCGGTCGCGGCCCTCGGTGCTGATCAGCACCTCACCCTCCGGCAGCACGGTCAGCCCCTCCCCCTGCGGCTGCCGGGGCAGCTCGAACTCGGCCACCACCTCCCACCCGGGATAGGTCAGCAGGTAGGCGCGGCTGTAGTCGCGCAGCATGACGTGGTCACCCGACGGCAGGAACGCCCCGTCGGTGATGATCGCGGGCACCTGACCCAGGTCGCGCAGCGTCGTGGGGTCCGCGGCGTCGGCGGCGGGCACCTCCATCACGCGCCCCTCGAGCGCGCCCTTGGTGATCACGTAGAGCTGGCCGGTGCCGGGGTGGGCGAGCAGAGTCTCGGCGTCGCGCGGGCGGTCGGGGTAGCGCAGCGTACGCGTCTCGGGGGCGTCGGCCACCCGGTCGCCGGGCCCCACCGGGACGCGGGTGAGGGTGATGCTGTCGCGCCTGCGGAGGTTGTCGCCGATGTCGGCGACCCAGACGTGGTCGTCGCCCGCGGGCGCCACCGCCTCGACGTCACTCGGGGTGGGCGCGAAGGTGGTCACGCCGACCGTGTCGCCGCTCCCGGGGTCGAGCACGAAGACCTGCCCGGCGTCGCCGGAGTCGTTGACGGTCACCATCCAGCGGTCGTCGTCGACGTCGGCCCAGGCCAGGCCCGACGACTCGACGATGCGGTGGTCCGAGACCCGGAAGGCGGCCTCGCCCTCGGGCGGCTCGTCGGCGCTGGCCGCCCCGACGACGAAGGGGGCGGCGAGCACGGTGGTCACGGCGAGGGCGCGCAGCGTGCTCGTACGACGGCCCTCGCGCATGTCAGTCCGCCGCGCGCAGGGCGGCGCCGTCGCCGCCCACGGGCTCGTCGAGCAGCTCGGCGAGCTTGGGGCTGATCCCCCAGGTGCCGACGAGCTCCTCGTACTCCTTGCGCACGCCGCCGCCCTTCACCCTGCTGCCGGTGCGGATGGCGCGCAGCAGCGTGTTGCGCGGGGTGTGGGCCGACTCGACGAACTCAACGACGTCGACCTTGTAGCCCTCGAGGCGCATCAGCGAGGCGCGCAGCGCGTCGGTGAGGGTGTCGGCGAACCGCTCGCGCAGGATTCCGTGACGGGTCAGCGCGGCGTAGGGCGACGGCGTACGCGCCTTGCGCAGCTGGGCGGCGATGTCGTGGTGGCAGCAGGGCGCGGCGAGCACGAGCGAGGCGCCCCACTCGACCGCGCGGTGCAGGGCCTCGTCGGTGGCGGTGTCGCAGGCGTGCAGCGCGAGGACGACGTCGGGGGCCGGGTCGAGGACCGCGTCGGCGATGGTGCCGACGACGAAGTCGGCCTCGATGCCGAGCTCGGCGGCCACCTTCGTGTTGTGGTCGGCGGACTGCTGCTTCACGTCCACGCCGGTGACGTGCACCGGGAGCTTGCGTACGTGGGTGAGGTAGCGCTGGGCGGCGAAGGTCAGGTAGGCGTTGCCGCAGCCGAGGTCGACGATGCGCAGCGGGTCGGCCTTCGAGGGCTGGCGCAGCGCCTTCTTCTTGAGCGCGTCGGTGATGGAGGCGTCGAGGAGGCGGAGGAACTCCTCGACCTGGCGGTACTTGGCCTGACGGGTCGGCTTGACCTTGCCGTCGGCGGTCGAGATGCCCACCGCGAGCAGCACCGGGTCGTCCTCCGCGAGGAGGCGCTCCTTGGCCTGGTCGTGACTGCGCTCGACCTCGACGGCCTCGGCGCGGGCGGTGACGTTGACCATCGCCTCGAGTTTCTTGGTGACGCGGACCTGCACCTGCTCCGTGGTGGTCTCGACGTGCCAGTTGCCGAAGGGCTCGTCCAGCAGGGCGTCGACGACCTCGCGCAGGTCGCCGTCGGCGGTGTGGTTGGAGGTGTGCGCCTGCGTCTCGTCGTACCGCACGACCTGCAGGTGGCGGCCGGCCTTGAGGTCGACCCAGCGCAGCTCGACCCGCTTCCAGTCGGGCGTCTCGCCCTTCTGACGGCCCGAGGCGACGGCACGCACGAGCGTGGCGTCGTCGAGGAGCATCGCACGGACGCGCATGAGGGCACGGAGCAGGGGTTCAGCAGCCATCGAACTCTGGGTCACTTCACTCTTCGTCGCGTCGCGTCACTTCACCAGGGCGGCGATGACGGCGATCAGGATCAGGGCGCCCAAGGAGATCGGGATGACGAGTCGACGCTGCTTGGGGGTCATTCCTCGATGGTAGGCCGCTGGGGGCTGGCCAGCGAAAACTGTCGGCGGCCACTGGTTGGGTTGACCCATGGAAGCCACCACCCGCCCCGCCGACTCGGCCACTGCCGCCGAGCTGCTGCGTGAGCTGGGTGCGCACCGGCAGCTGATCGCGGCCGCGGAGGCCGAGGAGCTTGAGCTGGTCTACGCGTGGGTGGTCAGCCACCCCGCGCTCGGTGAAGGCGGGGTGCTGTCGGCTGATGAGTTCCCGGGCGGTGCGGGTACGCCGGGGGTGGCGGCCTTCACCGCGGAGCCGTTGGCGGGGGTGCTGCGGGTCTCGCCGGCATCGGCTCAGAGCTTGTTGGCTGACACGGTGGATCTGGTGCACCGGTTGCCGCGGTTGTGGGACCAGGTCCAGGCCCTCGAGGTCGCCGTGTGGAAGGCCCGCCGGATCGCGACCGCAACGCGGTCGTTGTCGCTGGAGGCAGCACGGTGGGTCGACCGGCAGATGATCGGCGCCGCTGGCTCGATCGGCGCGGCGGCGTTGGACCGGTTGATCGCGCTCGCGGTGGCCCGCATCGACCCCGCAGGTCAGAAGGAGAAGGAAGCCGCCGAGCGGGCGAAGTGGGACGTCGACCTGACTCACCCGCGTGGCTGGGCCGGGACCAGCCAGCTGACCGCTGTCGGTGACACCGTGGCCCTTGGTGAGGTGATGGACCGGATCAGCGCCGACGCCGATGCCCTGGCTGGCGCCGGGGACGCCGACACAGTCGGGGCGCGGCGGGTAAAGGCACTGCTCTCGCTCGCTCGCGAAGGTGTCGACCAGCTCGCGTTCGGGTTCGCCGCCGCCGACGCCGCTGCGTCCAAGACCGGTCGCGGGGCGCCGAGGCAGGCGCTCAAGGTGTACGTCCACGCCTCGTTGGCGGACCTGGCCACGCTCGGCCGGTCCGGTAACGGCAGCCAGACCGGCGCAGAGGTGGCGATTGCCGAGGTCGAGCGGTTCGGCCCGATCACCACCGACCTCCTCAAGCAGTGGCTCGGCGGCACGAAGGTGACCGTCACGCCAGTCCTCGACCTCGCCGACACCACCTGGAGCCCGCCGCACGATCCGCCGCCGCGGACGCGGGACCAGGTGGTGCTGCGACACCACGGGTGCGTCTTCCCGTTCTGCGGCCGCGACGCCCGCGCCGGGGACCTCGACCACGTCGTTCCTTGGGACCCCGACGGGCATGCAACTCCGGGGACCACACCCGACAACCTGGCGCCCCTGTGCCGACGCCACCACCGCGCCAAGACCGACGGACGCTGGCGCTACGTCGTACTCACCGATCGCACGGCCGACCCACCCGGAAGGCCGGACACCAGACCCGGTCACCCACCCGACCACCTCTGGACCGACCCCACGGCCAGACCTTCCTCGTCACCGGCGGCCGGACCATCGCCATGGATGATCGACAGGCCCCGGCTACTCTCGAACCATGAGCGTCACCCCTACCGCCGTCACCCTGCGTCCGTTCCTCGGCTGGCTCCACCCGGCCGAGGGCCAGGCGGTCGACCCTGCCGACGTGCTCGACCACCTGCGCACCAACGGCGTGCTCGGCTCGGTGCAGGACGGTCCCGTGGGCGTCGACGAGGCGTGCACGATCGTCCTGCTGGTCGACGACGTCGACCGCGTCCAGGTGCTGCGTGACGGCAAGGTCCGTGCCGGCGCCCCGCTGAGCACGTTCGGCCCGGCGCTCGCCGAGTCGCTCGGCCTCGAGCTGGTCATCGGCGACGAGGCGTGGGGTGGCTTCGAGGAGGGCGACGAGGAGGAGGACGTCCCCGACGTCATGCTCTGCCGTGCCGTCGACTCCTCCCTCCCGCTGCTCGCCCACGACCTCGGGGCCCTCGACGCGACCCACGTCGGCGGCTGGACGCTGGTCCGCTTCGACGAGGCGTACGTCGCCCCCGACGACCACGGCTGGCTGCCGAGCGACCTGCCCGCCGTCCTCCTGCACCGCCACGGGCGTACGCGCGAGATCCAGGTCCTCACCGCGTGGAACGACACCATCGGCCACGCCCTCACCCACGAGCCACACCTGCAGCCGGCCTTCGCCGAGGTCGACGACCCCGCCGTCGCCGGCCTGACCAACCCGCACCTGGCCGTCGACTCCGACCTGCGCGAGGTGCTCACCCACCCGCGCTTCCGCCACCTCGACGTGGCGAAGGTGGCCGACGTGCTCCAGTCCCCGATGGACGAGCAGTGGACCGCCCGCGTCCTCGCTGCGCTCGGCCTGCCGACGCTGGCCGCCGACGTGCACGAGGGCCGCGCCGAGCTCCCCGACTCGTCCCGCTTCGAGGCCGCGTCGATGGCCCGCTCGGTCGTCGACACCGTCCTGCGCTACTACGACGCGCCGGCCGAGGAGGTCGCGCGTCGGACTGCGTACGGCCGTCTCTACGACCGGGTGCAGCGCAACCGCGTCGCCACCGGCGCCGTGCTCACCGCCGAGGTCGCTGCCTCCGCCGCGATGCTGACCGCCGGCGTACGCCCGGGGCGCAGCGCTGCCGCTCGCACCGCCCTCGTCTCGGGAGCGGTCTTCACGCTGCTCGATGCCGCCATGGGCACGGCCCTGGCCGTACGCCGCTTCGGTCGCCGCCACACCTGAGGTCAGGCTCCCGCCAGCAGCTCCGCCAACGTCAGCACCTCACGCCCGGCCAGGTCGGTGACCTGGGTCCGGCACGACATCCCGTCGGCCAGCACCACAGCGTCGGGATGCGCACGCAACGCAGGCAGCAGGTGGGTCTCGGCGACCGCCACCGACACCTCGTGGTGGCCCTTCTCCACGCCGAAGTTGCCGGCCAGGCCGCAGCACCCGGACACCTTCACGACCGTCGCGCCTGTCCGCCGCAGCAGCGCCTCGTCCGGAGCGAAGCCGCCGACGGCGTACTGGTGGCAGTGCGGCTGCACCACGACCGTCCTCCCGGTCAGGTCCGGCAGCCGCACCTCAGCACGCTCCAGCAGCTCGGCCAGGGTCACCGTCGCGTCGGCCACCCGCCGCGCAGCCGCGGGGTCCGTAGCCAGGCGTACGGCGTCGCTGCGCAGCGTCGCCAGGCACGACGGCTCCAACCCGAGGACGGGCGCACCGGTGGCGACGTACGGCTCGAGCGCCGCGACGAGGGAGTCGACACTGCGGCCGGCAGCGTCGAGCTGGCCGGTGGAGACGTACGTCAACCCGCAGCACCCGCGCGCCCCGATGACCTCCGCTCGCATCCCCGCGCCGTCCAGCACCCGGGCGGCTGCTCGGGCAGCGTCGGCCGCGAAGTGGTCGGTGAAGGTGTCGGCCCAGATCCAGACGTCTGGCGCGACGCGCGCTGCGTCGGTGGGTGCGACTCCGCTCCCCCGCAGGCGTTCGCCCGACGGCATCGGCAGCGAGCGTCGGCCGTCCACCCCGGCCACCCGCTTGGCAGCGCGCGCCAGCAGCGAGTCTCCGGCCGCCAGCGGCATCAGCCCTCGCACCGGTGAGTTGAGAAGGGCCGGCAGTCGGCCGAGCGTGTGGTGCGTCCGCGGCCGGCGCAACCTCCCCAGCGGCCCCGCGAAGCGCTGCTGCAGCACCTCCGACTTGAGCGTCGCCATGTCGACGCCGGTCGGACAGTCGGTGGCGCACGCCTTGCACGACAGGCAGAGGTCCAGCGCCTCGGCGACCTCCGGCCCGGCCAGGTCGATGCTGCCGCGGGCGTCCAGCGCCTCCTGAAGCACGCGCGCCCGCCCGCGGGTGGAGT
Organism: Nocardioides daphniae; assembly: GCF_004777465.1. Taxonomy (NCBI): domain Bacteria; kingdom Bacillati; phylum Actinomycetota; class Actinomycetes; order Propionibacteriales; family Nocardioidaceae; genus Nocardioides; species Nocardioides daphniae. The sequence continues at coordinate 3,069,759 of NZ_CP038462.1, forward strand.
CCTTCTCGTTGCGCGTCGCCTGCCACGACGGGCACATGACACCGGGTGAGTGGGCAGAGACGCACTTGCCGACGCCGGTGCAGCGGTGCGCCTCGCCGGCCAGGTCGTCCACGAGCCGCAGCCCCGGCACCGCACGCACGGCCCGCGCGGGGCGCAGGTCGGCCACCAGCGGCGCGGGGTCGACCAGCACTCCGGGGTTGAGCAGGCCGTCGGGATCCGCGGCCGCCTTCACCGCGGTGAAGAGCTCGAGCGAGCGGGCGTCGTACATCAGCGGCAGCAGCTCGGAGCGCGCCCGCCCGTCGCCGTGCTCCCCCGACAGCGAGCCGCCGTGCGCGGCGAGCGCCACCGCGCACTCCCGCAGGAACGCCTCGAACCGCCCACCCCCGTCGGTGAAGTCGAAGTCGATCCGCACGTGCACGCAGCCGTCGCCGAAGTGGCCGTAGGGCACGCCGTCGAGGTCGTGGGCGCGCAGCAGCGCGTCGAACTCCCGCAGCCAGGCCCCCAGCCGCTCGGGCGGCACCGCCGCGTCCTCCCAGCCGGCGTGGGCCGGCCGCGTCAACGACCGGGCCGCCAGCCCGGCGCCGTCCTCACGAATCCGCCAGAGCAACGCCTGCTGGGTCGGGTCCGTGACGACCGACGCCTCCAGCGCACCGGCCGCTGCGAGCACAGCGCGTGCCCGCTCCCCAGCGACCCCGGCGTCCTCGCCGGTCACCTCCGCGAAGAGCCATCCGGCGCCCCGCGGCAGCGCTGGCGGCGAGGTCACCAGCCGCACGATCCGCTCGTCCAACCCCTCGCAGGCGACCAGCCCGTCGACCGCCAGCAACCCCGGCACGGCGTCCGCCGCCTCGACCATCGACGCGTAGCCGAGCACCACCAGCTGGCGCACCGGCGCGTCCCGCACCAGCCGCACGGTCGCCGCCTCGACCAGCGCCAACGTCCCCTCGCTGCCCACGACGAAGCGCTCCGGCCGCAGCCGCTCGGGCAGCAGGTGCTCGAGCGCATAGCCGCTGACCTGCCGGGAGAACTGCCCGAACCGGGTCCGCACGTGCCCCAGGTCGGCGGCGGCGACCGCGGCGACCCGGCCGGCGACGCCGTCGCTGACGCCGGGCGCCAGCCGCTGCCGCTCGCCGGTGCCCCACAGCACGTCGAGCGCCTCGACGTTGTCACTCGTACGCCCGTAGCCCAGCGCCCGCGACCCGCACGCGTTGTTGCCGACCATCCCGCCGACCGTGCAGCGGGTGTGCGTCGAGGGGTCGGGGCCGAAGCGCCACCCCGCCGCGACCGCACGGTGCTGGAGCGCCGCGTGCACCACGCCGGGCTCGACGACGGCGGTCCCGGACTCGAGGTCGAACTCACGGATCCGGGTCAGGTGGCGCGAGGTGTCGACGACGATCCCCGGCCCGACGGCGTTGCCGGCGATCGAGGTGCCGGCTCCGCGCATGGTGAGCGGAGTGCCGGTCTCCCGCGCGACGGCCAGCACGGCGGAGAGCTCGTCGGTGTGCCAAGGCCGCACCACCACCCTCGGCAGCACCCGGTAGAGCGACGCGTCGGCCGCGTACAGCGCCCGGTCGAGGTCGCTGGCCCCGACGTCGTGCACGCCGACCGCAGCCAGGGCCGCGACCAGGTCCTGCGCGCTCACGCCCGGCACGGCGCGCACTCAGGCCTCGGGCACGTCGCGGTAGAAGCGGTTGCGACGCAGGATCACGACGGTCAGGACGACGCAGAGCAGCGCAATGACCCCGACGACGTACCACCCCAGCGCTCCGGACATCTCGCCCCGCCGCGTCGCCAGCACCATCGCCGGGCAGATGGCGACGACCAGCGCGATCATCCAGCCGTTGACCAGCGCCATGTCGACCGCAAGCCGCTCCCTCGCGACCGCCTCGTTCTCGGGGCGCGACCAGAACTCCTTGCGCGGGATGTTGACCATCGACCAGTGCAACCGGTCCGACGCGTGCGACAGCCACGCGACGAAGAGCCAGGCAGCGACGACGATCGACCCAACCACGCCGACCAGCTCGGTGCGGGTGCCCCAGCTGTCGGGCTCGCCGCCGGCACCGAAGTGCACGGCGATCCGACCCGAGGGCATCGCCGCCCAGCTGAGCGCCAGCACGACGAGCAGCACCGCCAGGGAGAGCAGGTTCAGCTGCCGCGGCGTCACCGCGCGCTCCAGTGCTCCACGGCGTACCGCGCCACGTCGTGCAGCTCCACCTCGCCGGAGCGCAGGCGCGACAGCGGCACGAACTCGACCGCGTCGGTGGTGCCGCCGAGCTCGGCGACGTAGGGCTCCGCCCCCTCGGCGAGCGCAGCTTTGAAGACCAGGTGCACGCCGTGGTAGTCCTCGAGCCGCCCCTCGGGCGAGGTGCCCGTGAAGTGCTCGTCGTGCACCCCGAGCAGCTCGCCGACCTCGCAACCGACGCCGCACTCCTCGAGCACCTCGCGCGCCAGCGCGTCGGCCGGCGGCTCGCCGTGCTCGACTCCCCCGCCGGGCAGCGTCCAGGCACCGGAGTGGAAGCCGGCCGACGAGATCCGGGTCATCAGCCACTCCTCGCCGTCGGCGCCCTGTCGGGTGACGACGCCGTACGCAGCCAGCCGCTGCAGCCGCGTCGGCTGCAGGTCGCCGAGCGCGTCGGCGACCATCGCGAAGACCGGCACCTTTCCGGTGACGACGTCCGCGATCGGCTTCCAGGCCGACTCGACGGTGGAGCCGTCGACCTCCATGACCTGCGGCGCCGGGGCGTCCTTGGCGACCCACCCCTCGTAGACGATGCGCAGCGCGTGCGCGTCGACCATCCGCCCGTCACGTCGTACGCCGGGCATGTAGGCCGAGTAGACGTGGGCGGTCTCGCCGACCGCGGCAGCCAGCCCGGCCTCCTCGTAGACCTCGCGCACGACCGCGTCGCGGGGGTCCTCGCCGTGGTCGACGCCACCGCCGGGCAGCGTCCACATCTCCTGCGCGGAGATCCGCTCGGCGACGCGCGAGAGCAGGATCTCGTCGGTGCCGTCGGCGAGCGTCCGTCGGATCACCGCGTACGCAGCGACGCGCTGGTAGCGGGGCAGGGATCCGGGCGCGTTCATGCCACCAACCTAGGTCACTCGCCCCAGACTTGATCGCTCGCCTACGGTGTCGAGATGCCGACCGTGACGAGCCGACCCGGCCGGGAAGCAGCCTCCGCACCCCTCCGACGCGACCCCTGGATCGACAACGCGAAGACCGTGCTGGTCACCCTCGTGGTGGTCGGTCACTTCCTCACGATCGCCCCGGAGAGCGCCCCGGCAGCGCACGTCTACGACTTCCTCTACCTCTTCCACATCCCCGCCTTCGTGCTGGTCTCGGGTGGACGTCGCGCAACGCGACCTGGAGCCGGCGCCACCTCACCCAGCTCGTCACGGTCTTCCTGGTCCCCTACCTCCTGCTCTCCACGGCGATGGGCTGGGTGCGGGTCAACGTCTCCGACGACGTCTCGAGCCTGGAGTCGCTGAAGCCGTGGTGGATCGACCCGTCGTGGCCGTTCTGGTACCTGCTCGCCATGGTCGTCTGGAGGCTGGCCACGCCCGTCGTGCGGCGCAGCTGGCTCTGGCTGCCCGGCGCGGTCGCGCTCAGCCTGGTGGTCGGTCGCTGGGACCTCCCGTGGCTCGACCTCAACCGGGTGATCGGGTTCCTGCCGTTCTACGTGCTCGGCGTGCACCTGCCCGGCTGGCTGACGGTGCTGCTGAAACGCCGGGTCTCGGTGCCGTTCGCACTCGTCGCGATGGCCGGCCTGTGGTGGTTCTCCGCCCACACCGACACCTGGTTCCCGACCGAGTGGCTCTACTACCGCACGCCCTACGGCCACCTCGACGCCTCGACCGAGCAGGGCATGGCGATCCGCGCGCTGCTGCTGGGGCTGGGTCTGGTCGGGGCCCTGTCCGTGCTGGCGCTGCTGCCCCGCAGGAAGCACGCGATCACCGCGATGGGCGCCTGGACGATGGTGGTCTACCTGCTGCACGGCTTCGTGATGCAGGGCGTGATCGCCCTCGACCTGGTCGACCTGCTGCCCGACCACGCCTGGACGCAGGTGCTGGCGGTCGTCGCCTTCGCGGTGGCGCTCGCGTTCTTCCTCGGCTGGCCGCCGGTGGCGAGGCGGCTGTCGTGGATCGTCGACCCGGTCGACGCCGTACGCAGCCTCAGGCGCCGCCGGGGCTGAGACCGTCGGTGGCGCCATCGCTGGCGCCCCCGTCACGCGGCCACCCGAGCCACGGCGGCCCCCAGGTCGCCGGCACGGCATGGCGGGGCGTGTTGTCCCACGCCTCCGCCTCCGAGCGGCAGGGCGCGTGCCCGCCCAGGTGCTGCGGATACCAGGGCGCGTGCTCCCCCGGCGAGGGCCGGTGGTGCTCCAGCGTCTGCAGCCCCTCGAGCATGTCGGTGAGCCGCACGCCGAGCTTGGTGGTCCACTCGGTGAGGTCCTCCCCCGGCCCCACCGTCAGCGGCTGCCCGAAGTGCAGGTCGATGCGCCGCCCACGGGTGAGGTCCGGCGGCGGCTCCTTGCCGCCCAGCACGCCGCCCTCGGGCCGACCCACGCTGTAGATGCGCTGCACGCCCCACAGCGCGGTCGGGACGACGACCGCGCCGGTCTCCCGGGCCAGCGCCGCCGTGCCGCGCATCAACGGGCGCACCGTGTACGAGTACGAGATCCCGGCCTCGGGGAAGGTCGCGACCGTCTCGCCGGCACGCAAGAGGCGTCGCGCCTGAAGGTACGCAGCGGCCGGCGCGGCCCGGTCGACGGGGATGTGGCCCATGGCGGTCATCGGCCGCGCGATACCGCGGGCGTGCCACACGTCGTACCGCGACATGAAACGGGGCAGACGCCCCCGCCCGCGGGCCGCCAGCGCGATCGGCAGCATGTCGCCGTAGGAGACGTGGGTGGAGGCGATGATGACCGGACCGGTGGTCGGGATGTTGTCGACGCCGACGACCTCGACGCGGGCGTCCAGGGCGCGCAGCGCCGCCCGCCCCAGCGTCAACGCCGTGCGGTAGGTCAGGTCCCTGCGTGCCACGGCACCCATGGTCGTCGTGCCGAGGTGCGCTGTCAGGAGAACGGCGGCCTGGCGTCGCGGGCGATCGACTGGCGACCGGCCCAGCGCCACACGCGGGCCGCCCGGTCGCGGTCCTCCTCGGTGACGAGGTTGCCCATCCAGCGCAGCGCCAGCGTCATCAGCAGGTCCGAGCGCATGCCGATCGGGCCCAACGCCGTGATCACCTTCGGCACGGTCGCGATCCCCGCGAGGCGGCGCGCGATCGAGAACGACTCGCCGTAGCTCTCGCGCAGCAGCGCGGGCCAGGCCTCGGCCAGCGAGTAGCCGTCGTCCTCGCCGTGGACGGCGAGCAGCTCGGCCAGCACGCGGCCGGTCTCCAGGCCGTAGTCGATGCCCTCACCGTTGAGCGGGTTGACGCAGCCGGCGGCGTCGCCGACCAGCGCCCAGTTGCGACCGGCCACGTTGCTCACCGCGCCGCCCATCGGCAGCAGCGCGGAGGCCTCGGCGCGCAGGTCGCCGTGCAGCTCGAACTCGTCGCGCAGCTGGTCGGCGTAGTGGCGCATCAGCGGCTTGACCGCGATGTCGGCGGGGCGCTTGGCGGTGGCCAGCGCGCCGGCGCCGAGGTTCACCTCGCCGGTGCCGAGCGGGAAGATCCAGCCGTAGCCGGCCAGCGCCTTGCCGCCCTCGTCACGCAGCTCGAGGTGCGAGGAGATCCACGGGTCGTCGCTGCGCTCGGACTTCACGTACGACCGGCCCGCGACCCCGTAGACCGTGTCGCGGTGCCACTCGCGCCCGAGGCGCTTGCCGAGCGGGGAGCGTACGCCGTCGGCGACGACCAGCCAGCGGCAGCGGACCTCGACCCGCTGCCTGCCGTCGGGGCCGGTGGTCTCGAGGACGACCGCGGAGACCCGGTCGCCCTCCATCACGACGTCGACCGCGCGTGCCCCGTCGACGCAGGTCGCGCCGGAAGCCACGGCCGTACGCCGGAGGTGGTCGTCGAACTCGGTGCGGGCGACCGCGGAGCCCCAGGTCGGCAGGTCGGAGCCCTTGACGTCGGGCCAGTTCAGCTCGAGGGTCTGGCCGAAGCCGTGGGCGCGCAGGCCGTGGTTGACGGTGTGGCCCCTCACCCAGTCGGTGAGCCCCAGCGCCTGCAGCTCGTGGATGGCGCGCGGCGTGAGGCCGTCGCCACAGGTCTTGTCGCGCGGGAAGACGGCCGCGTCGACGAGCAGGGTCTCCATGCCGTGGCGGGCCGCCCACGCGGCAGCACCGGATCCGGCGGGACCGGCGCCGACGACGAGGACGTCGGTCTGGGCGGGCACGGTCGGGGCGGGCACGGTCGGGGCGGGCACTGGCTGGACGGGCGGGGAGGCGGGCACGGGTCGATTGTCGCAGGGTGGTCCTGAGGCAGCGACTTCCCACCGGAAATGCCGCGAGGGCCGACCCCACCGAGGTGGAGCCGACCCTCACGGGTGACTGCGGGCGACGACTCAGTTCTGGTAGGAACCGAAGTCGAAGTCGTCCAGCGCGACGGCCTGGCCGCCACCCTGACCGAAGTCGTAGTCGTAGTCGTAGCCGGTGACCTGGTAGGCGGCCGCACGGGCCTCCTCGGTCGGCTCGACGCGGATGTTGCGGTAGCGCTCCAGACCGGTACCGGCCGGGATGAGCTTTCCGATGATCACGTTCTCCTTCAGACCCAGCAGGGAGTCCGAACGACCGTTGATCGCCGCGTCGGTGAGGACTCGGGTCGTCTCCTGGAAGGAGGCGGCCGAGAGCCACGACTCGGTGGCCAGCGAGGCCTTCGTGATGCCCATGAGCTCCGCACGACCCGAGGCCGGCTTGCCGCCCTCGGAGACCACGCGACGGTTCTCCTCCTCGAAGAGGGAGCGGTCGACCAGGTCGGACGGCAGCAGGTTGGTCTCACCGGACTCGATGACCGTCACGCGACGGAGCATCTGGCGCACGATGATCTCGATGTGCTTGTCGTGGATCGACACACCCTGGCTGCGGTACACCTGCTGGACCTCGTCCACCAGGTGCTGCTGCGCCCGGCGGATACCGAGGACCCGCAGGACCTCCTTGGGTCGGGCGTACCGAAGGTCAGCAGGTCGCCGACCTCGATGTGGTCACCGTCGGCGATGCGCAGGCGCGAACGCTTGGAGACCGGGTACTCGACCTTGTCGGAGCCGTCGTCGGGGGTGACGATGACCTTGCGGGCCTTGTCGGTGTCCTCGATCTCGACGCGACCGGCGACCTCCGAGATGGGCGCCATGCCCTTCGGGGTGCGGGCCTCGAAGAGCTCGACGACGCGGGGCAGACCCTGCGTGATGTCGTCGGCCGACGCCACACCACCGGTGTGGAAGGTACGCATCGTGAGCTGCGTGCCGGGCTCACCGATCGACTGGGCCGCGATGATGCCGACGGCCTCACCGATGTCGACCAGCTTGCCGGTGGCCAGCGAGCGGCCGTAGCACTTGGCGCAGGTACCGGTGCGGGCCTCACAGGTGAGGACCGAGCGGACCTTGACCTCGGTGATGCCGGCCTCGACCAGCTCGCCGATCTTGACGTCACCCAGGTCCTCACCCGGCGCGGCGAGGACCTCGCCGGTGGTCGGGTGGACGACCTCGGTGGCAGCCGAGCGGGCGTACGCGGCGGTCTCGGCGTTCTCGTGGCGGACGACGGTGCCGTCCTCCAGGACCTCACCGATGACCTTGGCGAGACCACGCTCGGTGCCGCAGTCGTCCTCACGGATGATGACGTCCTGCGAGACGTCCACCAGACGACGGGTCAGGTAGCCCGAGTCGGCGGTACGCAGCGCGGTGTCGGCGAGACCCTTGCGAGCACCGTGGGTCGAGATGAAGTACTCGAGCACCGACAGGCCTTCACGGAAGTTGGCCTTGATCGGGCGCGGGATGATCTCGCCCTTCGGGTTCGCCACCAGGCCACGCATGCCGGCGACCTGACGGATCTGCATCATGTTTCCGGAGGCACCGGAGTCGACCATCATGTAGATCGGGTTCGACCGGTCGAAGTTCTTCGCCATGGCCTCGGCGACCTCGTTGGAGGCCTGGGTCCAGATCTCGATGAGCTCCTGACGGCGCTCCTCGTCGGTGACCAGACCACGCTCGAACTGCTGCTGGACCTTCGAGGCCTGCGCCTCGTAGCCCGACAGGATCTCCGCCTTGGCGGCCGGAGCCGTCACGTCGTCGATCGACACGGTGACACCCGAGCGGGTGGCCCAGTGGAAACCGGCGTCCTTGAGGGCGTCGAGCGAGGCAGCGACCTCGACCTTGGTGTAGCGCTCGGCCAGGTCGTTGACGATCGACCCGAGACGCTTCTTGCCCACCTCTTCGTTGACGAAGGGGTAGTCGGCCGGGAGCGTGTCGTTGAAGATCGTGCGGCCCAGCGTGGTCTCGACGATCGCCGTGGCCGGCTCGTCACCGATCTCGGCGACGTAGTCGGTCAGACGGATCTTCACCTTCGACTGCAGCGAGATCTCGCGGCGGTCGAACGCCATGATCGCCTCGGCCTGCGAGAGAAGAGACGCCCCTCGCCCTGCTCGTCCTCACGGTCGGTGGTGAGGAAGAACAGACCGATGATCATGTCCTGGGTCGGCATCGTGACCGGGCGACCGTCGGACGGCTTGAGGATGTTGTTGGTCGAGAGCATCAGGATGCGAGCCTCGGCCTGGGCCTCCGCCGACAGCGGCAGGTGGACAGCCATCTGGTCACCGTCGAAGTCTGCGTTGAACGCGGTGCAGACGAGCGGGTGGATCTGGATGGCCTTGCCCTCGATCAGCTGGGGCTCGAAGGCCTGGATGCCGAGGCGGTGCAGCGTGGGTGCACGGTTGAGCAGCACCGGGTGCTCGGTGATGACCTCTTCGAGGACGTCCCACACGACCGGGCGCGCGCGCTCCACCATCCGCTTGGCGGACTTGATGTTCTGCGCGTGCGAGAGGTCGACGAGACGCTTCATCACGAACGGCTTGAAGAGCTCCAGGGCCATCTGCTTGGGCAGACCGCACTGGTGCAGCTTCAGCTGCGGACCCGACACGATGACCGAACGACCCGAGTAGTCGACGCGCTTTCCGAGCAGGTTCTGACGGAAGCGACCCTGCTTGCCCTTGAGCATGTCGGAGATCGACTTGAGCGGACGGTTGCCGGGGCCCGTGACCGGGCGACCGCGACGGCCGTTGTCGAAGAGGCTGTCGACAGCCTCCTGGAGCATCCGCTTCTCGTTGTTGACGATGATCTCCGGCGCACCGAGGTCGAGCAGGCGCTTGAGCCGGTTGTTGCGGTTGATCACGCGGCGGTACAGGTCGTTGAGGTCGGAGGTCGCGAAGCGGCCACCGTCCAGCTGGACCATCGGGCGCAGGTCCGGCGGGATCACCGGAACGGCGTCGAGCACCATGCCGATCGGCTGGTTGCCGGTCTTGCGGAAGGCGTCGACCACCTTGAGGCGCTTGAGGGCGCGGACCTTCTTCTGGCCCTTGCCGTTGGCGATGGTGTCGCGCAGCGACTCCACCTCGGCGGCGATGTCGAAGTCCTGGAGGCGCTTCTGGATCGCCGTGGCGCCCATGTGGCCCTCGAAGTACTTGCCGAACCAGTCCTTCATCGAGCGGTACAGGATCTCGTCACCGAGGAGGTCCTGGACCTTGAGGCTCTTGAAGGTGTTCCAGATCTCCTCGAGGCGGGCGATCTCGTTCTCGGAGCGCTTGCGGACCGCAGCCATCTCGCGCTCCGCGCCGTCCTTGACCTTGCGACGCTGGTCGGCCTTGGCACCCTCGGCCTCGAGGGCAGCCAGGTCCTCCTCCAGCTTCTTCGCGCGGTCGTCGATCATCGAGTCGCGACGCTTCTCGAGACGCTCGCGCTCGAGCTGCACCTTGTTCTCGAGGGAGGACATGTCGCGGTGACGCGCCTCCTCGTCGACGGAGGTGATCATGTACGCCGCGAAGTAGATGACCTTCTCGAGGTCCTTCGGGGCGAGGTCGAGCAGGTAGCCGAGACGCGACGGGACACCCTTGAAGTACCAGATGTGGGTGACCGGCGCGGCCAGCTCGATGTGGCCCATCCGCTCGCGACGCACCTTGGAGCGGGTGACCTCCACGCCACAACGCTCACAGATGATGCCCTTGAAGCGGACGCGCTTGTACTTGCCGCAGTAGCACTCCCAGTCCCGGGTCGGACCGAAGATCTTCTCGCAGAAGAGTCCGTCGCGCTCGGGCTTCAGGGTGCGGTAGTTGATGGTCTCCGGCTTCTTGACCTCGCCGTGGCTCCACTCGCGGATGGAGTCCGCGGTGGCCAGCGAGATCTGGAGCTGGTCGAAGAAATTGACGTCGAGCACTGTGTTGATTCCCTACCTTCTCAGACTTCTTCGACGGAGCTGGGCTCGCGACGGGACAGGTCGATGCCGAGCTCCTCCGCGGCGCGGAAGACGTCGTCCTCCTCGTCCTTCAACGAGATCGGGGAGCCGTCCTGCGACAGCACCTCCACGTTGAGGCAGAGCGACTGCATCTCCTTGATGAGAACCTTGAACGACTCAGGGATGCCGGAGTCGGGGATGTTCTCGCCCTTCACGATGGCTTCGTAGACCTTGACGCGACCGGGCACGTCGTCGGACTTGATCGTCAGAAGCTCCTGGAGCGCGTAGGCAGCGCCGTACGCCTCCATCGCCCAGACCTCCATCTCACCGAAGCGCTGGCCACCGAACTGGGCCTTACCGCCGAGCGGCTGCTGGGTGATCATCGAGTACGGGCCGGTCGAGCGCGCGTGGATCTTGTCGTCGACCAGGTGGTGGAGCTTGAGGATGTACTTGTAGCCCACCGAGACCGGGTCCGGGAACGGCTCACCGGAGCGGCCGTCGAAGAGACGGGCCTTGCCGGTGGAGTCGATCAGACGCTTGCCGTCGCGGTTCGGGAGCGTCGCGTCGAGCAGACCGACGATCTCGTCCTCACGGGCACCGTCGAAGACCGGGGTGGCGACCTTCGTGCCCGGCTCGGCCTTGTCCGCACCGATGCGGATGAGGCGCTGCTTCCAGGCGGCGTCCGACTGGTCGTCGGACAGGTTGAGGTCCCAGCCCTGCTTGGCGAGCCAGCCGAGGTGGAGCTCGAGGATCTGGCCGATGTTCATACGACGCGGCACACCGAGCGGGTTCAGGATCACGTCGACCGGGGTGCCGTCCTCCATGAACGGCATGTCCTCGATCGGCAGGATCTTGGCGATGACGCCCTTGTTGCCGTGACGACCGGCGAGCTTGTCACCGACGGAGATCTTGCGCTTCTGCGCCACGTAGACACGAACCAGCTGGTTCACGCCCGGCGGCAGCTCGTCGCCCTCCTCGCGATCGAAGACGCGGACGCCGATGACCGTGCCGGACTCACCGTGCGGCACCTTCATCGAGGTGTCGCGGACCTCGCGGGCCTTCTCACCGAAGATGGCGCGCAGCAGGCGCTCCTCCGGGGTCAGCTCGGTCTCACCCTTGGGGGTGACCTTGCCGACGAGGATGTCACCGGTGGTGACCTCGGCGCCGATGCGGATGATGCCGCGCTCGTCGAGGTCGGCCAGACCCTCCTCGGAGATGTTCGGGATGTCCCGGGTGATCTCCTCGGGGCCGAGCTTGGTGTCGCGGGCGTCGACCTCGTGCTCCTCGATGTGGATCGAGGTGAGGAGGTCCTCCTGAACCAGGCGCTGGCTCAGGATGATGGCGTCCTCGTAGTTGTGGCCCTGCCACGGCATGAAGGCCACGAGCAGGTTGCGACCCAGCGCCATCTCGGCGTTCTCGGTGCAGGGGCCGTCGGCGATCGGCGTACCGACCTCGAGGCGGTCACCCTCGCTGACCAGCGGGCGCTGGTTGATCGCGGTGCCCTGGTTCGACCGGCGGAACTTCGCCAGGCGGTACGAGGAGTACGTGCCGTCGTCGTTCATGGTCTCGATGAGGTCGGCCGAGACCGACTTCACGACACCGGCGTTGTCGGCCACCATCACGTCACCGGCGTCGACCGCGGCGCGGTACTCCATGCCGGTGCCGACGAGCGGGCTGTCGGAGGTGATCAGCGGAACGGCCTGACGCTGCATGTTGGCGCCCATGAGCGCGCGGTTGGCGTCGTCGTGCTCGAGGAACGGGATCAGGGCAGTCGCGACCGACACCATCTGGCGCGGCGAGACGTCCATGTAGTCCACGTCGCCGGGCAGGATCTCGGCGACCTCGCCACCCTTCGTACGGACCAGGACGCGCTCGTCGACGAAGCGGCCGTCGTCGTCGATCGCGGCGTTGGCCTGCGCGATGACGTAACGGTCCTCGTCGTCGGCGGTCAGGTAGTCGATCTTGTCCGTGACGACGCCGTCCTCGACCTTGCGGTACGGGGTCTCGACGAAGCCGAACGGGTTGATGCGACCGTACGACGCGAGCGAACCGATCAGGCCGATGTTCGGGCCTTCAGGGGTCTCGATGGGGCACATGCGGCCGTAGTGCGACGGGTGGACGTCTCGGACCTCCATGCCGGCGCGGTCACGGGAGAGACCACCGGGGCCGAGCGCGGAGAGGCGACGCTTGTGCGTCAGGCCCGCGATCGGGTTGGTCTGGTCCATGAACTGCGAGAGCTGCGAGGTTCCGAAGAACTCCTTCAGCGCCGCGACGACCGGGCGGATGTTGATCAGGGACTGCGGCGTGATGGCCTCGACGTCCTGGGTCGTCATGCGCTCACGGACGACGCGCTCCATGCGGGCCAGACCGGTGCGGAGCTGGTTCTGGATCAGCTCGCCCACGGTGCGCATGCGGCGGTTGCCGAAGTGGTCGATGTCGTCGGCGGCGACCTTGACCGGCTTGTCGTCGTGGCCGATGACGACGTTGCCCTGGGCGTCGACGAGGTCGACGGGCTCCGTCGGCACGCCGGAGGCGTGCAGCTGGACGATGTAGCGGATCGCGGCGACGACGTCCTGGATGGTCAGCGTCTGCTGGTCGAACGCCTCGTCGAGGCCCAGCTTCTTGTTGATCTTGTAGCGACCGACCTTGGCCAGGTCGTAGCGCTTCGGGTTGAAGTAGTAGTTCTTCAACAGGGTGAGGGCAGCCTCACGCGTCGGCGGCTCGCCCGGACGGAGCTTGCGGTAGATGTCCAGCAGCGCGTCGTCAGGACCCTGGGTGTTGTCCTTCTCCTCGGTCAGCTGGATCGACTCGTACTGACGGAGCTCGGCCATGACCGACTCGTAGTCGTACGGCTCGCCCTCGTAGTCCTCCTCGGACGCGAGCGCCTGGAGGGCCTTGAGCAGGACGGTGACGTTCTGCTTGCGCTTGCGGTCGAGGCGGACGCCGACCAGGTCGCGCTTGTCGATCTCGAACTCGAGCCAGGCACCACGCGAGGGGATGACCTTGGCGGTGTAGATGTCCTTGTCGGAGGTCTTGTCCGCGGTGCGCTCGAAGTAGGCACCCGGCGAGCGGACCAGCTGGGACACGACGACACGCTCGGTGCCGTTGATGATGAACGTGCCCTTCTTCGTCATCATGGGGAACTCACCCATGAAGACCGTCTGGGCCTTGATCTCACCGGTCGTGTTGTTCATGAACTCGGCGGAGACGTAGAGCGGTCGGGAGTAGGTGAAGTCCTTCTCCTTGCACTCCTCCTCCGTGTACTTCGGGTCCACGAAGACAGGGTTCTCGAACGACAGCGACATGGTGTCGTTGAAGTCCTCGATCGGAGAGATCTCCTCGAAGATCTCCTCGAGCCCCGACTTCTCGGAGACGTCCTCGCCGGCTGCCTTGCGGGCAGCAACGGTCGCGTCCCAGGTCTCGTCGCCGATCAGCCAGTGGAAGCTGTCGGTCTGGAGAGCCAGGAGCGAAGGAACCTCGAGGGGCTCGTTGATCTTTGCGAAAGAGATGCGACGGGGATTACCAGCGGAGCTGCGCGCGGCCAAGATGTGCGTCCTTCGAAATCATCGCTGAAGGTGAGTGGCGCCTCCGACCACTACAACACCCCTCCGGACAGGGCGAGAGCATATGAGGGCAGGCGCAAAGAAGGAGCCTATCCCACGAAGGGGGTCGCCACCAAGACCCGCGAGGAGGGAGTTGGGTCACACGCAAGAACATTTGACCGTTCCCGCGGACCCACTCCGGGTGACGGCCACGATGATTACCCCCGAGAGGGGTCCGGGTCAAGCAGCGCCGCGGCGAGGCGCCCGGTTGACGCGACGAGCGGCCGCGTACGCACGAAGGCGGCCACCCTTGCGGGTGACCGCCTTCGCGGTGCTCACGAGGAGCGGTGCTCTGACGAGCAAGGAGAACCAGACGTCACTTGAGGGTGACGGTGGCGCCGGCGCCCTCGAGCGCCTCCTTGGCCTTGTCAGCGGCCTCCTTGTTGGCGCCTTCGAGGACAGCCTTGGGGGCGGACTCCACCAGCTCCTTGGCCTCCTTGAGACCGAGACCGGTGAGGGCGCGCACCTCCTTGATGACGTTGATCTTCTTGTCACCAGCGGCCTCGAGGACGACGTCGAACTCGTCCTTCTCCTCGGCAGCCTCGCCGCCAGCGGCGCCGCCAGCGGCGGGAGCAGCGGCAACGGCGACGGGGGCAGCGGCGGTGACGCCGAAGGTGTCCTCGAACTCCTTCACGAACTCGGAGAGCTCGATGAGGGTCATCTCCTTGAACGCGTCGAGGAGCTCTGCGGTGCTGAGCTTCGCCATGGTGGGCGATTCCTTCCATTCGGTGGCCGGACCGGTGTCGGTCCGACCGGGGGTTTCAGGTGGTGTACGTCGGCCTGGGATCAGGCGTCGGTGGACTCGGCAGCCTCGTCAGCAGCCTCGGCGGGAGCCTCCGCAGCGGGAGCCTCCTCCGAGACGGCCTCGTCGGCAGCCGGAGCGTCCTCGGCAGCGGCCGGCGCGCCGGCACCACCTGCGAGGATCGAGGGGTCCTGCTCGGCCTTGGCCTGCAGGGCGCCGGCGAGCCGGGCAGCCTGCGAGATGGGGGCGTTGAGCAGGTAGACGGCCTGCGACAGGGAGGCCAGCATTGCGCCAGCCATCTTGCCGAGCAGGACCTCGCGCGACTCGAGATCGGCCAGCTTGGCGATCTCGGAGGCGTCGAGGATGTTCCCGTCCAGGACACCGCCCTTGATGACAAGGGCGGGGTTTGCCTTGGCAAAGTCACGCAGACCCTTCGCCGCCTCGACCACGTCGCCCTCGATGAAGGCGATGGCGGTCGGGCCGGTGAGCAGGTCGTCGAAGCCGGTGATGCCCACCTCGTTGGCGGCAAGCTTGGCCAGCGTGTTCTTGACCACGGCGTAGTTGGCGTTCTCGCCGAGGGAGCGCCGCAGTTCCTGCAGCTGCTTCACGGTGAGACCGCGGTACTCGGTCAGCACAGCACCTGCGGAACCGTTGAATGACTCAACGATGTCCGCGATGGCTGCTGCCTTCTCTGGCCGCGCCATGGGTCTCCTTCCGGACTACGCTCGAAGACGTACCGGCTGGCCCCTGAAACGACGAACGCCCCGGGCACAGGAGCCCAGGGCGTGATGGACGATCGAGATCATCCTGCTCTGTTCACCTGCGCTGGCCGTCCGCAGCTGCGGAACCTTAGGTCATCCCCACCCTTGCGAGCAGAGCGACCACCGGCGGTCTCTGGTTACGAGGAGTGACACTAGACCAGCGCGGCGGGCTGAACAAAATCCACGCGTGGTTGGTAGGTGGTGGCGAGCCTCACCGGCCCTCAGTCTGACAGTTTTCCCACGGTCATCGGCGTTGCGTGTTGCAATCGGTGGCGTGGACCCGATGCTGACTCCCCTCAACGAAGTGCTGGAGCGTGTCGACAACCGCCTGCTCCCCCGAGGCCGACGTCCGGATCTGGGGCACGGGCTTCCCGTTGCTCGACGACGCGCTCGGCGGTGGCCTGCGCGCAGGCACCCTCAACCTCCTCGCCGGCTCCCAGGGCGAGGGCAAGACCACCTTCGCCCTGCAGATCGCACGGCAGTGCGCCAAGGCCGGGCAGCCGGTCGTCTTCTTCTCCTTCGAGCTCGAGGCCGAGGTCCTGGTCCAGAAGATGATCGCCGCCGAGGCCGCCGACCACGCGCCGCACAGCCCGGCCAGCGTCTACCAGGTCCGTGCGGCCTTCGAGGGCACCGACGGCGGCGCCGGTGGCCTGCCCGAGCGCCTGAGCCGCTACAACGGCGGCCTGGACGCCCTGGCGTCGGTCTCCGAGTTCGCCCCGCGCCTCCACGTGCACCGGTCGACGACCACCTCGACCAACCTCGACGTGATCGCCCGGACCATCAAGGAGGTCATGGTCCAGCACGGCGAGCCGCCGCTGGTCGTCATCGACTACCTCCAGAAGGTCCGCCCGCGCGAGCAGATGGCGGAGGAGCAGGCCGTCACCCACGTGACCGAGCGGCTCAAGGACATCGCCATCGAGTTCGAGTGCCCGGTGCTGAGCATCTCCGCCTCCGACCGCGCCGGCCTCGAACCGGGCCAGCGCATGCGCGCCCGCAACATGAAGGGGTCGACGGCACTGGCGTACGAGGCCGACGTCGTGCTGATCCTCTCCAACAAGGCCGACATCGTCGCCCGGCACCACCTGCTGTACGCGGCGAACAACGGCGCGAACTTCCGCGAGTACTCGGTGCTCACGGTCGACAAGAACCGCTCCGGCCGGACCGGCGCCGAGGTGGAGTTCCGCAAGCAGTTCACCAGCGGCCGCTTCGTGCCCGAGGGCTCGGTGGTCTCGGAGGACCTGGTGGACGAGCGAGTCTTCGTGGAGTGATCCCACGGCTTCGGTCGGTCGGTGGGAGGTCGACCGACGCCGAGCACTCCCGCAGCCGGTGAGGACCGGCCACCCTCAGGTGGCCGGTCCTCACTGGTTCCGGGCACGGCACGTCGCCAGAAATGGCACGAGGCCGGCCACGCGTCGCGTGACCGGCCTCGTCGCAGAGTCTGCGGTGATCAGAGGATCACTCGCCAGCCTCGTCCTCCACAGCCACGTTCTTCACGCGGTTGGTGTCGACCAGGACGCCGGGGCCCATGGTCGTGGAGAGCGAGATCTTCTTGATGTAGCGGCCCTTGGAGCTGGCCGGCTTGAGACGCAGGACCTCGTCGAGGGCAGCGGCGTAGTTCTCGGCGAGCTGGAGCTCGGAGAAGGAGGCCTTGCCGATGATGAAGTGCAGGTTCGAGTGGCGGTCGACGCGGAACTCGATCTTGCCGCCCTTGATGTCGGACACGGCCTTGGCCACGTCCGGCGTCACGGTGCCGGTCTTCGGGTTCGGCATGAGGTTGCGGGGACCGAGCACGCGACCGAGGCGGCCGACCTTGCCCATCATGTCCGGGGTCGCGACCACGGCGTCGAAGTCGAGCCAGCCGCCCTGGACCTTCTCGATCATGTCGTCGCCACCGACGAAGTCGGCGCCGGCCTCACGGGCAGCCTCGGCCTTGTCGGCGTTGGCGAACACGAGGACGCGGGCGGTCTTGCCGGTGCCGTGCGGCAGGTTGACCGTGCCGCGGACCATCTGGTCGGCCTTGCGGGGGTCAACGCCGAGGCGCATGACGACGTCGACGGTCTCGTCGAACTTCTTCTTGCTGTTCTCCTTGGCGATCTTGATCGCGGAGAAGGGCGAGAAGACCTCGTTCTTGTCGAACTTGGCCGCGGCCTCGCGGTAGCTCTTGCTGCGCTGCATGTCTGGTTACTCGTTTCTTCCAGTGTGGTCAGTGAGCCAGCGCGGCTCTGCCACGGGATGTGGTTCGGGGAGGGAGGATCAGTCGGTGGTGATGCCCATGGAGCGGGCGGTGCCTTCGACGATCTTCATCGCTGCGTCGATGTCGTTGGCGTTGAGGTCGGGCAGCTTGGTCTGCGCGATCTCACGAACCTGGTCCTTGGTCAGCTTGCCGACCTTCTCCTTGTGCGGGACGCCCGAACCCTTGGCCAGGCCGGCGGCCTTCTTGATCAGCTCAGCGGCCGGCGGGGTCTTGGTGATGAACGTGAACGAACGGTCCTCGTAGATGGTGATCTCGACGGGGATGACGTTGCCGCGCATCGACTCGGTCTGGGCGTTGTACGCCTTGCAGAAGTCCATGATGTTGACGCCGTGCGGACCGAGGGCGGTACCGACAGGCGGAGCCGGGGTCGCGGAGCCAGCCTGGAGCTGGACCTTGACCAGGGCTGCGATCTTCTTCTTGGGAGGCATTTCTTGATCCTTCTGATCGTGACGTCGTGGTCTTGTCGAGCCGGACCGGGATGCCTCCCGACGGGCTCTGCCACCTGGGTGTTGCTCACGCCGCAGACGCGACGCTGGCGCGGATGCCGTTCACACGGCAGCGCCGACCGTCGGACAGTCTCGCATTTCCACCCCGGAGGGAGGAATTCGACGACTGCCGCACGGCCGGCGGCGCTGGTTGCCTCAGACCCGCTGGATCTGGCTGAAGCTCAGCTCGACCGGGGTCTCCCGGCCGAAGATCTCGACGAGGGCCTTGACCCTCTGGGACTCACCGTTGATCTCGGTGATGGTCGCGTGCAGCGTGGCGAACGGACCGTCGACCACCATCACGGAGTCGTTGACGTCGAAGTCGGCGACCTCGACCGGCTTCTTCGCGGCGGCGCTGCCCGACGACTTGGACGAGGCGGCCTCGGCCTCGGCCTCGGCCACGGCGACGGCGCTCGGGGCGAGCATCGACTCGACCTCGCTCATGGAGAGCGGGACCGGGTTGTGCGCGTTGCCGACGAAGCCGGTCACCGACGGGGTGTGGCGCACGGCCGACCAGGACTCGTCGGTGAGGTCCATGCGGACCAGGACGTAGCCGGGCAGGACGGTGCGGGTGACCATCTTGCGCTGGCCGTTCTTGATCTCGGCGACCTCCTCGGTCGGCACGACGATCTCGTGGATGTACTCACCCATGTCGAGGGCCTGGATGCGGTTCTCGAGGTTCGCCTTCACACGCTTCTCCATGCCGGAGTAGGTGTGGATGACGTACCAGTCACCGGGCTTGGCCCACAGCTCACGACGGAACGCCTCGAGCGCGTCGACCTCCTCGGCCGGCTCCTCGGCGGACTCGTCGTCGGTGTCGGTCTCCTCGTCGGTCGCGACCTCGTCGGTCACGTCGACGTCGACGTCGTCACCGCCCTCGGTGGCCTCGTCGTCGATGGACTCGGTCGCCTCGAGGTCGGCCTCGGTCGGCTCCGGCGAGTCGTTGTGCTCAGACACGTGCTGCTCCGTCACTTGGTTTCACTGGTTGCTGGTCGCGCTCAGGCTGCCAGGCCTCGGTCAGTTGGTGCCGCCGGTGAAGGCCCAGAAGACCAGACGTCCGAACCCGAGGTCCATGAGCGAGACGAGGGTCATCATCACGACGACGAAGACCATCACGACGATGAAGTACGTCACGAGCTGCTTCTGCGTCGGCCAGACGACCTTGCGCAGTTCTGCGATCACCTGGCGCAGGAACGTCACCGGGTTGGTGCGGCTCGTGCCCTTCTCAGCGCGAGGCTCGTGAGCCTTGGCGTCCGACACGTTGCCCTCCATGGTTTCGATGACGTTTCGATGCTGGTGCTACGAGTTTCCTGCCTCGGACAAGTCCTGCTGTTGCAGGGCACGAGGGACTTGAACCCCCAACCTTCGGTTTTGGAGACCGATGCTCTGCCAGTTGAGCTAGTGCCCTCCGACGGATCCCCCGCTCATTCCTGCCGGTTGAGGGGCAGGGATCAGCATGTGGGAGAACCACCAGTCGGAGAGTGTACGGGGCTGCTCGGGTCTCGTCCAAACGCCCTACGATGTGTCCATGACCGAGACTTCCTCCCCCAACCCCGCCAGCACCCCTCGTGACAAGCGCGTCTCCACCCGGATCGCCGCGATCGCCGAGTCCGCGACGCTGAAGGTGGATGCCAAGGCCAAGGCGCTCAAGGCCGAGGGACGTCCGGTGATCGGCTTCGGCGCCGGCGAGCCCGACTTCCCGACCCCGTCGTACATCGTCGACGCCGCGGTCGACGCGTGCCGCGACCCGAAGAACCACCGCTACACCCCCGCGGGCGGCCTGCCCGAGCTCAAGCAGGCCATCGTGGAGAAGACGAAGCGCGACTCCGGCTACGAGGTCACCCCCGCCCAGGTGCTCGTCACCAACGGCGGCAAGCAGGCGATCTACGAGGCCTTCGCCGCGATGCTCGACCCGGGTGACGAGGTCATCGTCCCGGCCCCCTACTGGACCACCTACCCCGAGGCGATCGCCCTGGCCGGCGGCGTGCCGGTGGAGGTCCTCGCCGACGAGACGCAGGACTACAAGGTCACCGTCGAGCAGCTCGAGGCGGCGCGCACCGAGCGTACGAAGGTCCTGCTCTTCGTCTCCCCCTCCAACCCCACCGGCGCGGTCTACACCGCCGACGAGATCCGCGCGATCGGCCAGTGGGTCGAGGACAACAACCTCTGGGTGCTGACCGACGAGATCTACGAGCACCTGGTCTACGACGACGTCGAGACGGGCTCGCTGCCCGTGCTCTGCCCCTTCCTCGCCGACAACTGCGTGGTCGTCAACGGTGTCGCCAAGACCTACGCGATGACCGGCTGGCGGGTGGGCTGGATCATCGGCCCGACCGACCTCATCAAGGCCGCCGGCAACCTGCAGTCGCACGCCACCTCCAACGTGGCCAACGTGTCGCAGCGCGCCGCGATCGCCGCGGTCTCCGGCGACCTCGCCGCCGTCGACGAGATGAAGGTGGCCTTCGACCGCCGCCGCAAGAAGATCGTCGAGATGCTCAACCAGGTCGAGGGCATCTACTGCCCCACGCCGCTGGGCGCCTTCTACGCCTACCCGTCGGTGAAGGGCCTGCTCGGCAAGACCTACGACGGCAAGGTCATCGACTCCTCGGCCGACCTGGCCGAGTACATCCTCGAGAAGGCCGAGGTCGCGGTCGTCCCCGGCGAGGCGTTCGGCTCGCCCGGCTACCTGCGCCTCTCGTACGCCCTGGGCGACGACGACCTGGTCGAGGGCATCACCCGCATCCAGAAGCTCTTCTCCTGAGCCACCGGCAGCCTCGGCTGCCTCCCGCAGGGGCGTCCCACCCGGGGCGCCCCTGCGGCGTTTCCGGACGCATGTAGCGTCTGGCCATGGCTCGTGACATCCGCGCGCTTCCCAAGGCGCACCTGCACCTCCACTTCACCGGCTCGATGCGTCACGCCACCCTGCTCGAGCTCGCGGAGCGCGACGGCATCACGCTCCCGGAGTCACTGGTCGAGGACTGGCCCCCGCAGCTCTCCGCGGCCGACGAGAAGGGCTGGTTCCGCTTCCAGCGCCTCTACGACGTGGCCCGCTCGGTGCTGCGCACGGAGGGCGACGTACGACGCCTGGTGCGCGAGGCCGCCGAGGACGACGTCCGTGACGGCGGGCGCTGGCTGGAGATCCAGGTCGACCCGAGCGGCTACGCGGCACGCTTCGGCGGCATCACCGCCTTCACCGACCTGGTGCTCGACGCGGTCGAGGACGCGTCGCGCGAGACCGGGCTGGGGATGGCGGTGGTGATCGCGGCCAACCGCACCCGCCACCCGCTCGACGCCCGTACGCTGGCCCGCCTCGCCGCGCAGTACGCCGGACGGGGCGTGGTGGGCTTCGGTCTCTCCAACGACGAGCGCCGCGGCCGGACGGACGAGTTCCGCGGTGCCTTCGAGATCGCCCGACGCGCCGACCTCGCGCTGGTGCCGCACGGCGGCGAGCTGCTCGGGCCGAGCCACGTGCGTACGTGCCTCGACTCGTTGGGGCCCACACGCCTGGGCCACGGCGTCCGCTCCTCGGAGGACCCGCAGGTGCTCGACCGGATCGTGCAGGCCGGGATCGCCCTCGAGGTCTGCCCCGTCTCCAACGTGGCGCTGGGCGTCTACCCCGACCTGAGCTCGGTGCCACTGCCCCAGCTGCTCGAGGCCGGGGCCACGGTGGCGCTGGGCGCCGACGACCCGCTGCTCTTCGGGTCGCAGCTGGCCGGGCAGTACGCGACCATGCGTGCCGCGCACGACCTCGAGGACGACCAGCTCGCCGAGCTCGCCCGAATGTCGGTGCGGGCGTCCCGCGCGCCGAACTCGGTGAGAGACTCCGTACTCGCCGAGATCGACCTCTGGTTGAGCGAGGCCGACAGCAGCGGCGAGGGCCGCACCACGGAGAGGAAATCATGAGCGACCCCAGCAACCCCTACGGTGAGCAGCCCGACCCCACCAACCCCTCCGGCCAGGAGAACCCCTACGGCACTCCCCCGGCGCAGAACCCGTACGACCAGCAGCCCTACGGCCAGCAGTCGCCCTACGGCCAGCAGCAGTCTGGCTACGGCCAGCAGCCGTCGTACGGGCAGCAGCCCGGGTACGGGCAGCAGCAGCCGGCGTACGGTCAGGGATACCCGCAGGGCTACGGCCAGGGCGGCCTCGCGCCGGCCAAGCCCAACCACCCGTCGGCCACCACGTCGATGGTGCTCGGCATCATCGGCCTCGGCAGCCTGGTGATCGCCTGCGGCATCGGCCTCGTCCTCTCCCCCTTCGCCTGGGTCATGGGCAGCAAGGCGGTCAAGGAGATCGACGCCTCCAACGGCCAGCTCGGCGGCCGCGACCAGGCGCGCGCCGGCCAGATCATGGGCATCATCGGCTCGGTCATCCTGGTCCTGGGGATCATCGCCATCATCGCGTTCATCGCCTTCGCGGTCTCGGTCGGTTCGTCGGAGAGCGTCTACTACGACGGCTACTGAGCCCTGCGGCCGTCGGACGACGGCCGCAGCCTCGGCGAGCCGGTGCCCACCGGCTTCGCCGTTCTGCCTCCACGCGTCGCCGGCGTGCACCACCATGGTCCCGACCGAGCAGACGAGAGGAACTCCGTGAGCGACCCGAGCACCCCGCCCAACCCGTACGGCGACCCCGGCCACGGCCAGCAGCCGGGCTACGACCCCTACGCCGTCGGCGGGCTCGGCGGCGGACCGGTCGCCCACCCGCGGGGCACCACCGTCCTCGTGCTGGGCATCCTCGGCCTCGTCTGCTGCGGCTTCCTGGCGCCGGTCGCCTGGGTCATGGGCGCCAGCGCCGACAACGACGTCAAGGCCTACCCGGGCCGCTACAGCAACGCCGGCTCCATCAAGGCGGGCAAGATCCTCGGCATCATCGGCACGGCGATCATCGTGCTCACCTTCCTGGCCGTGATGCTCCTCTTCGCCTTCGGTGCCTCCATGGGGCTGGACAGCTCGAGCACCCCGAGCAGCCCGGAGGACTGGTCCGGCGTCCAGTAGGTCAAACCAGCCCTCTGGCCGACCGGCCGCGTCTCCCCCTAGGGTCGAAGAACCATCCCCGACCAGGAGGGACGACCCCCACGATGGACATCGTCCTCGTCCCGGGTCTGTGGCTCGACGCCTCGGCCTGGGACGCCGTCACCGCCCAGCTCACCACCCGTGGCCACCAGGTCAGCGCGCTGACCTTGCCCGGGCAGGGGGACGACCACCCGGACGCGACGCTCGACGACCAGGTCGACGCGGTGGTCGCGGCGGTCGAGTCGGCCGAGGCTCCCCCGCTCGTCGTCGGACACTCCGCCGCCAGCACGCTGGCGTGGCTGGCTGCTGACCGACGCCCCGACCAGGTCGCCGCCGTCGCACTCGTCGGCGGCTTCCCGGCGACCGACGGCACGACGTACGCCGACTTCTTCCCGGCGAAGCGCGGCAAGGTCGCCTTCCCCGGGTGGGAACCCTTCGAGGGACCGGACACGGTCGACCTCGACGCGCAGGCCCGCGCCCGGATCGCCTCCGGCATGCACCCGGTGCCGCACGCCGTCACCTCGGCCGAGGTCCGCTACCGCGACGAGCGGCGCCACGGCGTCCCGCTCACGCTGGTCTGCCCGGAGTACACCCCCGACCAGGCCCGCTCGTGGGTCGAGGCGGGCGAGGTGCCGGAGGCGGCGGCCGCCCAGCGGCTCGACTACGTCGACATCGACAGCGGCCACTGGCCGATGTACTCCGCTCCCCAGGTGCTGGCCGACCTGGTGGACGGGCTCACGCACCGCTGAAGTCGGCTCGGCTCAGAGCGTCAGGCCGACGAGCACCGGCTCGTTGACGAGGCGTACGCCGAAGGCCCGCTCGACGCCGTCACGCACGGTGCGCGCCAGGGTGAGCAGGTCGTCGGCCGTCGCACCGCCCCGGTTGGTCAGGGCGAGCGGTGTGCTTGGTGGAGAGGCTGACGCGGCCCTCGACCTCCGCCGGGCTGAACCCCTTGGCGAAGCCGGCGTGCTCGATCAACCAGGCCGCGCTCGACTTCACCGAGCCGTCCGGCTGCGCGAAGCGGGGCGCCCCCTCGGGCAGCGCCGCGGCCTGCTCGGCGCTCAGCAGCGGGTTGGTGAAGAACGAGCCGGCGCTCCACGTGTCGTGGTCGGCCGCGTCCAGCACCATCCCCTTGCCGGCGCGCAGCGCGAGCACGGCACGGCGTACGTCGGCGGCCGGGGCCCGCTCGCCGACGTCGACGCCGAGGGTGCGGGCGAGCTCGGCGTAGGCGACCGGCGCGGAGAGCGACGCCGTCGGCAGCTGGAAGGTGACCTCGAGGATGAGGTGGCGGTCGGGCTCTGCCTTGAAGCGGCTGTGCCGGTAGGAGAAGCCGCAGTCGGCGGCGGAGAAGGTGCGCTGGCGCTTCTCGACGCGGTCGTAGGTGCGCATCTGGGCGATGGTCTGGGCGACCTCCTGGCCGTAGGCGCCCACGTTCTGCACCGGCGTGGCACCGACCGAGCCGGGGATGCCGGAGAGCGCCTCGACGCCGCTCCAGCCCGAGGCGACGGCGTGCGCGACCAGGTCGTCCCAGACCTCGCCGGCGGCGACCTTGAGCACCGCGCCACCGCAGGAGGCGTCGTGGGGCTCGACGTCGGCGGAGATGCCCCGGGTGGCGATCCGCACGACGCGGCCCGCGAAGCCGGCGTCGGAGACGACCAGGTTGGAGCCGCCGGCGACGAGCAGGACCGGGATGCCGCGCTCGTCGGCCTCGGCGACGGCAGCAACCAGCTCGGCCTCCGTCGTGGCCTCGACCAGGTCGGCGGCGGGACCGCCCAGACGGAGCGTGGTCAGGTCGGCCAGGCGCACCTCAGGCACCGGACTCCTGCGCGTCGCCGGGCAGCACGACGACGGCCTTCGGCATGCCGAGCACCTTGGCGCCGCCGCTGGTGACCAGCAGGGCCAGGCTGACGACGTCGCGGCCGTCCTCCTCGGTGACGCTCTTCACGGAGGCGGAGACCTCGACGCCGACCGCGCCCTCGGCGGGGACGACGACGGGGTCGGTGAACTTCGAGCCGATCTCGCGGACCTCGGCGCCGGGGAACCAGTCGGTGACGGCGCGGGCCATCAGCGCCATCGTGTACATGCCGTGGGCGATCACGCCGGGCAGTCCGACGGAGTGGGCGACGGCCTCGTCCTGGTGGATCGGGTTGTGGTCGCCGCTCGCCTCGGCGTAGGCGACCAGGTCGGCGCGGGTGATGGCGAACGTACGCGGCCCGAGCTCGGCGCCCTCGGCCGGCAGGAGGGGCTGGTCGGCGCTCATGCGTCCTCCTCGGTGGCCTCGCCGCGGTGCACCAGGGTGGCGGTCGCGGTGCAGACGAGCTCGCCCGCGGCGTCGGTGACGGTGCTCAGGGTGCCGATGATGTCGTTGCCGCCGATCTGGCGCAGCCGCGCGACCTCGAGCGTCGCGACCAGGGTGTCGCCGGCGACGATCGGGCGGGCGTACGTGAAGCGCTGCTCGCCGTGGACGATCCGGTGCAGCGGGACCTGCTCGGCGTCGAGGAACGTCTGCATCGCCTCGAACGCCAGGACGATCGGGTAGGTCGGCGGTGCCACCTCGGCAGGGGCTCCCCCGGCCGCGGCGGCGAAGGCCGCGATCGACTCAGGCGTGACGTGGTGCTCGGCTGTCGGCGGGAAGGTCCGCCCGACGAGCGAGGAGTCGAGAGTCATGTGTTCCAAAATAGCGACAGACCCACCCGAGCGCGTCGGGCGGGTCTGTGCGGAAAGTCTGTTCGCGTCAGCGGGTCTCGCGGTGCGCGGTGTGCTTGCGGCAGCGCGGGCAGAACTTGTTCATCTCCATACGGTCGGGGTCGTTCCGACGGTTCTTCTTGGTGATGTAGTTGCGGTCCTTGCAGTCCACGCACGCAAGGGTGATCTTGGGGCGAACGTCAGAGCTCTTGCTGGCCACGGGAAGTCCTTAGTCGAATGCTGGTGTGATGCCTTTGCCGATGCTACCGGCTTGATGGAGATCAGGCTTCGTAGCGAGGGCGGGACTCGAACCCGCGACACCACGATTATGAGTCGTGTGCTCTAACCACCTGAGCTACCCCGCCACCGGGAGAGCGCCGCCCCCGTGAGGGGCGGCCAACTCTTTCCCAAGCCCCTTTACGGAATCGAACCGTAGACCTTCTCCTTACCATGGAGACGCTCTGCCGACTGAGCTAAAGGGGCAACGAGGAAGAAGATTACACAGGTCCTTGCACCGTGCAAAATCGCCCCCCACCTGCCGGACCCGCGGGTGTCGTCGCCGCTGGTCAGGCGCCCATCCGGGGCCACGGACGAGCCTCCTCGAGCTGCAGCGCGAGCTGCAGCAGGAGGGCCTCCTGGCCCCACCCTCCGCACAGCTGCATCCCCTGCGGGAGCCCCGCGGCAGTGGTCGCCAGCGGGAGGCTGACGGCCGGGTCGCCGGTCGCGTTCTGCAGCGGCGTGAAGGCCACCCAGTCCATGAGCCGGTCGATGACCTCCTCGTAGGGACGCGTCGGGTCGAGGTGGCCGACCGTGGGCGTCTCGGTGGCCAGCGTGGGCGTGAGCGTGACGTCGTACGCAGCGAAGTGGCGCTTGGAGGCCTGCTGCGAGGCGCCCATGGCGGCGATGGCGCCGGGCAACTTGGCGATGTTGCGGCGGCAGTGCCGCGCCAGGCCGAGGGTGAGATTGTCGAGCTTGGTCGAGTCCCACGAGGTGCCGCGGGCGCGCGGCCCGGTGCGCACCAGGTACATCGCGAGCATCGACCAGTAGAGGAGGAAGGCGTCGGCGAACCAGTCCGGGACCGGCGGGTCGACCTCCTCGACGTGGTGCCCCAGGGCCTCGAGGTGGGCGGCGGTCTCGAGGGTGAGGCGGCGCACCTCGGGGGTGGCCTCGCGGCCGATGCCGGCGGTGACGACGGCGATCCGCAGCGGCCGGTCGATCGGGCGGGTCACGTCGCCGACCGGGCCAGCCGCGGGTCGCGGTAGACCTTCTCCGCCTCCCGCAGGAAGGCGGCGGTGTCGCGGACCGAGCGGGTGAGGACGCCGTCGGCCACGATGCGTACGGGCATCTGGCGGGTCATGGCGTCGGAGGGCACGCGCCCGCGGGTGGGCTTGAGGCCGACCAGGCCGTTGACGGCGGCCGGGATGCGGATCGAGCCACCCCCGTCGTTGCCGTGGGCCAGCGGGACCGCCCCGGTGGCGACCAGGGCGCCCGCGCCCGAGGAGGAGGCGCCCGCGTAGTGGTCGCGGTGCCACGGGTTGCGGACGGGGCCCTGGCGCGGGTGGTCGCAGGCGCCGGAGAATCCGAACTCGGAGAGCCGGGTCTTGGCCAGGTTGACCGCGCCGAGGCGGTGGAAGAGGCGGGCGACGTCGCCGTTGACCGGGCTGGGCTTGGCGACGAAGGCGTCGGTGCCCTCCTGGGTCGGCAGGCCGCGGACGTCGACGTTGTCCTTGAGGACCATGGGGAGGCCGGCGAACCAGCCGCGCTGCGCGCCCTGGGCGCGGACCCGGGCGCGGCCGTAGTCGCGGACCGCGACGGCGCCGAGCTCGGCGTCGACGGACTCGATGCGGGCGATCGCTGCCTCGACGAGCTCGCTGGACGAGACCTCGCCACGCTGCAGGCGCGTGACCAGTCCGACCGCGTCGTCGGTGCCGAGGGCGTCGTCGGTGAAGGCGTGGATGGGCTCCATCCCGGCACCCTAGTGAGTCAGGTGACCTGACGGGAAGGAGTCGCGGACGCGCTGGATCGCCTCAGCGGTCGACATGCTGGGCCACGGTCGACCCATGTACGCAGCTGCCGTCGCGTCCGAGAATCCCCCACGAGCCCGTCGCCGCGACATCTGGAGGCCCGCAGCAGCTCGACGTGACGGGCGGGGACGAGGTCGCCGACCACGTCGACTGGATCATCCGGGGGAGCGACAAGGCGGCTGTGGGCTCCAACCGCTGATCAATGCCGAACCTGGTGAAGCAGCACCCGTTGCGCGATCAAAACTGTCGGCGGCCACTGGTTGGGTTGACCCATGGAAGCCACCACCCGCCCCGCCGACTCGGCCACTGCCGCCGAGCTGCTGCGTGAGCTGGGTGCGCACCGGCAGCTGATCGCGGCCGCGGAGGCCGAGGAGCTTGAGCTGGTCTACGCGTGGGTGGTCAGCCACCCCGCGCTCGGTGAAGGCGGGGTGCTGTCGGCCGATGAGTTCCCGGGCGGTGCGGGTACGCCGGGGGTGGCGGCCTTCACCGCGGAGCCGTTGGCGGGGGTGCTGCGGGTCTCGCCGGCAGCTGCGCAGTCGTTGCTGGCTGACACGGTGGATCTGGTGCACCGGTTGCCGCGGCTGTGGGACCAGGTCCAGGCCCTCGAGGTCGCCGTGTGGAAGGCCCGCCGGATCGCGACCGCCACCCGGTCGTTGTCGCTGGAGGCAGCACGGTGGGTCGACCGGCAGATGATCGGCGCCGCTGGCTCGATCGGCGCGGCGGCGTTGGACCGGTTGATCGCGCTCGCGGTGGCCCGCGTCGACCCCGCAGGCCAGAAGGAGAAGGAAGCCGCCGAGCGGGCGAAGTGGGACGTCGACCTGACTCACCCGCGTGGCTGGGCCGGGACCAGCCAGCTGACCGCTGTCGGTGACACCGTGGCCCTTGGTGAGGTGATGGACCGGATCAGCGCCGACGCCGATGCCCTGGCTGGCGCCGGGGACGCCGACACAGTCGGGGCGCGGCGGGTGAAGGCACTGCTCTCGCTCGCTCGCGAAGGTGTCGACCAGCTCGCGTTCGGGTTCGCCGCCGCCGACGCCGCTGCGTCCAAGACCGGTCGCGGACGACCGAGGCAGGCACTCAAGCTGTACGTCCACGCCTCCCTGGCCGACCTGGCCACGCTGGCCGCGGGTAGCGGGTCGGACGACACCGCGGTCGCCGAGGTGGAGCGGCTCGGCCCGATCACCAGCGACCTCCTCAAGCAGTGGTCCGGGGTCACGAGGGTGACGGTCACCCCGGTCCTCGACCTGGCCGACGCCCCGTGGAGCCCGCGGCACGACCCGCCACCCGGATGCGCGAGCACGTGGTCCTGCGGCACCGCGGCTGCGTCTTCCCGTTCTGTGGTCGCGACGCCAGATCCGGCGACCTTGACCACGTGATCCCGTGGGACCCCGACGCCCCGTCTGGCCCGGCCAAGCCCGGCACGACGCCGGACAACCTGGCGCCCCTGTGCCGACGCCACCACCGCGCCAAGACCGACGGCCGCTGGCGCTACGTCGTGCTGACCGATCCCGCAGCTGACCCACCCGGAGATCCGAACAACAGGCCGGGCCATCCTCCCGACCACCTCTGGACCGGACCCCACGGCGAGACCTTCCTCGTCACCGGCGGCCCGACCGTCACGCTCGGCGACCCCTGACTGGTCAGACCAGGCCGACGAGCCACAGCACCAGCGGCAGCAGCACGCTGGTCGCCAGGGCAGTGAGACCCATGGACAGCCCGGCGAAGGCGCCCTCGGTCTCGTCCTCCACCAGCGAGCGCGAGGTGCCGATGCCGTGCGAGACCGCGCCCATCGCGAGGCCACGCGCTCGGTGGTCCCGCACCCTCAGCAGCGTCAGCACCGTCGGCCCCAGCACCGCGCCGAGGATGCCCGCGGTGATCGTCACCACGGCGGTCAGCGGCGCCAACCCACCCACCTGCTCGGCCAGCGCGATGGAGACCGGGGTGGTCGTTGCCTTCGGCGCCATCGTCAGCGCCAGCGTCTCGCTGCCCCGAGGAGCAGCACCAAGGCGTACGCGGTCGCGATCGAGACCGCAGCGCCGAGCGGGATCGCCACCAGCATCGGTCCGACCACCCGCGCATCCGCCGCACCTGCCGGTGCAGCGGCACCGCGAGCGCCACCGTGGCCGGGCCCAGCCAGAAGCTGACCAGGGTGGCTGCGTCGGCGTACGCCGCGTAGTCGACGTCGAGCAGCGTGATGCCGAGCGCCGTGCCTGCGATCCCGACGACCACGGGCTGCGCAGCCGGGTGGCCCTGGGTCCGATGACGCAGCCACAGCCCGAGGCGATAGCTCAGCAGCGTGAGCAGCACCAGCGCGGCCGGCGAGGTCAGTGCCTCACGCATCGCGACCTCCCGCCGCCGCGCCGTCACCGTCGCCCTCGACGCCGCCCTCGACGCCGGGCTCCGGGTGGTGACGACCGAAGCCCTGGACGATCCAGCCGACCAGGGCCAGCGCCACCAGCCACGACACCACCAGCGACACCCGATCGGGAGCGCCTCGGTGCGCAGCACGGCGAGGTGGGTCACGATCCCCACCCCGGCCGGCACGAAGAGCAGCTGCAGGTGCTTGAGCAGCCCGTCCGCCGCGCGCATCGTGCCGGAGTCGGCCGCCGGTCGACGCCACTGCAGCCAGCCGAAGAGCAGCACCATGCCCACCACCGGCCCGGGCACCGGCAGGTGCGCCAGCTCGACCAGCAGCTCCCCCACCACCTGGCACAGCAGCAGGACGGTCAGTCCGCGGATCACCGCGCCGCACCAGCGCCGGCACCACCCACGGCAGCCCCACGACGGTGACAGTCGGGCAGGTGCGGGTCGAACAGGCCGCAGGCCTCCATCAAGGCATACATGGTGGTCGGTCCGACGAACGTGAACCCGCGCTTCTTGAGCGCCTTCGACAAGGCAACCGACTCCGCCGAGGTGGTCTCCGCCTGCGGCACCACCTCGCGGGTGGGGGCGTGGGCGAGGATCAGCTCCTCCAACCCCCCGTCGGCCCGCAGCGCGACGACGGCTCGGGCGTTGACCAGGGTCGCGGTGATCTTGCTGCGGTTGCGCACGATCCGGGCATCGGCCATCAAGCGCTCGAAGTCGGCGTCGTCGAGGGCCGCGACCGTGTCGGCGTCGAAGTCGGCGAACACCTCCCGGAAGGCCGGTCGCTTCGCCAGGATCGTGCGCCACGACAGCCCCGACTGGAAGGCCTCGAGCGTCAGTCGCTCGAACCACCTCGCCTCGCCGTGCACACGTACGCCCCACTCCGCGTCGTGGTAGTCGCGCATCAGCGCGTCACCCACCGCCCACGGGCAGCGCGCGAGGCCGTCGTCACCGACCACGCTGGTGGGGTGGGTCATGCGGGCTCCGGGTCAGGTCGGACGGCAGGGTCGAGGCGCGGATCAGCTCCGCGGTCGCAACCGTACGCCCGGCATCACCGGAGCCGGAATGGGAGGTAGGTGCTGGTCGGGCACGACGCCGAAGCGACCCGGCACCACCCGGGTGCTGTCGTCGACCAGCTGGCCGTCGCGGTAGAGGGCCTGCTGCCACTCCTCGCGTGCAGCGACGACCTCCTCCTGGGTGCGGCCGACGAAGTTCCACCACATCAAGATCTGCTCGCCGAAGGGCGGCCCACCGATCAGCACCAGCCGCACGGCCTGCCCCGCGGAGAGGGTGATCCGGTGGTGGCCGGTGCCGAGGTAGAGCATCTCGCCGGGCTCGACGTCCTCGTCGCCCACGGTCAGCGTGCCGGCGTCCAGCAGCAACCCGTGCTCGTACGTCGGGTCCAGGTCGAGCACCAGCGCGCTCTCCGCGTCGAGCAGCAGCTCGGCGCCGAGCAGCGGGGTGAACGTACGCACCGGGGAACTCTCCCCCAGCAGCGAGCCGACGAAGACCCGGGCCTCCCAGCCCTCACCGCGGACCGGCTCGGGGACGTAGTGCTCGAAGCCCGGCTCGACGTCCTTGGAGTCGGCCGGCAGCGCCACCCACATCTGCACGCCGTGGAGGATCTCCGTCTCGGGGGTGGAGACCTCGGAGTGGCTGATCCCGCGCCCGGCCGTCATCAGGTTGAACTCGCCCGGCCGCACCATCGCGTGCACGCCGGTGGAGTCGCGGTGCTCGACCTCGCCGGTGAAGAGCCAGCTCACGGTCTGCAGCCCGATGTGCGGGTGCGGCGGCACGTTCATCCCGCCGGTCTCGGTGACCGGGTCGGGACCGTAGTGGTCGACGAAGCACCAGGCACGATCAGCGAGCGGTCGCGGGCGGGCAGCGTACGCCGCACGGTCATCGCCCGTGGCCCACCCAGCGGCACCTCGCGCGGCGTGAGCACCTCCACGGTCACGTCCTCGCCGCAGGTCAGCACCTGCTCGCCGGGGTCACGCTCGGGGTTGGTCACGACTGCCCTCCTCGTGGCACCAGGCGGATGACGACCGACTTCGACGCCGGTTGGCGAGAGCCGTCGGCCATGTGGTCGAGCGGCACCAGCGGGTTGGTCTCGGGGTAGTAGGCCGCGGCGCACCCGCGCGGCTGGTCGTAGGGCACCACCCGGAAGTCGTGCACGCGACGCTCGACGCCGCCCCACACCGAGACCAGGTCGACGTGGTCACCGTCGGCCAGCCCCGCCTCGCGCAGGTCGGTGGGGTGCACGAAGACCACGCGCCTCCCACCGGTCACGCCGCGGTAGCGGTCGTCGAGGCCGTAGATGGTGGTGTTGAACTGGTCGTGGGAGCGCAGCGTCTGCAGCAGCAGGTGACCCTCAGGCACCTCCAGCACCTCCAGCGGCGACGGCGAGAAGACCGCCTTGCCCTGCGGCGTGGGGAAGGTCCGCGAGTCGCGCGGCGGGTGCGGCAGGGTGAAGCCGCCGGGCCGGTCGACCAGCTCCTCGTAGCCGTCGCAGCCGGGCACGACCCGGCCGATGCGCTTTCGAATCTCGGTGTAGTCGCGCCGCATCGCGTCCCACGGCACGACGTGGTCCTCCCCCAGCGTCGCGAGTGCCAACGAGCAGACGATGTCGACCTCGCTGCGCAGCATCTCGGACGCGGGCTCGAGCGGGCCGCGGGAGGCGTGCACCGCCGACATCGAGTCCTCGACGGTGATCCTCTGGAGCTGGCCGCCGGTCATGTCCTTCTCGCTGCGCCCGAGCGGCGGCAGGATCAGGGCGGTCCGCCCGTGCGCGAGGTGCGAGCGGTTGAGCTTGGTGGCGACGTGCACCGTGAGCGCGGCGTTGCCCATCGCCTCCTCGACGACCGCCGTGTCGGGGGCCGCGGAGACGAAGTTGCCGCCCATCGCGAAGAAGACGTCGAGGTGGCCGTCGCGCAGCGCCTCTATGGTGGCGATCGTGTCGAGGCCGTGCTCGCGCGGCGAGGTGATCGAGAACTCCGCGTCCACCCGGTCGAGGAACCAGTCGGGCGAGCGCTCCCAGATGCCCATCGTGCGGTCGCCCTGCACGTTGGAGTGGCCGCGCACCGGGCAGAGCCCGGCGCCGCGCTCGCCGATGTTGCCCTGCGCCAGCGCGACGTTGACGATCTCCTTGATCGTCGCCACCGCGTTCTTGTGCTGGGTGATGCCCATCGCCCAGCAGATCACCGTGCGCCGCGACCGCTTGAACTCCTCGACCACCGCGCCAACCGTCGCCTCGTCGAGGCCGGTGGCGCGGCGTACGACGTCGGGGTCGAGGCTGCGGACGTGGTCGGCCCACCGCTCGAAGCCGACGGTGTGGCCCGCGATGAAGTCGTCGTCGAGCACCTCCTCGCCGCGGTCGTGGGCCTCGACGAGCGCCTTGCCGATCGCCTGGAAGAGCGCCAGGTCGCCGTTGATCCGCACCGGCACGTGCAGGTCGGCCAGCTCGGTGCCCTTGCCGATCACGCCGCGCGGCTTCTGCGGGTTCTTGAAGCGCATCGTGCTCGGCTCGCGCAGCGGGTTGATGGAGACGATCCGGGCGCCGTTGCGCTTGGCCACCTCGAGGGCGCTGAGCATGCGCGGGTGGTTGGTGCCCGGGTTCTGCCCCATCACCACGATCAGCTCGGCCTCGTGGACGTCGTCGAGGGTCACCGACCCCTTGCCGACGCCGATGGTCTCGTGCAGCGCGTCGCCGCTCGACTCGTGGCACATGTTGGAGCAGTCGGGCAGGTTGTTGGTGCCGAAGGAGCGGGCGAAGAGCTGGTAGACGAACGCGGTCTCGTTCGAGGCCTTGCCGGAGGTGTAGAACGACGCGCGGTCGGGTCGTCGAGGGCGTTGAGGTGCTCGGCGACGAGCGCGAACGCCTCGCCCCACTCGATCGGCTCGTAGTGGCTGGCGCCGGGGCGCAGCACGACGGGCTCCACGATGCGACCCTGTTTGCCCAGCCAGTACTCGCTGCGCCCGCGCAGCTCCTCGACCGAGTGCGCCGCGAAGAAGTCGGCGCCGACGTGGGCCTGGGTGGCCTCCTCGGCGACGGCCTTGGCGCCGTTCTCGCAGAACTCGGCGTGGTGCCGCTCGCCGGGCGCCGGGTCGGGCCACGCGCACCCCTGGCAGTCGAAGCCGTCGACCTGGTTGAGCTTGGTCAGCGCCACCGCCGCGCGGGGCACCCCCATCTGCCCGGTCGCGTGCTCCAGCGCCACGCGTACGCCCGTCACCCCGGCCGCTGCCTCGGCTGGCGGACCGACGCGCAGGGCGGACTCGTCGACGTCGTCGGTCGGCGGGGGCTTCACCATGGCCCCATCCTGCCCCGTGTCGCAGGAAATCCAAGGCCCTCCGGGTCTAGGAGCGAGGCCGACTCACATCGAGTCGGTCGGCTCCAGCTCCTCCGGCGCCTCGTGGTCCGGGTCGACGCGGGCCTCGACCAACCGGTCCTCGACGGCCAGGTGCCACGACCAGCAGAGCTGCCCGAGCACCACGAAGACGAGCGAGGCGATCGCGAAGGCGAGCGTGGAGGTCACCAGCAGCGGGGCCAGCAGGGCCGCCACCGTGGCGTTGAAGAGCAACGTGACGAAGGTCGAGCCCGACATCACCGCGCCCCGGCGCTCGGGCAACAGGTCGAGCGCCATCAGCTGCAGCGTCGGGTAGGCCATCGCGGAGCCCAGCGCGACCACCGCGCATCCCAGCACCGCCCACGGGGCGCGGTCGCCCCACGGGCTCGCGGTCAGGGCGACGCCGAGCGCGCCGCCGGCCAGCGCGACCGTGAAGCCGCCGCTCACCAGGCGCCGTCCGCTGATCCGGCCGGCCGCCCGGCCGGAGATCCACGAGCCCGACGTCATCGCCACGATCATCGGCTCGAAGAGCACCCAGAAGTCGAGTTCGCCCAGGCCGAGCAGCTCGCCGACAAAGATGGCGGCGCCGCCGATGTAGAGGAACTGGGCGCCGAAGAGCAGGGTCCCCGACCACGCGACGCGGTGGAAGGCAGGGATCCGGAAGACCATCGCCAGGCCCCGCACGATCTCCACCGGGCGCAGCGGCGTGCGCCGCGACGGCGGGTGCGTCTCGGGCAGCACCAGCACCGCGGCAGCGATCAGGAAGAGGCCGAGCACGGCCATGAAGCCGAAGACCCACTCCCACGACCCGAGCTGGAGCACCGCGCCGCCGACGACCGGGGCGATGGCGGGGGCGAGGCCGAAGATCATCGCCACCCGGCTCATCAGGAGCTGGGCCTGCGCGCCGGAGAAGACGTCCCGGATGACGGTGCGGCTCACGATCGTCGCCGCCCCCGCCGAGAGGCCCTGGAGCACGCGGAAGGCGAGCAGCGTCGTGAGGTCGGGCGAGAAGGCGGCGCCGATCGACCCGACCACGTAGACGGCCAGCCCGCCGATCAGCACCGGGCGTCGACCCACGGCGTCGGAGAGCGGTCCGTGGAAGATGCTCATCACCGCGAAGGCCGCCATGTAGCAGGTCACGACGAGCTGCAGCTGGGTCGTGCTGGCGTCGAGCTCGCGCCCCATCGCGGAGAAGGCCGGGAAGGGCGTGTCGATGCTGAACGGGCCGATCATCGACAGCAGCGCCAGGATGACCGGGACGACGACGAGCGCGCGTCGGCTGGTGGGGTCGAGGGCCCGAGAAGTCATCCGACGAGTATGCGCAGGCGCCCGCCCGGCCCGGCTGGGCGGGGGTCACGGCTCGTTAGGCTCGCCACATGAGTGACGCGCCCTCCCCCGCCGTGCCGACACCGCCCGTCCCGCCCGCCTGGTCGGCCTTCGTCGACGACGCCACCCTCCTGACCCCCGACGCCGCCCCGACCCCGAGGCGACCGCGGCCCACGCCGCGCTGCGCGACGGCAGCGCCGGCGCGCTCGCCGTGCGCGACACCGACCTGCCGCTGCTGCGCGGCGTCACCCACCCGCTGCGGGTGGTGCTGACCACCGGCGCCGGGGCCGTGGCCGGCCCGCTCGGGCTGGCCGCGCGGCTCGGGCTGGACGTCCGCGCGGTGCAGGTGGCGCTGCGTGACGTCGACGACCTGGCCGGCAACGCCCGCCGCGTCGTGGCGGCGGTCGACGCCGCCCGCGGCGAGGGAGTCCTGGGCGACGAGGTCGCGGTCCACGTCGAGGTGCCGACCGACCTGCCCGGCGGGATCGCCGGCAGCTGGGCGCGCGCGGCCGACGAGGTCGCCGCAGCAGAGCTGGCGCTGCACTTCCGGGCGGCGGGGGGCGTGGACGTACGGCCTGAGGAGGTCGCGGGGTGGCTCGACGCGGCCCTCGACCGGGAGACGCCGTACTCCGTCTCCGTCGCTGCGGCGGTGAGCGGGCGGGGCGATCGGCGCGGTCAACCTGCTGCTCGCCACGCGGCGGGCCTTCGACGGGGAGCCGCGTGAGGCGGTCGCCGCGGTGCTCGCTGACGGCAGCGGGGTCGTGGACCAGGCCCGCGCCGAGGAGTACCTGCCCGGGGCGCGACGCTGGCTGACGTCGGTGGTCACGAGCGACCCGGCCGGCGTCATCGCCGACCTGCGGGCGACAGGGTTGACCGACCCCGGCTGAGCCCGGCCCTCCCCACGCCGACCCCGCTACGCTCACGGGGTGAGCCTCTCGACCCCGCGCCCGATCCGCCTGCTGCTGATGCGCCACGGTCAGACGTACGGCAACGTCGCGGGCGCGCTCGACACGGCCCAGCCCGGCCTCGAGCTCACCGACCTCGGGCAGGCGCAGGCGCGGGCCGCCGCGCGCGCCCTGGCCGACCGCGGCGTGCAGCACGTCGTGGTCTCCACCCGCGTACGCACGCACCAGACCGCCGCGCCGACGGCCGACAGCCAGGCGCTGGCGCCGGTGGAGCTGCCCGGCATCCACGAGATCAGCGCGGGCGACTTCGAGATGGCGACCGACGAGGAGTCGGTGAGGGGCTACCTGCGC
This sequence comes from Nocardioides daphniae, assembly GCF_004777465.1. Lineage (NCBI taxonomy): Bacteria > Bacillati > Actinomycetota > Actinomycetes > Propionibacteriales > Nocardioidaceae > Nocardioides > Nocardioides daphniae. The sequence continues at coordinate 3,106,987 of NZ_CP038462.1, forward strand.
ACCGTACGCAGCTGGGTCACCGGTGAGCTCGACCTGCGGATGCCTGGCGGCGAGACCGGCCACGAGTTCCTCGAGCGCTACGACGCCGACGTCGAGGTGGCCACCAGCGGCGGCCACGACACGGTGCTGCTGGTCAGCCACGGCGCCGCGATCCGCACCTGGGTCGCCTCCCGGGTCGCCGACGCGATGGGCCGGCCGGAGGCGGTGCAGCCGCTGCACAACACCAGCCTGATCACCGTCGAGGGCCACCCGCGCACCGGCTGGCGGCTGCTCGACTGGCACGCCGATCCGGTCGGCGGCGCCTTCCTGGAGGACGAGAGCGCGCCCGACCCGACGGGCGAGCCGACCTCCGACCCCAGCCTCAGCTGAGTCAGATCCAGCCCATCCGGCGCGCGGTGGCGACAGCCTCGTGACGGTTGGTCGCGCCGAGCTTGCTGACGGCGGCCGACAAGTGGTTGCGCACCGTGCCCGCGGAGAGGTGCACGCGCCGGGCGATCTCCTCGACCGGCGCTGCGTCGGCGGCCGCCTCGAGCACGTCGGCCTCCCGCGGGGTCAGCGGTGAGTCACCGGCGGCGATCGCCTCGGCGGCGAGCTCGGGGTCGACGTGGCGCCCACCGGCGTGGACCGTGCGCACGACCGCGGCGAGCGTCGTGGCCGAGGTGGTCTTCGGCAGGAAGCCGCGTACGCCGCTGGCCAACGCCCGCTTGAGGTAGCCCGGCCGCCCGTGGCTGGTCACGATCACGCAGCCGCAGCCGGGCAGCTCGGCCAGGATCGCGGTGGCGGTCTCGATGCCGTCGAGGCCGGGCATCTGCAGGTCGAGCACGGCCACGTCGGGGCGCAGCCGCTGCGCCACCGCGACCGCCTCGGGGCCGGTGGCGGCCTGGGCGACCACCTCGAAGTCGTCGTCGAGGTCGAGGATCTGGGCCAGGGCACCACGGATCAGGTGCTCGTCGTCGGCGAGCAGGATGCGGATCATCGAGCCTCCTCCGGGTCGACCAGGTGCAGCCGCACCACGAAGTCGGCGTCCTCGACGCCCCACGTGAGGCGCCCGCCGCAGGCCGCGGCGTCGGCGGCCAGCGTACGCAGCCCGCTCCCGTCAGGGTCCTCTCCTGTGGTCGCCCGCGCGGTCACGCCGTCGTTGACCAGCGTGACCACGCCGTCGTCGTGGCTGATCGAGACGCGGGAGGCGCGGGAGTGGCGCAGGACGTTGGTGACGCCCTCGCGGACCACGCGGGCGATCGGCTCGGCCCACCCGGCGGGAAGGTCGGCGACGTCGGTCTCGGCCACGATCCCGGCGGAGGCGAGCAACGCCCGCGCACCCTCCAGCTCCTGGTCGAGGTCGACGGGACGGTAGCCGCGGGCCAGGGCGCGCGCCTCTCGCAGCGCCTCGTGCGCGGTGCTGCGCACCTCCCGGATCCGGTCGGCGGCGCGGCCGTCGCCGCGCTCGGCCAGCGTCGCGGCCAGCTCCGCCTGGACGGCGATGGTGGAGAGGTGACGCCCCATCACGTCGTGCACGTCGCGGGAGAAGCGCAGCCGCTCCTCCGCCACGGCCAGGTCGGCCTGCGCGGCACGGGCCCGGTCGAGCTCGTGCACCACGCCGAGCACCCACAGGGAGCTCTGCACCGAGAAGACGAAGAAGGCGGAGACCGCCGCGCCGTAGATCCACATCCACGAACCGGAGATGCCGCAGATCGCGGCGGCGAGCGCGATCGCGGTCCACGGCACCCACCTCACCCGGGACCCACCGAGCGCCCACGACACGGCCGCGCTCAGCAGGTAGCTGGTGGCGAACCGCTCGTCGGGCTCGACGCCCCACCAGATCCAGGCGATGCCCGGCACGAGCAGGGCGGCCAGCGCCCCCAGCCACCGCCAGGGCAGCGGACCGGGCTCGAACCACAGCGTCATGAAGGCGACGACGCACCGGTCGACGACCAGGGCGAGTGCGACGACGTACAGCACCACGACGGCGAAGGCCACCGGGGTCGTGACCGTGCTGAGCGCGGAGAGCGCGCCCAGCACGATCAGCAGCAGGACCAGCCCGCGCAGCGACCACCGGGTGTAGAGGTCGATCCGCTGCACGTTGGTGCGCCCGGACCAGCCGAGCAGCGACTTGGCGCTGAGGCTCACGCGCGCGGCTCCCAGCGCAGCGAGCGCCGCGCGACAAGCAGCGCCACGACTGCCCAAGCCAGCAGGAGCCCGAGCGCCGGCAGCGCCTCACCCCAGGTCGCCAGAAACCCAAGGGTTGCCTCGTCAGCACCCGGCTCCACCCCGAACCAGGCCACCCGCACCAGGTCGTTGATCGCCGCGCCCGGCAGGTAGTCCAGCCACTGGGCCACCGAGTCGGGCACGGCCGGCGCCATCATCCCGGCCAGGGCGACGATCATCACCGGACCGCTCGTCAGCTGTGCTGCCTCGGCGGTGCGGGTCCACGACGCCGTCCACACGGCCAGAGCCGCGAAGGTGCCACTGGCCACCAGCACACCGAGGAGCAGGAGCAGCGGGTTGAGCGGCAGGTCGAAGCCCGCGGCCGCAGCGATCGGGATGCTGAGCAGGGTCACGGCCAGGATGATGGCAACTCCCGGGAGCGCCATCGAGGTGACGATCTCGGCGTCGCGGACCTCTCCGGTCCGCAGGCGCTTGAGGACCAGCTCGTCGCGACGCGTGACGAACATCGACAGCAGGTTGTAGTAGCCGGGGAAGAGCAGCGCCATGACCAAGGTGATGCCGAGGCCGGCGACTCCCGCCAACGGCGTGGGCTCGGGCGCCGCGAAGAGCAGGGCCAGCGGGACGAGCGGGATCACGAACCCGTAGAGCATGGTCGTGCGGTTGCGCACCATCAGCAACAGGTTGAAGCGGGCCAGGCCCGTCGTACGGGACAGGGCAGCGGGGGTGCTCATGCCCTTACTCCTTCACGGTCGGCGGCCAGGGCCAGGAAGACGGACTCGAGGGTGGCGCTGCGGGCGTCCAGCATCGGCAGGCTCACGCCTGCCGCACGGGCCGAGACGAGCAGGTCGGTGAGGGCGGGCTGGAGGTCGGCGACCCGCAGCACGGTGGTCTCGCCGTCGTGGCTGACCTCGGCGCCGGTGGGCCAGGGCAGCTCGAGGTGGCCGCGGAAGGAGATCTCCGAGGGGTGTCCGGCGATGATCTCGGCGACGGTGCCCTCGCGGACGATCTCGCCCGCCCGCATGATCGAGACCTGGTCGGCCAGCTGCTCGGCCTCCTCCAGGTAGTGGGTGGTGAGCAGCACGGTCGCGCCGCCGTCGCGCAGCTCGCGGACCAGGCGCCACACCGCGCGGCGGCTCTCCGGGTCGAGACCGGTGGTCGGCTCGTCGAGCACCACCAGCTCGGGGTGGCCGGTCAGCGCGCAGGCCAGGTCGACGCGACGGTGCTCGCCGCCCGACAGGCCACGCATCCGGGTGTCGGCGACCCGCTCGAGGTCGAGCATCCGCAGCGACTCCTCCACCGGGCGGGCGTCGGTGACGGTGGCGGCCCACATCTGCAGCGTCTCGCGCACCGTGAGGTCGGCGACGAAGCCGCTGCGCTGCAGCAGCACGCCCGTACGCCGGCGCACCTCGCGCCGGTCGGCGACGGGGTCGAGGCCCAGCACCCGCACCTGGCCGGCCGAGGCGGCGGCCAGGCCCTCGATGACCTCGAGGGTGGAGGTCTTGCCGGCGCCGTTGACGCCGAGGAGGGCATGGACGGTGCCGGGGCGCACGGTGAGGTCGACGCCGCGTACGGCCTCGAAGGCGTCGTCGCCGCTGCCGTAGGTGCGGCGCAGGCCGGCCACCTCGACGGCGTGGGGGTTGCGTTCAGTCATGGCTCAAGCCTCTCCCGGCTCCCGGGGCTCGGACAGTGTCAGGTGTCATGACCTCAGACGTTTCTCCCACGGCTCGGGCATGACGGATGTCAGGGGCGGTGGTCGTCGGGCAGCCACGCCTGACCGGAGCGCAGCACCTCGATCGCGCCCGGGTGGGTGCGGTCGAGGTGGGCGCGCGCGAGGCGGCGCAGCCTCACCAGCTGCACCAGGCCGATCGCCCAGCAGAGGTACTGCGCGGCGAAGGCCAGCCGGAAGTCGGCCAGGTCGTAGGCGCCGGCCCCGCCCGGCTCGACCGCGTCGAGCAGCAGGCCGATCAGGGCGATGGTGACCAGGGAGGCGACGAACCCGCCGACGTTGACCAGCGCGGTCGCGCGCCCGACCGCCCGCACCGGCGTGAAGGTCCGGATGATGTCGAAGCCGATCACCGAGCTCGGGCCGCCGGTGGCGACGCAGGCCGCCATCACCAGGACCAGCCCGACCGGGGCCGGCCCGTCGAGGAGCAGCACCACGCTCCACACGACGACGATCGCCACCACGACCACGATCGCCATCCGTGCCCGGTGCAGCGGCAGCCGAGCGGTGAGCTGGCCGATCACGGCACCGCTGAGGATCACCCACCCGGTCATCGCCATCAGCAGCGTGCCGGCGGCGACCTCGCTCCAGCCCTGGCCGCGGACCAGGAACGGGAAGCCCCACAGCAGCACGAAGACGTTGAACGGGAACTGGGTGGTGAAGTGCACCCAGAAGCCAAGGCGTACGCCGGGGTTGCGCCACACGCGCCCCACCGAGGCGACGACCTCCCGCAAGGTCTCCGCCGACTCGCGCACGACGGCGTACGGGGAGTCCTTGACGACGAGGACGACCGCGACCAGCAGCACGACGCCGATGCTGGAGGTGACGGCGAAGGCGCGGGTCCAGCCCAGCTGGTCGAGCAGCAGGGTGAGCGGGGCGGCGGCCACGACCGCGCCCAGCTGGCCGGCCCACCCGGTGAGCTGGGTGGTCATCGGCACCTGCGTGGGGCGGAACCAGACCGCGACCAGGCGTACGACGGTCACGAAGACCATGGCGTCGCCCGCGCCCACGAAGCCGCGGGCGACGGTGGCGACGACGAAGGAGTCGGCGAACGCGAAGGCGAACTGGGCGCTCGTCATCACCACCAGGCCGCTGCAGAGCAGGGCCCGGGCGCCGAACCGGTCGAGCATCACCCCCACCGGCACCTGCATGGCGGCGTAGACGACCAGCTGGAGCACGGTGAAGAAGGCGAGCTGGGTCGCCGCGATCCCGAAGCGGTCAGCGGCGAGCAGGCCGGCGACGCCGAGCGAGCTGCGGTGGAAGACCGCCAGCACGTAGACCGAGACGGCGACGGTCCACACCATCCACGCGCGGGACCTGCCGATGTCGTGGATCTGTTCGCCCTGCACCGGTCCAGTCTGCCCCAGCGGCATCGGCTCAGGCGCCGGGCATCAGGCCGGTCCGGGCGATCGCCTCGTCCAGCGCCGGTGCGAGGGTCCGCGCGAAGGTGGCGGTGAGGTGGGAGTTGTCGAAGTAGACCGTCACGCCGCCCACCACGGGCTCGCAGCGCTCGGGGCCGCAGATCCGGTCGTTGACGTCGACGGAGACCACGCCCGGGGCGTCGATCCGCTGGACGGCCGTCACCGCCGGGTCGGGGTCGAGCGCCACCCAGGCGGAGCGCTCGCCCGCGCACGGGTCGGTCTCCGGCAGCGAGGCGGCCAGGCAGTCGGGGACGGAGTCGATGCCGCCGTCGCCCGGCGCCGGGGTGTCGTGCACGACGACGACCCGGATGCCGGCGTCGGCGAAGCGGCGCAGCACCCGCTCGTAGCCCTCGACGAAGCCGTCGATGCTCGCCGCGCGGTGCGGGTCGCCGACGAGCGGCTGGCCGGTGCGGTTGGACATGACCACCAGGTCGGGCGCCCGCTCGACCACCTCGGTCACGGCGCGGTCGGTCCACGCCCGGCAGGCTCGGGTCTGGGCGGGGGTCTCGAGCCGCAGGTCGGCGTCGAGGGTGGCGCACTCGGAGACCAGCACGGTCGAGGTGCGCCAGCCCCGCTCGGCGCCGATCTCCTGCAGCGTCGGCAGCAAGTGCCCGGCGTGGGAGTTGCCGAAGAGGACCACGTCGTGGGCGGCGCCGGGCTCACCGAAGTCGCAGGTGACCAGCTTGAAGGCCGGCTTCCACGACCAGCAGTCCCTGCCGCCCACCTGCGGGTAGGCCTCCGACTTGTCCTCGGCCGCCTGCACCGGCGACGGGACCGGCTCACCGGTCGGCTCGTCACAGGTGAGCGACGGGTCGAGCGCCCCGGCGCCCAGGCACGGGTCGTCGCTGGCGAGTGCTTGCCGTACGCGGTCCTCCGCCGCCGCCTGGCGCTGCTCGACGTGCAGCACGAGGGCTCCGCAGACGACGAGTACGCCGGCCATCCCGACCGCGCTCCAGCGGTAGGTGCGCCCGGTGCGGACGTTCCAGGCGGCTGTGCGGAAGGGGTCCTCGACCCAGCGCGTGGTGGCGGCCGCGAGCAGCAGGGTGAGCACCACGATGCCGGCCGCGTCGAGCAGCCCGAGCGGCGCGGAGAGGACGCCGACCAGCACCACCAGCGGCCAGTGCCACAGGTAGACCGAGTAGGAGACGTCGCCGAGCCACTGGGCTGGGCGCAGCCCGAGGAGGCCTCCGGGTGAGTACCAGCGCTGCGGCGTTCGCGCCCAGATCACTGCGGCCGCGCCGAGGACCGGCAGGGCCGCGGTCCACCCCGGGAAGGGGGTGGCGGAGTCATAGGTCACCGCAGCCGCGACGATGGCGACCAGGCCGAGCCAGCCGACGAGGATCCGTGCCCCGGCGGAGCGCTCGCTCGTGTCACGGTCGAGCAGGGCCAGGGCCACCAGGCCACCGGCTGCCAGCTCCCAGATCCGGGTCGGCGTCACGAAGTAGGCGCGACCCGGATCGGTCGCGGTCAGGTGGACCGACCAGGCCAGCGAGGCCGCGGCGACGGCGCCGAGGCCGACCGCCCACACCAGCTGCGGGCGTACGCCGGTGCGTCGCGCCAGCCAGGCCAGCGCGCCCACCAGCAGCGGCCAGAAGAGGTAGAACTGCTCCTCCACCGCGAGTGACCAGTAGTGCTGGACGCCGGTCGCGGCGTCGTCGGCCGCCAGGTAGTCGACGGCGTCGGCGGCCAGCAACCAGTTGACGACGTAGAGCGTGGCGCCGCCGGCCTGCCGGGCGGTGGCGTCCCAGAGCGTCTCCGGCCCGACCAGCCAGGTCGCGACCACCGTCACGGCCAGCACGAGCAGCGAGGCCGGCAGCAGCCGTCGGGCCCGGCGCGCCCAGAAGGCGGCGAAGTCGGCCGCGCGCCGGGGCGGGCGGGCCAGGAGGTGCGAGGTGATCAGGAAGCCGGAGATGACGAAGAAGACGTCGACCCCGACGAATCCGCCACGCAGCGACTCCGGCGCCACGTGGTAGGCGACGACCACGCCGACCGCGAGGGCGCGCAGGCCCTGGATGTCGGTGCGCGGGGCGCGCGCGGTCGGGGGAGCCATGGCGCCACATCCTTTCAGGGTCGCTGCGCCGCGGCGGGAACGGCCGCGACAATGGACGCCATGTCCTCGAGCGCTGCGTACGACCTGGTGGTGGTCGGCGGCGGCATCGTCGGCCTGGCATGCGCGCGCGAGTGGCTGCGGCATCGGCCCGGGGCGCGCGTCGCCGTGGTGGAGGCGGAGGCGGAGGTGGCGGCCCACCAGACCGGCCACAACTCCGGCGTCGTGCACGGTGGCCTCTACTACGAGCCCGGGTCGCTCAAGGCACGGCTCTGCGTCGAGGGCGCGGCGATGATGTACGCCTACGCCGCCGAGCACGGCATCGCCCATGAGCGCTGCGGCAAGCTGGTCGTCGCGCTGCGTCCCGACGAGCTCGGCCGGCTCGACGAGCTGGAGCGGCGGGGTCACGCCAACCGGGTGCCGGGGCTGCGCCGGGTCGGCGCGGAGGAGCTGCGCGAGGTCGAGCCGAACGCGACCGGCATCGCGGCGCTGCACGCGCCCGGCACCGGGATCATCGACTACGCGGCGGTGGCGCGTCAGGTGGCGCGCGACCTGGAGGCGGCGGGCGCCGAGGTGCTGCTGTCGACCCGGGTGACGGGGCTGCGCGAGGACGCCTCCTGCGTGGTCGAGGCGGTGGGGCCGACGGGTCCGGTCCGCCTGCGCGCCGCCCGGGTGATCACCTGCGGCGGCCTGTGGGCCGACCGGATGGCACGCGTCTCGGGGGCCGACCCGGACCCGCGCATCGTGCCGTTCCGCGGGGCGTACCTGCGGTTGAAGCCGACCGCGACGCCGGTGGTGCGCGGCATGGTCTACCCGGTGCCCGACCCGGCGCTGCCGTTCCTGGGCGTGCACGTGCACCGCACGATCGACGGCCACGTGATGATCGGCCCGACCGCGATGCTGGTGGGCTCGCGCGACGGCTACCGGCTCTCCACGCTGCGCCCCCGCGACCTCGCCGAGACCCTCGCCTGGCCCGGTACGTGGCGGGTCGCCCGCCGCTTCTGGCGCACCGGCGTCGACGAGGTCGCCACCGCGGCGAGCAGGCGGCGTCAGCTCGCCGCCGCGAGGGCGTACGTCCCGTCCCTGCGCGCCGAGGAGCTCGACGGCACGCAGCACGCCGGAGTGCGCGCCCAGGCCGTAGGCCGTGACGGCACCCTGGTCGACGACTTCGTGCTGTCGCGCAGCGGCGCCGTGACCCACGTACGCAACGCCCCCTCCCCCGCGGCGACCTCGGCGTTCGCGCTGGCGCGGGAACTGGTGGACCGGGTGAAGGCTTGACGCCCGTTAGTCGAAGTCGGGTTCTTCTGCGACGGGACCGCCACCAATCGTGGCTTCCCACGCGCGGAACTTCTTCAGCTCCTCGCGGACGGTCTTCGCCACGAAGATGATGACGGCAGCGTCGTCGACCAGACCACCCGGCAGTCCATCGGGAACCAAGTCATCGGCGAGACGACGTAGATCAAACCAGCAACGACGAGCAGGAACGCGTCGAGCGGGATGTCACGGTACCGACCACGTGCGTAAGCAACGACCAGGCGCACCAAGGTGCACCACCGAGCTGTCGGCGACCACGTCGGTGATCGAGCCGCTCCCGGACGACAGTCAGCCCCTGCTGCGAGCGGGGCGACACCCGGACGGCCGCCGGTTCCTGAAGGGGTTCGCCTCCTCGCCCAGCGCTGACAACGCCGTACTGCGCTCGCCTACTCCCATCCAGCACCTCAATCAGCGCAGCAGCCTGGCGCCGCTCACCGAGGACCGCGAGGACCTCGCCCGCCTCGACGGCAAGCGTGAGTCCCGGGACCAAGATGCTCTCCCTCCCGACGGGCCCCTCAGCCACGATCAGGTCCACAATGTCCAGGCGTGCTCTGGACACTTCTCCCCCGCGCGTCTTCTCCCCCCCCTCTGAGCATCGACCTCAGCTGGCCTTGGCCTCGAGGAACTCGAGTCGGTTGCCGAGCTTGTCAAAGGCGTAGAAGCGCTCGTGCCCAGGGAAGTTCTCGTCCCAGGTGACCTCGTGCCCGCCTTCCTCCAATCGTTGTGCGAGGGAACGGATGTGCTTCACCAGGATGCCGGGGTGAGCCTTCTTGGCGGGGCTGAAGTCCTCCTCCACACCGAGGTGCACCTCGAGCCCGCCCCCACGGAACCAGCAACCGCCGCGCGGCCAAGACCGGCGGCTTCTCCAGCTCAGTCATGCCGAGCACGTCTCCCCAGAAGGAGCGGCACTTGTCCTCCGCTCCCTTCGGAATCGCCAGCTGCACGTGGTGCAGCCCTTCGAAGTTGTAACCGGTGTCAGTCATGTTTCTGTCCTCTCTCGTTTTCGCTCAATGCTCACTGCCGTCGCGCCTCAGCCCGCGGTCGAGCTCGGCGCGACGGCCGCTTACCTCGGGCCTTGACGACAAACTCCTGCTCGTCACTCTTCACAATCTGGCCATCGGGCCCTTCGGTGCGAAAGACCCGACCGCCCTGCCGGTGGATGAACACCAGCCCCGGAGCGTGCTCTCCTAGGTCGGTGACGTCCTCGACACGGATGCCGAAGGCCTCTCCGATGCGTAGGCCAAGGACTCGCATGATCCACCTGTCGAACTGGTGGACCACATGCATGTGGGCGGCCACTGCACGAGCACGCGTGAGTGAGATCGACACCCTCGGCTTGGCAGCGCCCTCGCGATCCTGCTCGCGCGCCTTCGGCAGGTTCGCATTGCCGAGACTGGCGTCGATCTCCAGACGCATGACGTCCCGGGCGTAGGTCACGACCTCCTTGAAGATCGACACCGGGTCCTTGGCTGTGCTGCGCTGCAGCACGTTGAACGTCGTGTCATCGTTGCGAGGACGCTTCCGCGCGAACAGCAACCGTTCACCTCTGGTGCTCAAAGGCTCGCTGGCGCCACTCACGCGGGAACGCCCACCAGGGGTCTCCTGGGGTGTTCGAGGGGTCGAACCCCGCGCGGCTTGAACAGAATCTTGAGCAAAGCCGGTCAAGAGGGGCCAATAACGCCTCAGGCCCCCGCCTGAGGCGAGGGCCTGAGTACCCACAAGGGTGGCAGGTGAAGGATTCGAACCTTCGAAGGCTACGCCGACGGATTTACAGTCCGCTCCCATTGGCCGCTCGGGCAACCTGCCGTGGGTGCCGCCCGGATCCCGTTTGGGCCCGCGCAACTACGGGAGAGAATAGCCCACGCACCGCGCGAGATGAAAAATCGCCCCGTACGAACCCCTTCAGGAGGGAACACATGGCCGACTCGTCGTTCGACATCGTGAGCAAGCTGGACCGCCAGGAGGTCGACAACGCGCTGGGCCAGACCGCTCGCGAGGTCTCCACCCGCTTCGACTTCAAGGGCACCGGCGCCACCATCGAGTGGCAGGGCGAGAAGGTCATCGAGATCTCCGCCTCGGCCGACGACCGCGCCAACGCCGTGCTCGACGTCTTCAAGACCAAGCTGGTCAAGCGTGACGTGTCGCTGAAGGTCCTCGACGCCTCCGAGCCGCGCCAGTCCGGCCAGGTCTCGAAGATCACGATCAACCTCAAGGAGGGCATCTCCTCGGAGGACGCGAAGAAGATCTCCAAGCTGATCCGCGACGAGGGCCCCAAGGGCGTCAAGGCGCAGATCCAGGGCGAGGAGCTGCGCGTCTCCTCCAAGAAGCGCGACGACCTCCAGGAGGTCATCTCCCTGGTGAAGAGCCAGGACCTCGACTTCGCGGTGCAGTTCGTCAACTACCGCTGACGCTTTTCCTCACTTACCGGAAGGTTCGAGTCACCTGGTGACTCGAACCTTCCGTCATGTTCGGCACCGCGGGCAACGTCGCGCGCGACCCACCCGCGCTGGCGGAGCAGGTCAGCCATCCGCGCGGCGGTCTCGCAGGGCGTGTGGAAGACCTGCCCCCATCCCCACCTCACCGTGAGGTGGCCGGCCGCAGCAGCCGCCGCGTCCCGCGCAAGGTCGGCGTAGCGATCGTGGGCGAGCGAGTGGAAGTCGCGGGTCGAGCTCCACCACCACCTTGGCCTGCTCGTAGAGGACGTCGTGGTGCGCCCGCATCCCGGGGATCGTCGCCTGACGACGGCCCCCGGCAGGCCGTGGGGACGCTCGACCCGCGTCAGGTAGCCGTGCTCCAGGACCGAGTCGGTCCCGTCCGACAGGTCAGCGAGCACGGCCGTGACCAAGGGTCTGTGCGCGAGCTTCGTACGGCTGCCCAAGGCCGCGGCCAGGCTCTCGGCCGACACGACTCGGGCTTGCACGGCGTCGGCGAGGACCGCGATCACCGCGAACTCGCCCTGGGCGATGGCCGCGCTGTCGAGCACGGCTTCCTCCGTCCGCATCCGGAATGGGGACGCGCACCAGCTCGTCCGCTCCCCCAGCCCGGTCACCCGTCAGGACGCGGCGCCTGACCAGACGTCGTACGTCGTGGACCTGCAGGCCGCACGCCAGCAGCTGTCGACGCGTGACGAGGCCGTCCTGCTGGCGCGCGCTCCACTCCCACTGCACCCGCCGATCGTCACGCATCCCCCGACAGCCCGCAGACCTCCCTGTGGACAACGAAGTCAGCGGAAGGTTCGAGCCACCAGGTGACTCGAACCTTCCGCTGTCGTGACTGCGGCGCGTCAGGTACGCGCGTGCCCACCCACCGACGCAGTCGTCGGCATGATGGTCGCCCCGGCGAGCGGGGTGAGCCACACGGTGCCGCCCTCGCGTACGCCGAGGCCGTTGGCCAGGGTGCGGGTGAGCTGCACGTGCACCTCCTCGCCGTCGAGGGTGTGCACGGTGAGGCGCACCTCGAAGCCGATCCGCAGGATGCGGGCGACGGTGCCCTCGACGGCGCGGTCGAGCAGCGGGCTCGTCGACACCTCGATGTCGTGCGGACGGATCGCCTGGCCACCCAGGGTGGTGACCTCGCCGAGGAAGCTCATGACGAAGTCGTTGGCGGGCTCGTCGTAGAGCTGGTCGGGGGTGCCGACCTGCTCGACGCGTCCGTTGTTGATGACCACGATCTCGTCGGAGACCTCGAGGGCCTCCTCCTGGTCGTGGGTCACGAAGACGGTGGTCACGTGGACCTCGTCGTGGAGGCGCCGCAGCAGTCGCGCAGCTCCTTGCGGACCTTCGCGTCGAGCGCGCCGAACGGCTCGTCGAGCAGCAGCACGCTGGGCTCGACGGCCAGGGCCCGCGCCAGCGCCATGCGCTGGCGCTGACCGCCGGAGAGCTGCGAGGGGAGCCGGTGGGCGAACTGGTCGAGATGGACGAGCTTGAGCAGCTCGTGCACCCGGTCGCGGATCTCCTCCTTGGGCTTCTTGCGGATCTCCAGGCCGAAGGCGACGTTCTTCGCCACGGTCAGTGCTTGAACGCTGCGTAGTGCTGGAAGACGAAGCCGACGTTGCGCTTCTGCGGCGCCAGCCGGGTCGCGTCGACGCCCTCGATCTCGATGGTGCCGGAGTCGGCGGACTCCAGGCCCGCGATGACGCGCAGCAGGGTGGACTTGCCGCCACCGCTGGGACCCAGCAGGGCGGTCAGCTGACCGGTGGGGATGGAGACGTTGACGTCCTCGAGGGCGACGAAGTCCCCGAAGCGCTTGGTCACTCCCTTGACCTCGATGCTCATGCGTGTGCTTCCTTCTCGTCAGAGTGACTGGGGCGGATCAGGGCGACGACGACGATGCAGACGACCGAGACCATCGCGAGCAGGAAGGCCACTGCGTACGCCTCCTGGGCCGCGAAGTTCAGGTACTTCTCCTCCACCACCAGCGTCGCGGTGCGGGTCTCGCCGAGCACGTTGCCCGACACGACCTTCACGGCACCGAACTCGCCCAGCGAGCGGGCCAGCGAGAGGACGACGCCGTAGACGATCGCCCACTTGATGCCGGGCAGGGTGATCCGGAAGAACGTCTGGACGGCGTTGGCGCCGAGGCTGCGCGCCGCCACCTCCTGGTCGGTCCCGATCTCCTCGAGCACCGGCACCACCTCGCGGATCACCAGCGGCAGGGCCACGAAGGCCGTGGCCATGACGATGCCGGGGGTGGAGAAGATGACCTGCAGGCCGATCGACTCCAGGAACGGCCCGAACCAGCCGTCCCGTCCGTTGTAGACCAGCACCAGGGCCAGGCCCACCACGATGGGCGAGACCGACAGCGGCAGGTCGATGAGCGCGCTGAGGGCGCGCTTGCCCCAGAAGTCGTACCGCACGAGCAGCAGCGACATCCCGACCCCGAAGAAGAGGTTGATGACGACCGCGAAGAAGGCGGCGGTCGCAGTCAGCCGCAGCGCGGCCTGGATGTCGGTGTCCTGCAGCATCTCCAGGAAGGCCTGCGGCCCTCCGTCGAAGGTGTTGACCACGACCAGCGAGACCGGCCAGGCCACGAGCAGGAAGAGGTAGGCGACGACGATCGCGATACGGATCCACTTAGCCACGACGGCTCACCCGCCTCTGGATGACGTCGAGCAGCACGATGACGGCCAGCGAGACCACCAGCAGCACCGTGGCGGTGGCAGCCGCCGCCTCGACGTTGTCGTTCTCGATGCTGCTGAGGATGCGGACGGAGGTGACCTCGGTCCTGAAGGGCAGGTTGCCCGAGAGCAGCACCAGCGAGCCGTACTCACTCACACCGCGCGCGAAGGAGAGCGCGGCGCCGGCCGCGATGGCCGGGACGAGCGCGGGCAGGATGATCCGACAGAACGTCGTGAACTTGCTCGCCCAGGGATGACGCGGCCTCCTCGACGTCTCGGTCGAGCTCGGCCAGCACGGGCTGCACCGTCCGCACGATGAAGGGCAGGGTCACGAAGAGGAACGCCAGGAAGACGCTGACCTTCGTGTTGGCGATGTCGACGCCCAGCGGGCTGCCTCGGCCGTAGAGCGAGAGCAGCACCAGGCCCGCCACGATCGTGGGCAGGGCGAAGGGGATGTCGATCAGGATCTCCAGCAGGGCCTTGCCCGGGAACCGGTCCCGCACGAGCACCCAGGCGATGAGGGTGCCCATGAAGATGTTGACCAACGTCACCAGGGCGGCCTGGGTCACGGTCAGCCTGATGGCGGCGGCGGTCTGCTCGTTGGTGACGGTGGTCCAGAAGTTGGCCCAGCCTCCCTCCGACGCCGTGATGACCACGGCGCAGAGCGGGATCAGGACGAGCAGGCTGAACCACGTCATGGCGATGCCCAGGCCGAGGCCCGAGGTCAACGTCAGGTTGGTGGCGGTACGTGCCCGCGGCGGGCGCGCCGACCGGCGCCGGGCCCGAGGGCCCGGCGCCGGTCGGTCAAGGAGCGGGGTGGTGGTCATTCACCCAGCCCGGCCTTGGCGATGGACTTCGTCACCAGGCCGTTCTCCGGGTCGAAGAACGTGGTGGAGAGCGCGTCCCAGTCGCCGAAGTCGTCGGCCACGGTGAGCAGGTTCGGCACGACCGGGAACGGGTTGCTCGGGTCGGCCGCACCCTCGACGGTGCCACCGAAGTCGACGTCGTCGCGGATCGGGCGGAAGCCGGTGAGGGCGAACTGCTTCTGGCCCTCGTCGCTCAGCACGAACTCCAGCCAGTCCTCGGCCACCGGGTTGGCGTCCTTCAGGATGGCGCCCGGGTTCTCGATCAGCAGGGTGGTCTCCGGGATGATGTACTCGAAGCCCTCGCCGTTCTGGGCGGCCAGGATGGCCTCGTTCTCGTAGGCCATCAGCACGTCCCCGGTGCCACCGAGGAAGGCCTGCGTGGCGTCACGACCGGAGCCGGGCAGCGCGACGACGTTCTTGAAGAACTTGTCGACGTACGCGCCGGCCTCCTTCTCCGAGGCACCGCCCTTGATCGCCTGGCCGTAGGCAGCCAGCGCGTTCCAGCGCGCGGCGCCCGACGAGGCCGGGTTGGGCGTGACGATCTCGACGCCGGGCTTGACCAGGTCGTCCCAGGTCTTGATGTTCTTGGGGTTGCCGTCGCGCACCCCGAGGACGACGACCGAGCGCGACACGACGCCCTTGTTGTCGCCCTGGTCCCAGTCCTCGGCGACGAGGCCGGCGTCGACCAGGCGGGTCACGTCGGAGACGACGGAGAAGTGGACGTAGTCGGCCTTGAGGCCCTTCTCCACCGCGCGGCTCTGGTCGCCGGAGGCACCGTAGGAGCCCTTGACCTTGAAGCCGTCGCCGGCGTCGGTCTTGACGAACTCCTTCTCGATGTTCTTGTTGGCGGCCTCGGGCACAGCGAAGCCGACGATGCGGAACTCGTCGTTGGCCCCTGCGTCGCCGCCGCAGGCGGTCAGGCCCAGGAGGCCCGCGACCGTCACGGCCACGCCGGCGGTGATCCGGCGCTTGATGGTGCTCTTCATTTTCTGACTCCTCTGTAGCCGGGCCGCCCGGGGGCGGGAGGCGCTTCGACTTCTTAGTCGCTAAGACTAGGTGACTTTGGAGCCTTAGTTGGTTTTTGAGACGCATTAGTGGTGTGTCGTAGGCGACTTACCCGAGATTGGGGCCTGCGGGTCTGGACCAGCCGGTCCCCTCCGGCCCACGGCCGCAGACGACACCGGTCCGGCCCGCGCACGATCGACCTGCCACCGCATGGGCGCAGGGCTACTGTGGAGAGCAGTTCCAGGTGAGACGGACGTGCCCAGGCACCCCCGGGAGGCACTCGGGAGGCCAGGGGCGGCCCTGAGCGAAGGACGCCCACGACGTGACGAAGCAGGTCAAGCAGCTCGACCGCGTGATCATCCGATTTGCCGGCGACTCCGGCGACGGCATGCAGCTCACCGGAGACCGGTTCACCCAGGAGTCAGCCGCGTTCGGCAACGACCTGGCGACCTTCCCGAACTTCCCCGCCGAGATCCGCGCCCCCCAGGGCACGCTGCCCCGTCTCCTCGTTCCAGGTGCACTTCGCCGACCACGACATCCTCACGCCGGGCGACCGCCCCGACGTGCTGGTGGCGATGAACCCGGCGGCCCTGCGCGCCAACCTCGGCGACCTGCCGCACGGCGCCACGATCATCGTCGACACCTACGACTTCACGAACCGCAACCTGCAGAAGGCCGGCTACACCACCTCCCCGCTCGAGGACGACTCGCTCGCCGAGTTCCAGGTGCACCCGGTCGACCTGACCGGCATGACGGTCGAGGCGGTGAAGGAGTTCGGGCTGTCCCGCAAGGACGCCGCCCGCGCGAAGAACATGTTCGCCCTCGGGCTGCTGTCGTGGATGTACGGCCGCCCCACCGAGACCACGGTCGAGTTCCTGTCGCGCCGGTTCGCCGGCGTCCCCGCGATCCGCGACGCCAACATCACCGCCTTCCGCACCGGCTGGAACTTCGGCGAGACGACCGAGGCCTTCGCCGTGTCGTACGAGATCAAGCCGGCGCCGATGTCGCCCGGCACCTACCGCAACATCACCGGCAACCTGGCACTGGCGTACGGGCTGGTCGCCGGAGCGGTGCAGTCCGGGCTGCCCGCCTTCCTCGGCACCTACCCGATCACCCCGGCCAGCGACATCCTCCACGAGCTCAGCAAGCACAAGTCGTTCGGCATCACCACCTTCCAGGCGGAGGACGAGATCGCCGGCGTCACCGCCGCGATCGGCGCCTCCTTCGCCGGCCACCTCGGCATCACCACCACGTCGGGCCCGGGCATCGCGCTCAAGGGCGAGGCGATCGGGCTGGCCGTGATGACCGAGCTGCCGCTGGTCGTGGTCAACGTGCAGCGCGGCGGACCGTCGACCGGGCTGCCGACCAAGACCGAGCAGTCCGACCTGCTGCAGGCGATGTTCGGCCGCAACGGCGAGGCGCCCGTGCCGGTGGTCGCGCCCTCGTCGCCGGGCGACTGCTTCGACGCGGCGCTCGAGGCGGTGCGGATCGCGATCACCTACGCACGCACGTGATGCTGCTCTCCGACGGCTACCTGGCCAACGGCTCGGAGCCGTGGCGGATCCCGGAGATCTCCGAGCTGCCCGCCATCGACCCGCAGCTCGCGACGACCACCAACCACACCAGCACCGGCAAGGACGGCGCCGAGAAGCACGACTTCTGGCCCTACCTGCGCGACGCCGAGACGCTGGCCCGCCCGTGGGCGGTGCCCGGCACGCCCGGCCTCGAGCACCGCATCGGCGGCCTGGAGAAGGGCGACGGGCACGGCAACATCTCCTACGACCCCGCCAACCACGACTTCATGGTGCGCACCCGGGCGGCCAAGGTCGCGGCGATCGCCGACCAGCTGCCGCCGCTCGAGGTCGACGACCCCGGCGCCGACCAGGGGCAGGGGGCGAAGGTCCTGGTGATCGGATGGGGCTCGACCTACGGCCCGATCGGGGCGTCCGTACGCCGCGTGCGCAAGGCCGGCGGTCGGGTCGCGCAGGCGCACCTGCGCCACGTGAACCCCTTCCCGAAGGAGCTCGGGGAGGTGCTGCGGCGCTACGACAAGGTGCTGGTGCCGGAGATGAACCTCGGCCAGCTGCGGATGCTGCTGCGCGCCGAGTTCCTGGTCGACGCCGTCGGCTTCAACCAGGTCAACGGGTTGCCGATCAAGGCGGCCGACCTCGCCCGGGCGATCGCCGACCTGGTCACGGAGGTCGAGGGCGCCCGGCTCGACCTCGACGCCACCGAAGGGAGCAACGCATGACCACCGACCTCGGCCTCCCCACCGTCGGCCCGTCGGGCCTCGGCTCCGTGCCGACCGCCGACGTGCAGCTGACCGGCAAGGACTACACCTCCGACCAGGAGGTGCGCTGGTGCCCGGGCTGCGGCGACTACGCCGTGCTCAAGGCGGTGCAGTCGTTCCTGCCGGGGCTGGGCCTGCGCCGCGAGAACATCGTCTTCGTCTCCGGCATCGGCTGCTCCTCGCGCTTCCCCTACTACCTCGACACCTACGGCATGCACTCGATCCACGGGCGCGCCCCGGCGATCGCGACGGGCATCGCCACCGCCCGGGAGGACCTGTCGGTCTGGGTGGTGACCGGCGACGGCGACGCGCTGTCGATCGGCGGCAACCACCTCATCCACGCCATGCGGCGCAACGTCAACATGACGATCCTGCTCTTCAACAACCGGATCTACGGGCTCACGAAGGGGCAGTACTCCCCCACCTCCGAGGCCGGCAAGGTCACCAAGTCGACCCCGATGGGCTCGGTCGACCACCCGTTCAACCCGGTCTCCCTGGCGCTGGGCGCGGAGGCCACCTTCGTGGCTCGCACCATCGACTCCGACCGCAAGCACCTCACCGGTGTGCTCGAGGCGGCCGCGGCGCACCGGGGCACCGCACTGGTGGAGATCTACCAGAACTGCCCGATCTTCAACGACGGCGCCTTCGACGACCTGAAGAACCCCGACACCCGCACCGACTCGATCATCCCGCTGGTCCACGGCCAGCCGATCACCTTCGGCGCCCCGCTGGAGGACGGCCGCGGCTCGAGGGCCGTGGTCCGCGACGCGGGTGGGGTCGCTGTGGTCGCCACCACCGACGTCGACCCCGACGCCGTGCTGGTCCACGACGCGCACCGCGAGGACCCGTCGACCGCCTTCGCGATCAGCCGGCTGACCGACGCGGGCTACCTGCACCAGTCCCCCATCGGGATCTTCCGGCAGGTCGAGCGGGCGACGTACGACGACCAGGCCCGTGCCCAGGTGGTCACCGCCCAGGGTGCGGTGGGCGAGCCCGACCCCTCCGCACGACTGGCGGCGCTGATCGGCGGCGGCGACACCTGGACGGTCGTCTGAGCCTGCCGCCGCGGTCGACACGAAAACGATGCGAGGCAGGCACCCGGGGCCACGTATGGTGCGGAGGTGAGTGACTCCCGTCGTGGCGTGGTGGCCGGTTTCGCGGCCTACCTGATCTGGGGGCTCTTCCCCCTGTACTGGCCCCTGCTGAAGCCCGCCGGCGCGGTCGAGATCCTCGCCCACCGGATGATCTGGTCGGCGCTGAGCATGGCGGTCGTGGTCGTCGTGCTGCGCCGCGTCGGCGGCGTACGGGCGGCCTTCGCCGACCGCCGCCGGCTGGCCATCCTGGCCGGCGCCGCCGCCGTCATCTCCATCAACTGGGGCACCTACATCTGGGGCGTCAACAACGGCCACGTCGTGGAGACCTCGCTGGGCTACTTCATCAACCCGCTGGTCACCGTCACCCTCGGCGTCGTGGTGCTGGGCGAGCGGTTGCGGCCGTTGCAGTGGGGTGCGGTCGCGGTCGCGCTGCTCGCGGTCGTGGTGCTCACCCTCGACTACGGGCGCCCGCCGTGGATCGCCCTGGTGCTCGCGGTCTCCTTCGCGACCTACGGCCTGGCGAAGAAGAAGGCCGACACCGGCGCCTCCGAGTCACTCACCGTCGAGACGACGCTGGTGGCGCCGTTCGCCATCGCGTACGCGGTGTGGCTGGCCTCGACGGGCGAGGCGACCTTCGGCCACGAGGGCGCCGGCCAGGCGGCCCTGCTGGTGGTCGCGGGCGTGCTGACCGCGGTGCCGCTGGTGCTCTTCGGGGCGGCGGCGACGCGGATGAGCCTGGTCAGCCTGGGGCTGCTGCAGTACCTCGCGCCGATCCTGCAGTTCTCGATCGGCGTGCTGGTCTTCCGCGAGGAGATGCCGGCCGCGCGCTGGGCCGGCTTCCTGCTCGTCTGGGTGGCCCTGGTCGTCTTCACGACCGAGTCGATCAGCCACCGGCGCAGGCAGCTGGCGTTGGCCGCTGACGCGTCCGCGCTCTGAGGCAGGCTCAGGAGGAGCGGACGGCGACCACGTCGGCGAACGCCTCCAGGGCCTGGCGGACACCACCCTCGGGCAGCACCGCGAGGAGAGCCTTCGCGTCGTCGGCCTGGCCGCGTACGTAGTCGCGGGCGGAGTCCATCGCCGGGTGCTTGCGCAGCAGGTCGAGGGCTTCGGCGTGCAGGGCGTCGTCGCTGAGGTCGGCGTCGAGCAGCTCGAGCAGACGGGCGTCCTCGGGACGGTTGGCGGCGCGCGCCATCAGCACGGGCAGCGTCGGTACGCCCTCGCGCAGGTCGGTGCCCGGCGTCTTGCCCGACTCCTCGCTCTCGGAGGCGATGTCGAGGATGTCGTCGGAGAGCTGGAAGGCCGAGCCGACGATCTCGCCGTACTGGCGCAGCGCCTCGCAGACCTCTGCGGAGGCGCCGGAGAACATGCCACCGTAGAGCGCCGAGGCGGCGATCAGCGAGCCGGTCTTGCCGGCGACGACCTCGAGGTAGTGGGCCAGCGGGTCCTCACCCTCGCGCGGCTTCACCGTCTCGAGGATCTGCCCCTCGACCAGACGGGCGAAGGTGCGCGCCTGGATCAGCACGGCCTCCGGACCCAGCTCGGCGGTGAGCTCGGACGACTTCGCGAAGAGGTAGTCGCCGGTGAGGATCGCGACGTGGTTGTCCCAGCGGGCGTTGGCCGAGTCGGCGCCGCGGCGCACGTCGGCCTCGTCCATGACGTCGTCGTGGTAGAGCGAGGCGAGGTGGGTCAGCTCGACCACCGAGGCGGCACGGCGCACCTGCTCGGAGTCGGGATCGGGGCCGGCCTCCGCCGCGAGCAGCACCAGCAGCGGACGGAACCGCTTGCCACCGGCCGCCATCAGGTGGCCGGCGGCCTCGTTGATGAAGTCGGCGCTGCCGGAGACGTGCGACGCGAGGTCCTCCTCGATCGCCGCCAGGCGGGTCTTCAGGCGTGCGGCGAGCTCCTCGTCGACGACGGGAAGGGCCAGTCCGGCGGAAGCAATGGAGGTCACCTGATGAATTCTCCAGCACTGGCCAACACGTCGAGCAGCGGGTCCGGCACGACGCCGAGCACGAGCGTCGCGGCAGCGGTCACGGCGATGGCCACCGAGGTCAGCACCGAGGGGTCCGCCACCGACGCCGAGTCGGGCTCCGGCTCGCGGAAGTACATGAGCACGATGACCTTCAGGTAGATCCACGCGGCGACCACGCTCATCAGCACGGCGAGCAGCACGACCGGCCAGGCGCCGGCCGCCAGGGCGACCGAGAAGACCGCCCACTTGCCGGCGAAGCCCGAGGTGAGCGGGATGCCCGCCATGGCCAGCAGGAAGAAGGCGAAGACGCCCGCGACCACCGGGGAGTCCTTGCCCAGCCCCGCCCACCGCGACAGCTGGGTGGTCTCGCCGCCGCCGTCGCGCACCAGGCTCACCACCGCGAAGGCGCCGAGCGTGGTGAGGCCGTACGTCGTCAGGTAGAAGAGGACGGCCTCGGCCGAGCTCAGCTCGCCCGGCGCCATCTGGCCGGCGGACTGCACGCCCAGGACGCCGGTGAGCACGAAGCCGGCGTGGGCCACCGACGAGTAGGCCAGCAGGCGCTTCACGTCGCTCTGGCCGATCGCCAGCACCGTGCCGACGACCATCGACAGGATCGCGACGACCCAGAAGACGGGGAGCCACGACGTACGGTCGTTGCCCAGCGCCACGTAGAAGAGGCGCAGGATCGCGCCGAAGGCCGCCACCTTGGTGGCCGCCGCCATGAAGGCGGTCAGCGGCGTGGGGGCGCCCTGGTAGACGTCCGGGCTCCAGGCGTGGAAGGGGGCGGCGCCCACCTTGAAGAAGAGGCCGACCGCCAGCAGGCCGGTCGCGACCAGCAGCAGCGCCCGGTCGTCGGTCTTGTTGGCGATCGCCTCGCCGATGGCACCGAACTCCATCGAGCCGGCGTAGCCGTAGAGCAGGGCCGCGCCGTAGAGGAAGAAGGCGGAGGCGAAGGCGCCGAGCAGGAAGTACTTGAGCGCGGCCTCCTGGCTGAGCAGGCGGCGGCGACGCGCCAGGCCGGCCAGCAGGTAGAGCGGCAGCGACAGGATCTCCAGCGCCACGAAGAGCACCAGCAGGTCGTTGGCGGCCGGGAAGAGCAGCATGCCCGTGACCGCGAAGAGCAGCAGCGGGTAGACCTCGGTGTGCTCCCAGCGCTCGCGCGAGGCGGCCCGCTCGGCGTCCGATCCCGGCGCCGCGGCGGCCTGACCGGCGAAGGCGCTCAGGCCTCCGTCGAGGTGCCGCTCCGCGAAGAGCGCGGTGCCCAGCAGGGCGAGCACGAGGATGACGCCCCACAGGAAGAGCGTCGGTCCGTCGACGGCGACCGACCCCATCGCCGCGACCACGCCGAAGCCACGGCCGTCGGGGTGCGGGGCCGGGCCGGCGTCGGCGAAGTCGAGCGCCACGAGGACGACCGTCACCAGCGCGGCGAGCAGCGCGAGGAAGGTCAGGACGACCTGGGCGGCGTACCGCGCCGGGCGGGGCGCGAAGGCCTCGACCAGCACGCCGATGCAGGCGGCACCGAAGACGAGCAGCAGCGGGGCGAGCTCGAAGTACTCGATGGACGGCTTGACGAACTCGTTCACTGGTCCGCTCCCTCAGTCGCGTCGGAGGCCTCGGCCTCCACCGTCGGTGGCTCCTCGGTCACGCCGACCTGGGTGAGGATGTCGTCCACCGCGGGGTTGATCACGTCGAGCACCGGCATCGGGAAGAAGCCGAAGACGACCAGGGCCACCAGCAGCGGCACCACCGCGCCGAGCTCGCGCCGGTCGATGTCGACGACCGCTGCGAACTCCGGGCGGGCCGGGCCGGTGAAGGTGCGCTGGTAGGTCCACAGGATGTAGATGGCGGCCAGCACGATGGAGGTCACCGCGATCGCACCCGCCCACCAGGCGTGGTTGAAGGCCGCGATCAGCACCAGCACCTCGGAGACGAAGGGCGACAGGCCGGGCAGTCCCGCCGCCGCCATGCCGGCCACAAGGAAGACGCCGGCCAGCACCGGGACGGTCTTCTCCAGACCACCCATGGCGCTGATCGAGGCGGTGCCGGTGCGGCGGATGACGAAGCCCGCGATCAGGAAGAGCGCGGCTGTCGAGATGCCGTGGTTGACCATGTAGAGCACCGCACCCGACGAGCCGGCGCCGGAGAAGACGAAGATGCCCAGCACGATCAGGCCGAAGTGCGACAGCGAGGTCAGGCCGATGAGGCGCAGCACGTCGTCCTGGCCGATCGCCACGAAGGCGCCGTAGACGATCGAGATGAGCGCCAGCACGACGACGACCGGGGTCGCCCACTCCGACGCCTCGGGCAGCAGGCCCAGGCAGAAGCGGAGCATGCCGTAGGTGCCGATCTTGTCGAGCACGCAGACCAGCAGCACCGAGGTGCTCGGCGTCGCCTTCTCGGTGGTGTCGGCCAGCCACGTGTGCAGCGGGAAGAGCGGCGCCTTCGCCGCGAAGGCGATGAAGAAGCCGACGAAGAGCCAGCGCTGCGCGGTCTCGTCGATATGCATCGCGGCCAGGTCACTGATCAGGTACGACGGGTTGCCGGCGTCGGAGGAGACGACGTACAGGCCGATGACGCTGGCGAGCATCACCAGACCACCGCCGAGCTGGTAGAGCAGGAACTTGGTCGCGGCCCGGCTGCGGCCCTCGCGGCCGAAGCCCGCGACGAGGAAGTACGCCGGGATCAGCGTCGCCTCGAAGACCACGTAGAAGAGGAAGACGTCGGTCGCGGTGAAGACCGCCAGCGACATCGCCTCGAGCGCCAGCACCCAGCCGAAGAACGACTTGGTGCTGCCCTCGTCGGACTCGTGCCAGCTGGCCAGCATCACCAGCGGCACCAGGACGACGGTCAGCACGACCATCACCAGGCTGAGGCCGTCGACACCGAGGGCGAGGTGGGCACCGAAGAGCGAGATCCAGTCGTACGAGACGTCGAACTGGGCGCCGCCGCCGGCGGAGCTGGAGTCGTCGCCGAGCGTGTAGCCGGCGAGGACTCCCAGCCCGAGCAGCAGGGTCAGCAGGGCGACGCCGAGCCCGACCTTCTTGGGCAGCGGCTCACCGCTGCCCGAGGGCAGGAACGAGACGGCCACCGCGCCGACGAGCGGCACGAGGACGAGGGCGATCAGCCAGGGGAAGTCGCTCATGCGAGGTTCACCGCCAGGAGGGCCAGGACGACGATGAGGACACCGCCGACGACGGACAGGGCGTAGGAACGGACGTAGCCGTTCTGGATGCGCCGCGAGACCCGCGACAGGCCGCTCACCGAGGCCGCCCCTCCCTCGACCACGCCGTCGACGACGACGCGGTCCATGGTGGTCAGGCCGGAGACCAGGCGGCGACCGGGCTCGATGACGAGTACGTCGTTGATGCCGTCGCCGTACAGGTCGGCGCGGGCGGCCCGCGTCGCGAAGGAGACGTCGCTGGGAGCGGTCTTCGGGATGTCGCGCTTGAGCACGAGGAAGACCGCGGCCGCGACACCGAGCGCCGCCGTGGCGGTGATGATCAGGGTGATCACGATCGGCGGGAGCGGGGGCTCGTGGTGCTCGACGTGGCCGACGACCGGGGTGAGCCAGTCGACGATCCAGTTGCCGAGCAGCAGCACGCCGCCCAGCACCGAGAGCGCCGCCAGGACGACCAGCGGGACCGTCATCACCTTCGGCGACTCGTGCGGGTGGACGCCGGCGTTCCAGCGCTTGGAGCTCCAGAAGGTGAGGATCATCAGGCGGGTCATGTAGAAGCCCGTGATGCCGGCGCCCAGCAGGGCCAGGATGCCGACGACCGGGTTCTCGGCCAGGGCGGTCTCGATCACCTTGTCCTTGGACCAGAAGCCGGAGAAGCCCGGGAAGCCGATGATCGCCAGGTAGCCCATCAGGAAGGTGAGGTAGGTGACCGGCAGCGCCTTGGTGAGCGCGCCGTAGTTGCGCATGTTCACGTCGTCGTCCATGCCGTGCATGACGGAGCCCGCGCCCAGGAACATGTTGGCCTTGAAGAAGCCGTGGGTGAGCAGGTGCATGATCGCGAAGGCGTAGCCCGCGACGCCGAGGCCGGCGGCCAGCATCATGTAGCCGATCTGGCTCATCGTGGATCCGGCGAGCGCCTTCTTGATGTCGTCCTTCGCGCAACCGAGCACGGCACCCCACAGCAGCGTCACCGTCGCCACGACCACCACCGCGGTCTGGGCGGCCGGGGCCAGCTCGAAGATGAAGTTGGAGCGGACCACCAGGTAGACGCCGGCGGTGACCATGGTCGCCGCGTGGATCAGGGCCGAGACCGGGGTCGGGCCCTCCATGGCGTCGAGCAGCCAGGCCTGCAGCGGCACCTGGGCCGACTTGCCGCAGGCACCGAGCAGGAGCAGCAGGCCCAGCGCGTTGAGGGTGCCCTCGCCGGCGCGCTCGGTGGCGGCGCTGACGACACCGAAGTCGGTGGAGCCGAAGGTGGCGAACATCAGGCCGATGGCCAACGCCAGGCCGACGTCACCGACGCGGTTCATCACGAAGGCCTTCTTGGCCGCGGCAGCCGCCGAGGGCTTGTGCTGCCAGAAGCCGATCAGCAGGTAGGACGCCAGGCCGACGCCCTCCCAGCCGAAGAAGAGACCCACGAAGTTGCCGGCCAGGACCAGCATCAGCATCGCGGCGATGAAGAGGTTGAGGTAGCCGAAGAAGCGGCGGCGCCGCTCGTCGTGCTCCATGTAGCCGATCGAGTAGACGTGGATCAGCGCACCGACGCCGGTGATCAGCAGCAGGAAGAGCGCCGACAGCGGGTCGTAGAGCAGGTCCATGCCGACCTCGACCGACCCGGCCGAGAACCAGGTCCACAGCTCCTGTCCGACCTGTCGCTCGGCCTCGTCCCGGCCCAGCAGGGCCAGGAAGAGGGTCAGGCTCAGGACGAAGGAGCCGGCGACCGTCGCGGTGCCGAGCCAGTGGCCCCACCGGTCGATCGCGCCCCTGGTCAGCGGGCCGCCCAGCAGCAGGACCAGCGCGCCCAGCAGGGGCAGGCCGATCACCAGCCAGAGCAGCGAGAAGACGCCGTCGGCGGCGGTCGGGGCGACCACCGGGACGTGGGCCTCCCCCGCGGCGGACAGCAGGCTGCCCACCTGGGTGATCCCAGCGGTCAGTGACAGTGCACTCATCGACAACCCCTCAGTACTTCAGCAGGCTCGCGTCGTCGACCGAGGCCGAGCGACGGGTCCGGAAGATGCTCATGATGATGGCCAGCCCGACGACGACCTCGGCCGCGGCCACCACCATCACGAAGAAGGCGGTCACCTGGCCGTCGAGGTTGCCGTGCTGCTTGGCGAAGGTGACCAGGGCGAGGTTGCAGGCGTTGAGCATCAGCTCGACGCACATGAAGACCACGATCGCGTTGCGACGGGTCAGCACCCCCACGGCCCCGATGGTGAAGAGGATCGCCGACAGGACGATGAAGGGAGTCAGGCTCATTCGGTCTCCTCCTCGACCTCGACGCCCGCGGTCGCCGCGGGGCCGGTGCCACCGGTGAACTTCTCGATGCGGCCCGCCTCGGCCGGGGCCGAGCGCACGGTGCCGCGCGCGGCGAGCACCCGCGAGATCGACGCCTCGGACGCCGTGCCGTCGGGCAGCAGCGCAGGGGTGTCGACGGCGTTGTGCCGGGCGTACACACCGGGCGAGGGCAGCGGGCCGGGGTGCTTGCCCGACTCGGCGTAGTCACGCATGCGCTGCGCGGCCAGGTCGGCCTGGGTGACCTTGACCTCCCGCTCGCGGTGGGCGAGGACCATCGCGCCCAGCGCCGCGGTGACCAGCAGGGCGCTGGTCGCCTCGAAGGCGAAGACCCAGCGGCTGAAGAGCACCTGCGCGAGCGCCTGCACGTTGCCGCCGGAGTTGACCTCGTCGAGGCCGACCGCGGTGCCGAGGGTGACCTGTCCGAGCGCCAGCACCAGGGTCGTGCCGAGCAGCAGCCCGGCCACGATCGAGGTGACGCGCTGGCCGGGAATCGTCTCCACGACCGAGTCGGAGGCGTCGACGCCGACCAGCATCAGCACGAAGAGGAAGAGCATCAGGATCGCGCCGGTGTAGACGATGATCTGCACGACGAAGAGGAACGGGGCCTCCAGCGCCAGGTAGAGCACGGCGAGGCTGACCATCACCACGGCCAGCAGCATCGCGGCGTGCACCGCCTTGCGCACGAACAGGATGCCCAGGGCCGCCAGCACCATCACCGGCGCCAGGATCCAGAAGGCGGTCACTGGTCGGCCTCCTTCTTCTTGAAGTTGCCGCGGTAGTAGTCGCCCTCGTCGTCACCCAGGAGCATCGCGTGCGGCGGCTGCTCCATGCCGGGCAGCAGCGGGGCGAGCAGGTCGGACTTCTCGTAGATCAGCGACTCACGCGAGGAGTCGGCCAGCTCGTACTCGTTGGTCATCGTCAACGCGCGGGTCGGGCACGCCTCGATGCAGAGGCCGCAGAGGATGCAGCGCGCGTAGTTGATCTGGTAGACGCGGCCGTAGCGCTCACCGGGGCTGAACCGCTCCCCCTCGGGACCGTCGGTGTTGGAG
Organism: Nocardioides daphniae; assembly: GCF_004777465.1. Classification (NCBI taxonomy): domain Bacteria; kingdom Bacillati; phylum Actinomycetota; class Actinomycetes; order Propionibacteriales; family Nocardioidaceae; genus Nocardioides; species Nocardioides daphniae. Next base: position 3,134,526 of record NZ_CP038462.1, read on the forward strand.
GCGCCCTCGACGTAGATCGCGTCGGCGGGGCACGCCCAGGCGCAGAGCTCGCAGCCCACGCACTTCTCCAGGCCGTCGGGCCAGCGGTTGAGCTGGTGCCGGCCGTGGAAGCGCGGCGCCGTCGGCACCTTCTCGAAGGGGTACTGCTCGGTGACGACCTTCTTGAACATCGTCCGGAAGGTGACGCCGAAGCCGGCGATCGGGTCCCAGAGCTGCTCCTTGAGCTGCTCGCCCACGCCCTTGCGGGACTCGGGCTTCTCCTCGGCCATCAGTTCTCCTCCTCCGCAGCGGCGGCGTCGCCGGGCACGGTCTGGCTCGCACCCAGGAAGGTGAGCGGGGCGGCGGCGCCGCGGACGGCACCCCCGGCGGGCATGGCCGGCACCGGGAAGGTGCTCGGGCCGGTCTCGGGCGCGGCGGCGGGCGCCTCGTCCTCCTCGTCGGCCCTGGTGGGCCAGAAGAGCACCACCGCCAGCACGAGGAGCAGCACGCCCGCACCGATCAGGATGCTGCGGTTGTCGAAGCCGCCCTCGAGCGAGATGGCGCGGACGGTGGCGACCAGGACGATCCAGGCCAGCGACGCCGGGATCAGCGCCTTCCAGCCGAAGGCCATGAACTGGTCGTAGCGCAGCCGCGGGAGCGTGCCGCGCAGCCAGATGAACAGGAAGATGAAGAGGAACATCTTCGAGAAGAACCAGAGCAGCGGCCAGTAGCCGGAGTTGGCGCCCTCCCAGACGTGCTCGATGCCCCACGGCGCCATCCAGCCGCCCAGGAAGAGCGTGGTGGCCAGGGCCGAGACGGTCGCCATGTTGATGTACTCGGCGAGGAAGAACATCGCGAACTTCATGCCGGAGTACTCGGTGTGGAAGCCGCCGACCAGCTCGCCCTCGGCCTCGGGGAGGTCGAAGGGGGCACGGTTGGTCTCGCCGACCATGGCGATGACGTAGATGACGAACGACGGGAAGAGCACCAGCCCGAACCAGAAGTCGTCCTGAGCGGCGACGATCTCCGACGTCGACATCGAGCCCGCGTAGAGGAAGACCGCGACGAGCGCCAGGCCCATCGCCACCTCGTACGAGATCATCTGGGCGCTGGAGCGCAGGCCGCCGAGCAGCGAGTAGGTGGAGCCGGACGACCAGCCTGCCAGCACGATGCCGTAGATGCCGACCGAGGCGACCGCCATCACGAAGAGCACGGCGACCGGCATGTCGGTCAGCTGGAGCGGGGTGACGGTGCCGAAGAGGTTGACCTCGGGTCCGAACGGGATCACCGAGAAGGTCACGAAGGCCGGGACCACGATGATCAGCGGAGCGAGCAGGAAGACGACCTTGTCGGCCGCCTTCGGGATGATGTCCTCCTTGAACATCAGCTTCGCGCCGTCGGCCAGCGACTGGAGCAGGCCGAAGGGTCCGTTGACGTTGGGGCCGATGCGGTGCTGCATGCGGGCCACCACGCGGCGCTCGAACCAGATGTTGAACAGCGTCAGCAGCACCAGGACCAGGAAGACCAGGAGGGTCTTCACGACGACCATCCAGAGCGGGTCCTGGCCGAACGCGCTCAGCGACGCCCCTTCGGCGGCGAAGATCTGCGGGCTCATCACTCGACTCCCTTCACGACGACGGAGCTGCCGGGCGAGGCCAGGTCGGCCCAGACGCCGCGCCCGAAGGAACGCGTCGGGATCCACGCCGTGCCGGCGGGCAGGTCGGCGACGGCGACCGGCAGGACCACCTCGCCGCGGTCACCGACCACGGTGACCGAGGCTCCCTCGGCGACGCCGAGCGCCTCGAAGTCGGCGGGGCTGAGCTTCACGACCGCCGGGCGGGCGGTGGCCAGGTGGTGGGCGTCGTACGACTGCAGCGTGCCGAGGTCGACGAGCTGCTTCCAGGTGACCAGCTGCAGCGCGCCGTCGCGGGTGGTGGCGGCGGTGGGCCCGGCCGCCGGCGCCACGCCGACGTCGTACGCGGCCCGCTCACCGTCCCAGGCACCGAACGCGAGCAGCTCGCGACGGATCTCCTCGGTCGTGCGCCAGCCCAGGGGCGCCCCCATCTCCTCGGCGATGCCGGCCAGGATCCGCAGGTCGGGCAGCGAGGACGGGCTGGAGAGCACCGCGTCGAACTGGCGGGCGCGCCCGTCCCAGGTGACGAACGTGCCGGCCTTGTCGGTGACCGGGGCGACCGGGAGGACCACGTCGGCCATCCGGGTCACGTCGGTCTCGCGCTGCTCGAGGGCCACCACGAAGGAGGCGGCCTCGAGGGCGGCGCGGAAGGCGGCCGGGTCAGCGGTGTCGTCGGGGTCGACGCCACCGACGAGGAGTCCGCCGACCTCGCCGGCCAGGGCTGCAGCGACGATCGCGTCGCCGTCGCGGCCCACGGCGCTGGGCACCGACTCGACGCCCCATGCGGTGGCCACGTCGACGCGCGCGGCGGCGTCGGCGACCGGGCGGCCGCCGGGCAGCAGGGTGGGCAGGCATCCGGCGTCGACCGCACCGCGGTCACCGGCACGGCGCGGCACCCACGCCAGGCGGGCGCCGGTGCGCGAGGCCAGGTCGGCGGCGGCGCCGAGGGCGCCGGGCACCAGGCCGAGACGCTCGCCGACGAGCACCACGTCACCCGCGCCGAGCTCGAGCCCGGCCAGGGCGGCGGCCTCGTCACCGGGCGCGGTCACCTGCACCTGGGCGGAGAGCTTACGCAGGCCGCGGGTGGTGAAGGGGGCGACGGCGACCACCTTCGTACCGTGGTCGGCGACGGCCTTGCGCAGGCGCAGGAAGATCGTGCCGGCCTCGTCCTCGGGCTCGAGGCCGGCCAGCACCACGGTGCCGGCGGTCTCGAGGTCGGAGTAGGTCACGCCCCCGGCGTAGTGCGCGGTCATCGCGACGTGGGCGGCCAGGAAGTCGGCCTCCTCGGGCGAGTGCGGGCGGGCCCGGAAGTCGATGTCGTTGGTGCGCAGCGCGACGCGGGCGAACTTGCTGTAGGCGTAGGCGTCCTCGGCGGTCACGCGCCCGCCGGTCAGCACGGCACCGGCGCCGGCCGCGGCCAGGCCACGGGCCGCGACCACGAAGGCCTCGGGCCACGACGCCGGGCGGAGCTGTCCGTCGCCGCCGTCCTCGACGCGGTCGCGCACCCACGGGTGGGTCAGGCGCGTCGACGCCTTCGTGTAGGAGAAGGCGAAGCGGTCCTTGTCGGTGATCCACTCCTCGTTGACCGCCGGGTCGTCGCCGGACAGGCGGCGGACCACCTTGCCGCGACGGTGGTCGACGCGGATCGCGGAGCCGCAGGCGTCGTGCTCGGCGACCGAGGCCGTGGAGACCAGGTCGAAGGGGCGCGCGCGGAAGCGGTACTCCTCGCTCGTCAGGGCGCCGACCGGGCAGATCTGGATCGTGTTGCCGGCGAAGTAGGAGAGGAACGGCGCGTCGGGCGCGATGCCGATCTGCTGCGAGGCGCCGCGCTCGATCAGCGCGATGAACGGGTCGCCGGCGATCTCATCGGCGAAGCGCGTGCAGCGCTGGCAGACGATGCAGCGCTCACGGTCGAGCAGGATCTGCGGCGAGATGTTGATCGGCTTGGGGAAGGTGCGCTTCACCATGTTCTGCGCGGCGAAGCGGGACTCGCCCGCGCCGTTGCTCATCGCCTGGTTCTGCAGGGGGCACTCGCCGCCCCTTGTCGCAGACCGGGCAGTCGAGCGGGTGGTTGATCAGCAGCAGCTCCATCACGCCCTGCTGGGCCTTGTCGGCCCCGGCGGAGGTGAGCTGGGTGTTGACCTGCATGCCCTCCGACACCACCAAGGTGCAGGACGGCTGGGGCTTCATCCGGCCGGGCGGGCCCTGCATCTGCCGCAGCTCGCCGTCGGGGCCCGGCAGGGCCACCTCGACCAGGCACTGGCGGCAGGCGCCGGCCGGCTTGAGCAGCGGGTGGTCGCAGAACCGCGGGATCTGCACGCCGACCTGCTCGGCCGCGCGGATCACGAGGGTGCCCTTGGGGGCGGTGGTGGTGATCCCGTCGATGGTCAGGGTGACCTCGTCGGTGACCTCGGGTGCCTTGGAGTTGCTGGTCATGCGCGCGCTCCTGCGGGTGCGAAGAGGGTCGATGCCGCGGGGTCGAACGGGCATCCACCGTGCGTCAGGTGGGCGACGTACTCGTCACGGAAGTACTGGATGGACGAGGTGATCGGCCCCACCGCACCGTCGGCCAGCGCGCAGAACGAGCGGCCGAGGATGTTGTCGCACTGGTCGAGCAGCTGGTCGAGGTCGGACTCGCTGCCCTGCCCCTGCTCCAGCTTCCGGAGCACCTGGACCAGCCACCACGTGCCCTCACGGCACGGGGTGCACTTGCCGCAGGACTCGTGCTTGTAGAACTCGGTCCAGCGCAGGGTCGCGCGGACCACGCAGGTGGTCTCGTCGAAGACCTGCAGCGCGCGGGTGCCGAGCATGGAGCCCGCCGCCGCGACCGACTCGAAGTCGAGCGGGACGTCGAGGTGCTCCTCGGTCAGGATGCCGGTCGACGAGCCGCCCGGCGTCCAGAACTTCAGCCGGTTGCCGTCGCGCATGCCGCCACCGAGCTCGATCAGCTCGCGCAGCGTGATGCCGAGCGGGGCCTCGTACTGCCCGGGGTGGGTGACGTGGCCCGAGAGGCTGAAGATGCCGAAGCCCTTCGAGCGCTCGGTGCCCATCGAGGAGAACCACTCGGGGCCGTGGGCGATGATGCTCGGCACCGACGCGATCGACTCGACGTTGTTGATCACCGTGGGGCTCGCGTAGAGGCCGGCGACGGCGGGGAACGGCGGCCGCAGCCGCGGCTGGCCGCGACGCCCCTCCAGCGAGTCGAGGAGCGCGGTCTCCTCGCCGCAGATGTACGCCCCCGCTCCCGCGTGGACGACGAGCTCGAGGTCGTGGCCCGAGCCGTGGATGTTCTTGCCGAGGTGGCCGGCCAGGTAGGCCTCGGCCACCGCGTGCTGGAGGCGGCGGATGACGTGGAGGACCTCGCCGCGCACGTAGATGAAGGCGTGGTTGGCCCGGATCGCGTGGGCGGAGATGATCACGCCCTCGATCAGCGTGTGCGGGCTGGCCATCATCAGCGGGATGTCCTTGCAGGTGCCCGGCTCCGACTCGTCGGCGTTGACGACGAGGTACTTCGGCTTCGGGTTGTCCTGCGGGATGAAGCCCCACTTCATGCCGGTCGGGAAGCCGGCGCCACCGCGGCCACGCAGGCCGGAGTCCTTGACGGCGGTGATGACCTCGTCGGGCGACATCGTGAGGGCCTTCTTCAGCGCCTCGTAGCCGCCCTGGGCCTCGTACGACTCGATCGTCCAGGAGCGCTCGGCGTCCCAGTTGTCGGTGAGGACGGGGGTCAGGGTGTCGGTCACTTGCCCTCCTCCTGGTCGGACGCTGCCTGGTCGGCCGCCGCGGTCACCTCGGGGGTCTGCGCGGCAGGAGCGGTCCAGCCGCGCTCACGGGCGATCGCCCGGCCGCGCAGCGACGCGGGGCCGGCCGAGGGGCCCTCGTTGGCCAGTCCGTCGTTGAAGCCGGCGATCACGCGCTCGGCCTCGCGCCAGGTGACCAGCTTCGGCCCACGGGTGGAGTGGACCTCGGCACCGGCGCGCAGGTCGTCGACCAGCTGGACCGCCGACTGCGGGGTCTGGTTGTCCATGAACTCCCAGTTGACCATCGCCACGGGGGCGTAGTCGCAGGCCGCGTTGCACTCGATGCGCTCCAGCGAGACGGTGGCGGCGTCGCCCTCGCGTCGCGGCGCGGTCTCGTCGTTGCCGCAGCCCAGGTGCTCGCTGAGGGTGTCGTAGATGGCGTCGCCACCCATCACTGCGCAGAGCGTGTTGACGCAGACCCCGACGTGGAAGTCGCCGACCGGGCGGCGCTTGTACATCGTGTAGAAGGTCGCGACGCCGCTGACCTCGGCGGGGGTGATGTCGAGGACCTGCGCGCAGGCCTCGATGCCCTCCGGGGTGATCCGGCCCTGGGCCGACTGCACCAGGTGCAGCATCGGCAGCAGGCCGGAGCGCTTGTGCGGGTAGCGGGCCGCGATCTCGCGGAGCTCGGCCCAGGTCGTGTCGTCGAGCGGTGCACTCGTCATTCCCTGGACCCCTCGGTCGCTCGCTCGTCCCTCGCTCGGCTCTGTCGAGGTCATCGGTCAACACCTCCCATCACGGGGTCGATCGAGGCGATCGCCACGATGACGTCGGCGATCATGCCGCCCTCACTCATCACGCTCGTGCCCTGCAGGTTGACGAACGACGGGTCGCGGAAGTGGGCGCGGAAGGGCTTCGTACCGCCGTCGGAGACGACGTGCGCGCCGAGCTCGCCGCGGGGGCTCTCGACGGGGACGTACGCCTGTCCCGGCGGCACCCGGAAGCCCTCGGTCACCAGCTTGAAGTGGTGGATCAGGGCCTCCATCGACTCCCCCATGATGTGGCGGATGTGGTCGAGGCTGTTGCCCATGCCGTCGGAGCCGATCGCGAGCTGGCTGGGCCAGGCGATCTTCTTGTCGCCCACCATCACCGGCGCACCCTCGAGGCGGGCCAGCCGGTCGGCGGCCTGCTCGACCAGGCGCAGCGACTCCCACATCTCGTCCAGGCGCACCCGGAAGCGGCCGTAGGCGTCGGCGGTGTCCCAGGTGATGACGTCGAAGTCGTAGTCCTCGTAGCCCGAGTAGGGCTGCGCCTTGCGCAGGTCCCACGCGTAGCCGGTCGAGCGCAGCGGCGGGCCGGTGATGCCCAGCGCCAGGCAGCCGGCGAGGTCGAGGTGGCCCACGCCCTCGAGGCGTCCCCGGAAGATCGGGTTGGCGTTGCACATGGCGGCGTACTCCGGCAGCCGCTTCTTCATCAGCGCGACGAAGGCGCGGATGTCGTCGAGGCCGCCCGCGGGCAGGTCCTGCGCGACGCCACCGGGACGGATGAAGGCGTGGTCATCCGCAGGCCGGTGATCGTCTCGAACAGGTCGAGCACCAGCTCGCGCTCACGGAAGCCCATCGTCATGACGGTCAGCGCGCCGATCTCCATACCGCCGGTCGCGATGGCGACCAGGTGGGAGGAGATGCGGTTGAGCTCCATCAGGAGCACGCGCATGACCTGCGCCTTCTCGGGGACCTGGTCCTCGATGCCGAGCAGCCGCTCGACGCCCAGGCAGTAGGTCGCCTCGTTGAAGAACGGGGACAGGTAGTCCATGCGGGTGCAGAAGGTCACGCCCTGGGTCCAGGTGCGGTACTCCATGTTCTTCTCGATGCCCGTGTGCAGGTAGCCGATGCCGCAGCGGGCCTCGGTCACCGTCTCGCCCTCGAGCTCGAGGATCAGGCGCAGCACGCCGTGGGTGGAGGGGTGCTGCGGCCCCATGTTGACCACGACCCGCTCGGCGGCGGAGTCGCCGATCTCGGAGGTGATCGACTCCCAGTCCTGGCCGCTGACGTTGAAGACGCGGCCCTGGCTGGTCTCGGAGGTGGAGGCGTAGAAGTCCTCGGTGGAGTTGCTGGCCATCAGTTGTACGACCTCCGCTGGTCGGGGGGCGGCGTGGTCGCGCCCTTGTACTCGACGGGGATGCCGCCCAAGGGGTAGTCCTTGCGCTGCGGGTGGCCCGGCCAGTCGTCGGGCATGAGGATCCGGGTGAGGGCGGGGTGGCCGTCGAAGATGATCCCGAACATGTCCCACGCCTCCCGCTCCTGCCAGTCGGCGGTGGGGTAGAGGCTCACCACGCTCGGCACGTGCGGGTCGGAGTCGGGAGCCGTCACCTCGACGCGGATCCGGCGGTTGTAGCTCATCGAGAGCAGGTGGAGCACGACGTGCAGCTCGCGGCCGGTGTCGGCCGGGTAGTGCACGCCGGAGAGCGAGGAGAGCAGCTCGAAGCGGAGCTTCTCGTCGTCGCGCAGCACCCGGGCCACGGCGAGCAGGTCCTCACGGCGGACGTGGAAGGTGATCTCGCCGCGGTCGACGACCACGTGCGAGACGGCGGTGTCGAGGCCACCGGCGGCGAGCCCCTCGGCGAGGGCGTCGGCCGCCTCGTCGAACCAACCGCCGTACGGCCGCTGCGAGGCGCCCGGGAAGACGACCGGTGCGACCAGCCCACCGAAGCCGGAGACGTCGCCGGTGCCGGCGACGCCGAACATGCCCTGGCGTACGCCGACCGCACGGTCGACGACGGTGTCGTCGCTGACCACCTCCGAGGAGACCGTCTCCTGCGAGCCGGCGTCGGGGGCCTTCACCCCGGGGGTGGAGACGACCGCGTCCTCGCGGGACGGGCTGGTCTGCTGGGCACCCGCCTCGGGGGTGGCGCCCTCGCTGTCGGTGCGGCCCTTGCCGGGCTCGCTGGGGGTGCTCTGCTTCGGGGTGTCGGCCTTGGGGGTGCCGGGGTCGTCGGTCATCGCAGCATCCCTCGCTGGGCCGAGGTCGGCAGCGCGTTCAGCGCAGCGGTCTCGCGCTCGGTGATCTCGTCGGCGCGGTGGGCGCCCATCTTGGTGGACTGCACCTGCTGGTGGAGCTTGGTGATCGCGTCGATCAGCATCTCCGGCCGCGGCGGGCAGCCGGGCAGGTACATGTCGACCGGGACGACGTGGTCGACGCCCTGGACGATCGCGTAGTTGTTGAACATGCCGCCCGACGAGGCACAGACGCCCATCGAGAGCACCCACTTGGGCTCGGGCATCTGGTCGTAGATCTGGCGCAGGACCGGAGCCATCTTCTGGCTCACCCGACCGGCCACGATCATCAGGTCGGCCTGGCGGGGGCTGGCCCGGAAGACCTCCATGCCGAAGCGACCGAGGTCGTACTTCGGGCCACCGGAGGTCATCATCTCGATGGCGCAGCAGGCCAGGCCGAAGGTGGCCGGCCAGAACGACGCCTTGCGCATGTAGCCCGCGAGCCCCTCGACCGTGGTCAGGAGCACGCCCGCGGGGAGCTTGTCTTCTACGCCCATATCCCTAGTCCCAGTCCAGTCCGCCGCGGCGCCACACGTACGTGTAGGCGACGAAGACGGTCGCGATGAAGAGCACCATCTCGATCAGGCCGAAGACGGCCATCGAGTCGAAGTACACGGCCCGGGTAGAGGAAGATGATCTCGATGTCGAAGATGATGAAGAGCATCGCGATGATGTAGTACTTCACCGGGAACCGGCCACCACCCGCAGGCTGCGGGGTGGGCTGGATGCCGCACTCGTACGAGTCGAGCTTGATCTTGTTGTATCGCTTGGGCCCGATGATCGCGGCCATCGCGATCGAGGCGACAGCGAAGACCGTCGCGAGGATGATCAACGCCAGAACTGGCGTGTAGAGCTCCATCCCTGCTTCCTTCCGTAGCCGTGGCCGACGTGAGGGGCACCACTCGGTTGAGAGTTTGTGAAAACCTTCACGAACGGCAGTGGTGCCAGTGTAGGCCCGCGAATGATCTGCGTCACGTCGGCCCTCCGATTCATTCGAGAACGCTCTGACCAGCGCATTTAACGCACGAATGTGTTGCGAATTACATCTCGGCTGGATGCACGCAGCCCCCGGCCCGCCGGACGGCGGGACGAGGGCTGTCGTGAGGGCAGGTGTCGCTCAGGCAGTGGCGTTCAGGCGGTGGCGCGGTGAAGCGCCACGATGCCGCCGGTGAGGTTGCGGAACTCGGGGTCCTGCCAGCCGGCCTCGGCCATCAGCGCGGCCAGACCCTCCTGGTCGGGCCAGGCGCGGATCGACTCGGCCAGGTAGACGTAGGCGTCGGGGCTGGAGGAGACCGCGCGGGCGATCGCCGGGAGCGCCTTCATCAGGTACTCGATGTAGAGCGTGCGGAACGGCTTCCACGTCGGGTGGCTGAACTCGGCCACCACGATCCGGCCACCGGGGCGGGTCACGCGGCGCATCTCGCGCAGGCCCGCGACCGTGTCGACGATGTTGCGCAGGCCGTAGGAGATCGTCACCGCGTCGAAGGTGTCGTCGGCGAAGGGCAGCTGGGTGCCGTCGCCCGCCACGAAGGGCAGGTGGGCGTGCTTGGCCTTGCCGACCTGGAGCATGCCGACCGAGAAGTCGCAGGGCACCACCACCGCGCCGGCCTCGTGGAACTGCACCGACGAGACACCGGTGCCGGCCGCCAGGTCGAGGACCAGGTCACCCGGACGCGGGTCGACCGCGGCGAAGGTCTCGCGGCGCCACATCGCGTCCTGCCCGCCGGAGAGCACGGTGTTGGTGATGTCGTACCGCTTCGCGACGGCGTCGAACATGCGACGGACGTCGGAGGGCTTCTTGTCGAGTTCAGCGCGGGCCACGGGGCGAGCCTACGCAGGTGCGGAGCAACCTCGGTGACGGGTTCTGCGTCAACCAGGCATGAAGACCCACCTCGCTCGGGACCGCGCGCTGCGCACCCTGGGCCGCCTGGCGGCCCTCCTCCTCACCATGGCCGTGATGCTCGCCGTCCTCGTCGTCAGCAGCCAGCTCAGCGGCCGCGACCACCGTGCCTCCTCCCGCGCGGAGAGCCCGCGTACGGAGGTCGACCGTCCCACGGCGCCGCAGACGCGCGCCGCCTCCCCGTCAGCCACCCCGTCGGCCACTCCGTCGGCCCAGCCCTCGACGCAGCCCTCGACCCGGCCGACTGCCCGGCCGACGAGGAAGCCCCGCGCCACGCTGCGGCCCGGCCCGGCGCTGCTGGCTCCCGGCGCGCAGGGCGACGCGGTGCGCGACCTGCAGCACCGTCTCGTCCAGGTCGCCTGGCTGACCGGCCCGGTCACCGGCACGTACGCCGACGGGACCGCCCGCGCCGTCTCCGGCTTCCAGGCCAAGCGCGGCTTCCCGGTCACCGGGGAGGTCGACCGGCGTACGCTGCGGCGCCTGCACGAGATGACCGTGACCCCGACCGAGGACCAGAAGCACAACCGCGTCCCCGGCCTCGACGCCCGCTGCCGCACCGGCCGCGTGCTCTGCGTCGACAAGACCACCCGCACCCTGCGCTGGATGGTCGACGGCGAGGTCCGGATGACGCTGGACGCCCGCTTCGGCGGTCCGTCGACGCCCACCCGGGAGGGCACGTTCCAGGTCCGGTCGAAGTCGCGCGACCACGTCTCGAGCCTCTACGACACCTCGATGCCCTTCGCGATGTTCTTCTCCGGCGGCCAGGCCGTCCACTACTCCCCGACTTCGCCGCCCGCGGCTACGCCGGGGCCTCCCACGGATGCGTCAACATCCGCGACCACGCGGGCATCAGCTGGCTCTACGACCAGGTCCGGGTCGGCGACCGGGTCGTGGTGCACCGGTCCTGAGCCGTCCGGAACGGGCGCGTCGGGCAGGCGTACGCTGCTGCCTTGTGACGACCCATCCGACGCCCCCTGCCACGCCCTCGTTGGTCGTGGTCACCGAGGCCGTCGAGGTGGCCGCGGTGGAGGCCCTGCTCGACCACCTGCCGCGCACCGAGCCGGTCACCTGGCTGCGCAACGGTGAGGGCATGGTCGGCTGGGGCGTCGCGGCCCGGGTCCGCACCAGCGGCTCCACCCGCTTCCGCGACGCGGACAAGTGGTGGTCTGAGCTCTGCGACCAGGCGCAGGTGCGCGACGAGGTCGACGAGCCCGGCACCGGGCTGGTGGCCTTCGGCTCCTTCGCCTTCGCCGACCACCCCGGCGACTCCGTGCTCACGGTGCCCTCGGTGCTCCTGGGCCGCCGCGGCTCGGTCGCCTGGCGCACCACGGTCCACGTGGCCGGCGCTCCCACCCCGGCCGACGTCGAGGTCGAGCCGGTCGTGGCCCCCACCGGGGTGCTCTTCAGCGACGGGGCGCTCGACGGCGAGACCTGGATGGGCGTGGTCGCCGACGCGGTGGACCGGATCAACGCCGGCGACCTCGAGAAGGTCGTCCTGGCCCGCGACCTGATCGCGACCGCGGACGCCGAGGTCGACGTACGCGCGCCCGTCGCCCACCTGGCCACGCACTACCCGACCTGCTGGACCTTCCACGTCGACGGCATGTTCGGTGCGACGCCGGAGATGCTGGTGCGCCGTGAACGCGGGCTGGTCACCTCGCGCGTGCTGGCCGGCACCATCCGCCGCACCGGCGACGACGAGCGCGACCTGGCCCTGGCCGCGACGCTCGCGCGCAGCTCCAAGGATCTCGAGGAGCACGAGTACGCCGTCCGCTCGGTTGCCGACGCCCTCGAGCCGCACTGCTCGTCGATGAACGTGCCCGAGTCGCCCTTCGTGCTCCACCTGCCCAACGTGATGCACCTGGCCACCGACGTGAACGGGGTCGTCCACGACGCAGCGACGGTCTCCTCGCTGCGGCTGGCCGAGTCGCTTCACCCCTCGGCGGCCGTGGGCGGCACCCCCACCCCGGTCGCGGTCGCCCTGATCGCCGAGATCGAGGGGATGGACCGGGGTCGCTACGCCGGGCCGGTCGGCTGGATCGACGCCGACGGCGACGGCGAGTGGGGCATCGCGCTGCGCTCGGCGAGCGTCGAGGGCGCGCAGGTGCGCCTCTTCGCCGGCTGCGGGATCGTCGGCGACTCCGCGCCCGAGGCCGAGCTGGCCGAGTCGCAGGCCAAGTTCGTGCCCGTGCGCGACGCCGTCACCGGCGCCTGACCTACCGGTCAGAGCTGTGGCAGCTCCGCGCCGACCGCCAGACGGGTCCAGCCCAGCCCCTTGGGCTCGTTGACCTTCGCCATCAGCATGTCGACGAGGCCGTGGCCGGCCTCGGAGTAGATCGCGTCGTGGATGGCGAGGTTGTGCTTCGCCCCGACCTCCTGGACGAAGTCGATCGCCTCGCCGACCTTGAGCCACGGCGCGCTCGACGGGGTGAGCAGCAGGTCGACGGTCTCGCCGGGCGCGGTCAGGGCGTCGCCGGGGTGGTAGACCTTCGTGCCGCCGAAGTCCATGAGGTAGCCGGAGTTGTGGATCCGCGGGATCTCGGAGTGGATGATCGCGTGGTCGACGCCGACCACCGTGACCGGGACGCCGCCCGCGGTGAGCTGCTCACCCGGGGTGACGACCGTCAGGCGCTCCACCAGGTCGGGGGCACCGGAGCGGATCTGGTCGGCGACTCCGTCGATCGTGTAGATCTGCGCGTCGCAGCGGCGCAGGTTGTCGGGGGCGTAGTGGTCGCCGTGCTCGTGGGTGATCAGGACGACGTCCGCGCCCTCCACCGCCTCGGGGCGGGTGAAGCCACCGGGATCCAGCACCAGGGTGGTGCCGTCGTGCTCGATGCGGACGCAGGCGTGACCGAACTTCGTGATCCTCATGACACCGCAGCCTAACCATCAGGGCCCCACGGGCCGGTCCCAGTGAGTGGACGCCTGCAGGGCGCGAGGACATGCGTGGCGCCAGGCCGTTGCGTAGGCTCTGTGCTCAGTCACGTCCGGCCGGCCGCCACGGTCAGGCCCAACCATCCCGGGGGAATCTCTTGTCGACCGCGCGCCTCGCTGCCCTCCTGGTCGGGCTGATCCTGCCCGTCAGTGGCATGGCCTTCTCGCCCGCCCTCGCCGGACCTGCTCCGGCCGACGCACCGGGAGGACCGGTCAGCCTGCGTGTGCTGCCGCCGATCTCCCAGCCCGGCGCCAGGGCCACCAGCGCCGACAAGGCCAAGGTCGTGCTGATCACCCGGGTCAAGCCCCGCCGCGCGGCCGCCGTCCGCCTCCAGGTCAGGACCAGCTCCGGCTGGCGCACGATCAAGAAGGCGCGCACCGACAGCAAGGGCACGTACGTCTTCCGCGCGGCCCTGCGCCGCGGCAAGGGCGCCGCGACCTACCGCGTCCGCTCCGGCGGCAACGCCTCGTCGCCGGTCTCCACGACCCGCTGGCTCACGCCCTCCTTCTCCGACAGCTTCGGCGGTCGCAAGCTCAAGAAGGCGTGGACGCACCGCGGCACGTCGTACAACCCCGCCGTGCGCCGCTGCTCGCGGGCCGACAAGCGCGCCACCAAGGTCGGTGGCGGCGTCCTGCGCCTCAGCGTGATGAAGGACCCCAAGCGCAAGAAGAAGTGTGTCGCGGCCAGCAACGGTGTCTTCGGCAAGTACGTCTACCGCCTCAACGGCCACGTCGGCACCCAGGAGAGCTACACGTTCACCTACGGCGTCGCCGCCGCCCGCGTGAAGTTCCCCCGCCAGAGCGGCCAGCACGGCGCCTTCTGGCTCCAGGTGGACAGCCCCGACCTGCGCAAGGTCAACGCCAAGCGCAACGGCACCGAGATGGACGTCGTCGAGTCGTACGGCGCCGACATGGGCGCCGCCGAGAAGTCGCTGGGCCTGGGCACCGGCGTCCACCGCTACGTCAAGCGCAACGGCCAGTTCACGACCGTCTCCGACGGCGGCTACGTGAAGAACGCCGCGCAGTACCTCTCCGGCCGCAACGACAGCTTCTGGGGCCGCTACCACGTCTTCTCGGTCGAGTGGACGCCGCGCTACTACATCTACCGGATCGACGGCAAGGAGTACTGGCGCACGCACAAGGGCATCTCGGGCACCCCGCAGTTCCCGATCCTGTCCAACCTGTCGTCCGACTACGAGCTGGGTCGCCTCAAGAACGGTGACAAGGACCTTCCCCAGCACATGAAGGTCGACTGGCTGCGGGTCTGGGAGACGGGTCCGGGCGCCAAGCGCTGACGTCCCACCAGTCACGACATCACCACTGGTCTTTTCCCCAAGAGCCCACGAAGTCGGGTGCTCGCGGGTAACGTGCAAGGCACTTCTGCGCGGCCCACACGAGCCTCCGGCCGCATCCCACCTTCCCCGAGGTCACCATGAACGCACCACGCCTTGTGGCGCTGGCCACCGCCCTCCTGCTGCCGATCAGCGCGCTCGCCTCCGGCGCAGCCGTCGCCGACCAGGCACGGAGCGGTTCCAGCGTCCTCACCTCCGACCTCGCCGACCACCCGTCGGCGAAGGCCAAGAAGAAGAAGCGGAAGCCGAAGGTCGCCACCAAGGCGAACTCCATCTCCGTGCGGGTCCTCCCGCAGATCGCGCAGGCGGGCAAGGGCGCCGCCAGCCCCGCCAACGCCCAGGTCGTGCTCCCGGTGAGCGTGAAGCCGGTGCGCCGCACCGCGCTGGTGCTCGAGGTGAAGTCGGGCCGCAAGTGGAAGACCCTGCGCAAGGCCAACTCCGCCGCCAACGGCCAGCACGTCTTCACCGCCGCCGCCAAGCGGGGCAGCAGCGCCGCGCAGTACCGCGTCCGCGTGGGCAAGCGCGTCTCGAAGGCGCTCAGCACCAAGCAGTGGCTGACCCCCTCCTTCTCCGACACCTTCAGCGGCAGCAGCCTGAGCAAGGCGTGGAACCACCGCGGCACGCACTACAACGAGGCCGTGCGCACCTGCTCGAAGGGTGACCCGCGCGCCACCCGCGTGGCCAACGGCACCCTGCGCCTCAGCGTGCTGAAGGACCCGGACCGCGGCGAGCTCTGCACGCCCACCAGCGGCAGCGCCACCGGCCAGTACGCGTACCGCCTCAACGGCCACGTCGGCACGAAGGGCGCCTACTCGTTCACCTACGGCATCGCCGCCGCACGCGTGCGCTTCCCGAAGGACAGCGGCCAGCACGCCGCCTTTTGGCTCCAGGTCGAGAACCCGGACCTGCGCACGGTCAACCCGAAGATCAACGGCTCCGAGATCGACGTCATCGAGTCCTACGGCATCGACTCCGGCAAGGGCGCGAAGTCGCTCGGCCTGACCACCGGCGTGCACCGCTACTCCACGGTCGACGGCAAGACGGTCACCTACCCCGAGGGCGGCTGGGTCAAGAACGCGGCGCAGTACCTCTCCGGCCCGAAGGACTCCTTCCACGGCGGCTACCACGTCTTCTCCGTCGAGTGGACGCCGAAGTACTACATCTACCGCGTGGACGGCAAGGAGTACTGGCGCACGACGAAGGACATCTCGGGCACCCCGCAGTTCCCGGTCCTGTCGAACCTGTCGTCCGACTACGAGCTCAACCGGCTCAAGGGCGACGCCAAGGGCCTCCCCCAGCACATGGACGTCGACTGGATCCGCGTCTGGGAGACCAAGCACTGAGCTGACACTGAGCTGGCGCTGGGCTGAGCTGACGCCGAGAGTCAGCACCACTCACCCAGGTGAGCCGCGAGCGGGTCAGGGACGCAGGTTCCTGACCCGCTCGTCCATCTCCCGGCGGGTGTCACGACGTACGCGCGCCTCGACGACCTCGATGCCGCCGGCGGGCTGCGCCAGGGCGTGCTCGAGCTCGGCGAGCGACTCCACGCGCCAGTGCGGCGTACGCGTGGCGGCGCAGAGCGAGGCCAGGTCGACGCCGTGCGGCGTGCCGAAGAGCCGCTCGAACTCCTCGGCGTGCTCGGGCGCCCCCTGCTCGAGCATCGAGAAGATCGAGCCGCCGTCGTCGTTGACGACGACCAGGGTGAGGTCGGGGCGCGCCTCGACCGGGCCCAGGACCAGCCCCCCGGAGTCGTGCAGGAAGGTGACGTCGCCGAGCAGGGCGACCGTACGCTGCGTGCCCACCGCCTCCGCCTCGCGTCCCGCCCCTGCCGAGCGACCCAGCGCGACACCGATGGCGCTGCTCACGACGCCGTCGATGCCCGCGAGCCCCCGGTTGGCGACCACGGTCGGGGTCGACGCCGCGGAGCGCGGCACCATCATCAGGTCCAGGTCACGCACCGGGCTGGACGGACCGACGAAGAGGAGCCCGTCGCGGCCGAGCGCGCGGCTCACCGCACCGGCCACCTCGTAGGGCGTCAACTCGGGCTCGGCCGCAAGCAGCGCGGCGACCTGGGCGTCGAGCGAACGACCCGCCTCCTGCCAGCGGCGCAGCCAGTCCGCGTCGGCCGGGGCCGCCTGCTCCGGGGCAACCGTCCAGGCGGGCGCCGCGGCGTCGACAGCGAAGGGGCGCGGCTGCCAGCGTCCGTCGCCGACCAGGTCGACCACCTCGACGTCCGCGCGAGCCAGCAGCCGGGTGACCGGGCGGGAGAGGGTGGGGTGGCCGACGACGACCACCCGCTCGACCTCGGCGGCCAGCCTCTCGGCCGCGCCGAGGAGGAGCCGGTAGGGGCCGATCGCGTGCGGGCCGCAGCGGGCGCCCGAGCTCGGCTCGGCCAGCAGCGGCCAGCCGCCCTGCTCGGCCAGCTCGCGGGCGGCGTCACCGGCGCCGTCGCCAGCGACGACGACGGTGCGTGGGCCCCTCGCCAGGACTGCGGGCTCGTCGGCGGGCACGACCGGCAGCTCCGGGGAGGCGGGTGCCCGTGGCACCCACCGGTCGGGCGGGGTCAGCGGGTCGTCGAACTGGACGTTGAGGTGCACCGGGCCGGTGACCCGCAGCAGCTCGGCGACCACGCCGGCTGGGTCTGCTGCCCCGAACGCCAGGTCGTGGGTGGTCGAGCGGGGCAGCAGGCCCAGCTGCTCGGTGGTCTGGTTGGCGCTGGTCCCGCGGAGCCGCTCGGGGCGGTCGGCGGTGACGGCGACCAGCGGCAGCTGCTCGTGGTGGGCCTCCAGCGAGGCCGGGGCGAGGTTGGCCACGGCGGTGCCCGAGGTGCACGAGACGACCACCGGCCGCCGCGAGGTGCGGGCGAGGCCGAGGGCCAGGAAGCCGGCGCTGCGCTCGTCGATGCGGGTGTGCAGGCGCAGCAGCCCGGCCCGCTCGGCGTCGAGCAGGGCGAACGACAGCGGCGCGTTGCGCGAGCCCGGTGACAGCACTGCGTCGCGCACGCCCGCGTCGAGCAGGGCCTGGACCACCTGACGGGCCAGCAGGGTGGAGTCGTTCATCAGGAGAGATCCTGCCCCAGCACCGGCGCCAGGTCGGGCAGCAGGGCGGCGACCTCCGTCAGGCGCGCCTGCCAGTGGGCGACGCGGTCGGGGGTGGCGGCGAGCCGGAGCAGGGCCTCGGGGTCGACGACGACGCCCGGAGGGGTGGGCCGCACGGGCAGGAAGCCGTCGACCGGCAGCATCGGCTCGACGGCGAGGTCGTCGGTGAGCAGCTGCACGGTCGCCAGGCCGCAGGCGTGCTCCAGCTCGGGCAGCGCGGCGGCCAGCGCCACGCCGGCCGCGATCCCCACGCTCGACTCCAGCGCGGAGGAGACGACCACGGGCAGGCCGATCTCCTCGGCGATGCGCAGGCACGCGCCGACGCCACCGAGCGGCTGCACCTTCAGCACCGCGACGTCCGCAGCCTCCAGGTCACGCACCCGGTAGGGGTCCTCGGCGCGGCGGATCGACTCGTCGGCCGCGATCGGGACGTCGACCCGACGGCGTACGAGCGCCAGCTCCTCGACGTCGGCGCAGGGCTGCTCCACGTACTCCAGCCCGCCAGCGGCCCGGTCGAGCAGCGGGATCGCGGCGACCGCCTCGTCGACGCTCCACAGGCCGTTGACGTCGATGCGCAGCCGGCCGTCGGGGCCGAGCGCGTCGCGCACCGCCTCGACGCGGGCCAGGTCGTCGGCGAGCGTCTGGCCGGGGTCGGCCACCTTGACCTTGGCCGTCGCGCAGCCGCCGGCGCGGGTGATCGCGTGGGCGCGCTCGGCGTCGACCGCCGGCACGGTGACGTTGACCGGGACCCGGTCGCGCACCGGCGCCGGCCAGTCGCCGGAGGCGGCCTCGACGGCGCAGCGCAGCCACGGGGCGGCGACCTCGGGCGGGTACTCCAGGAAGGGGCTCCACTCACCGAAGCCGTGCTCGGTCTCGAGCAGCACGCCCTCGCGCACGGTGATGCCGCGGAAGCGGGTGCGCATCGGCACCGACCAGACGTGGACGCGCATCAGGCGACGCCCTCCCCCGCGGTGGCAGCAGTGGCAGCGGTGAGGAGTGCCTGCCGGTCGATCTTGCCGTTGCCGAGCAGCGGCAGCGCGTCGAGGCGTACCAGGCGGCGCGGTGCCCAGGCGCGGGGCAGCTCGTCGGCCACCCAGTCGCGCAGCGCGGCCAGGTCCGGGAGTTGGCCGGGCGCGAGGTCCGGGTCGTCGACGCAGCAGGCGACCACCACCTGGCCCCACTCCTCGTCGGGCACGCCGACGACCTCGACCTGCTCGAGCGCGGGATGGGCGCGCAGGCGTCGGGCGACCGCGGGCAGCGGCACGTTGACGCCACCGCTGACCACGACGTCGTCGACCCGGCCGAGCACGACCAGGTGGCCGTCCTCGTCGAGGCGACCGGCGTCGGAGGTGAGGTACCAGCCGTCGGCCAGCGTCTGCGCGGTCAGCTCGGGGTCACCGTCGTAGCCGGAGAAGACCACCGGGCCGCCCAGGCGGATCCGGCCGTCGGCACCGAGCCCGACCCCGACGCCGTCGAGCGGCACGCCGTCGTAGACGCAGCCGCCGGCGGTCTCGGAGGCGCCGTAGGTCGCCACCACCCGGATGCCCGCCTTCTCAGCGGCGCGACGCAGTGCCGGGTCGATCGGGCCACCGCCCAGCAGCACGGCCTGCATCGCGGCCAGCGCCGCCACGTCGTCGGGCGAGCCCATCAGCCGGTGCAGCTGGGTGGGCACCAGCGAGGTGTACGCCGCCGCTCCCTGCTCGTCGGCCCAGGCGCCGAGCACCGGCCGGTGGCCGGCGACGAGTGAGCGCACGACGACCTGGACGCCCGCGACGTACGAGGACGGAAGGACCAGTGCCCACCGTCCGCCCGCCCCGGCGCCGAGGTCGCGCAGCCGACGCGCGGAGGCGTGGGCGGAGGCGAGGACGGCGTCGCGGGTGAGCACGACCCGCTTGGGCCGGCCGGTGGAGCCGGAGGTCTCGATCAGGAGCCGGGGGGCGACGTCGGCCGCCACCCACTCCTCGAGCTGGGCCACGGCGGTGCCCGGTCGTCGGACGGTCGCAGGAACTCCACCCCCTCACGCTAGTGCCCGCGAAAACCACATGACACCGGCACCCGGCGCGTGTGACGCTCAGGGGCGATGTCCAGACTGCTCGACCGCGCGAAGCCCCCTTCCCCCCTCGCAGGCCGCCTCGCCACCCAGTCCCTGCTGTTCGCCCTCGGCGACGGCACCTTCATGACCGGCTCCGCCGTCTTCTTCACCCAGGTCGTCGGGCTCTCCGCCGCCCAGGTCGGCCTCGGTCTCACCCTCGGCGGCCTGGCCGCCTTCCTGGTGGCGGTGCCGACCGGCAAGCTGGTCGACCGCTTCGGCGCACAGCGCTGCTGGGCGGTCAGCGCCGCTGCCCAGGCCTGCGTCTACGCGGCGTGGCCCTTCATCGGTGACTTCACCGGCTACGTGCTGATGGCGATCGTGATGGAGGTCTTCGGTGCGCTCGGCCAGGCGGCCTACGGCGCCTACACGATCGACGTGCTGCCGCCCGCCGAGCGGGTGGTCTCGCGGGCCTACACCTACTCCGCGCTCAACGTCGGCTTCACCCTGGGTGCCGCCCTGGGTGGCATCGCGCTGGCCTTCGACTCCAACGACGTGATCCGGGCGCTGCCGTGGTTCACCACGGTCGCCTTCCTGGTCAACGCGGCGGCGATCCTGCGGCTGCCCACGAGCCCCGCCGAGCTGCGTACGCCCGAGGAGCGGCGCGCGGTCGTGCCCGGCCCCGGCCCGTTGCGCAACCCCGGCTGGCTGGCCACCAGCTTCTTCACCGGCGTGATGTGGACCAACCAGGTGCTGCTCAACGTGGTGATCCCGCTGTGGCTGGTCGAGGAGACCGACGCGCCGCGGGTGCTGCTGGCCTTCCTCTTCGGCACCAACACCGTCATGTGCATCGTGCTGCCGATGGCGACCGCGCGCGGCGTCAAGGACCTCACCACGGCCCTGCGCGCGGTGAGGATCTCGACCACCTTCTTCGTCGTCTCCTGCCTCATCACGCTGGCCACCCACGAGACGATCGGGTGGGTCACGATCGCGCTGATCTGGCTGGGCCACGTGACCGTGACCGGCGCGGAGCTCTACCTGACTGCCGCCAGCTGGTCGTTCGAGGCCGAGCTGATGGACCCGCGGCGGCGCGGCGCCTACCAGGGCTCCCAGGGGTTGACGCACACCCTCGGCTCGGTCTGGGCGCCGGCGCTCTACACCTTCCTGGCGATGGAGTGGGGGTCCGGCGGCTGGCTGGTGATCGCCGGGATCGTCGCCCTGGCGGGCGCAGGCATCCACCCCGCTGTGCGCACCGGCGAGCGGTGGCTGGAGCGCCACGTCCCGGCGGAGGACCTGGCGGCGGCCCGCGGAGGCACGGCCAGCGTCCCGGTCAGTGCGCGGGTCGGCGATCCGGCCGACCCGGCGGGAGAGGCGCTCAGGGAAGGGTGACCCGCCGGAACCGGGGGCGGTAGAGCCGCGGGTTCTGCTCGACCACCTCGAGGTCCATCGCGTTGACGCTCCAGCTCACCACGACGGTGCCCTTGCGGGGCAGCAGGTCGGGGTGGGCGAGCGGCATGTACTGGAAGACCTCCTGCCCGCTGGGGATCTCCGCGACCGGGCCGGTGGAGACGAAGGGCCCGGTGGGCGAGTCGGCCTTCCAGATCACCATCTCGGTGCCGATGAACTCGTACTGCTTGCTGACCGCGTACCAGGAGCCGTCCTGCTCGAAGACGCTCAGCACCCGCGAGACGCCGGTCGCGGCCGGGATCAGGTCGGCGACCTGCGTGGGGTCGCGGACCCACGACCGGCCGTCGAAGTACTCCCACGACGACTCGTCGAGGTAGTCGTCGACCGTGGTGCGGGCGACGTGCAGCGAGTAGCCGAATACGTAGTCGCCGCCCGGCGTGGAGGTGCCGTAGACGTAGACCTGATCGCCGGTGACCTCCACCGCGGCGCCCCACAGCGGCCGTGACAGGTCTGGCACGTCCGGCCCGAGGTCGGTGACCCCGACCAGCTCGGGGTGCCGTTGACCGGGACGCGGAAGTTGGCGACGCTCGACCCGAGGACCTCGAAGTCCCACATGCCCGTGCCGGTGGCGCGCACCCGCATCAGGCCGACCGCCACCCGGTCGCCGCCCTCGGCCGGGTCGGGCACCGCGACCACGCTCATCGGCCAGTAGCCGACGCCGTCCTCCCGGTCGGGCACGGCGGCGCCGTTGTCGGCCGAGCGCAGGACCGAGGCGCACCCGTTGCCCATCACCAGCAGGGAGTTGCGCACCATCGAGGCACCGGCCTCGTCCACCGGACGGGTGGTGTCGCCGAAGACCCAGAGGCTGCGGCCGTCGGAGAGCTGCGCCGAGGCCCCGACGTCGCCGCCGGCGAAGCCCGGGGTGGCACCGGTGCTGCGCACGAACCGGTTGATGTCGGCGACCGACTTCGGCGTCGTGTAGGGCAGGCAGTCGAGGTAGTCCCCGACCACGCCCGGCGGGTCGGTCTCGGACTGGATCGCCAGCGCGACGACGAGCGGCACCCCGATGATCAGCAGGACCACCAGGACCACGCGGCGGCGGAACTCGGCGGTCATGCTGGGCAGCGTAGCGGCGCCCCGGCCACCTCCCCCGTCGCCGTGCCTGCGCCGTGCGCGCGGCGTGGGCGCGACGTGCGTGCGGCCCGGCGAGCGGCGCCTGCCAGAATCGACAGGTGGTCCACGCTTCCCAGCCCCGTCCCGCCAGCGCCGCCGACTGGCTCGCCGGCGCCCGCCCCCGCACCCTGCCCGCCGCGGTCGCACCCGTCCTCGTCGGCACCGGCGTCGCGGCGTACGTCGACTCTCTGGTCGGGTGGAAGGCGCTGCTCGCGCTGGTCGTGAGCCTGGCGCTGCAGGTGGGCGTCAACTACGCCAACGACTACTCCGACGGCATCCGCGGCACCGACGCCGACCGCGTCGGTCCGATGCGCCTGGTCGGCTCGGGCCGGGCGACCCCGGCCGCGGTCAAGCGGGCCGCCTTCGCGGCCTTCGGCGTCGCCGCGGTGGCCGGCCTGGTGCTGGCCGCCACGACTGCCTGGTGGCTGGTCGCGGTGGGCGTGGTCTGCATCGTCGCGGCGTGGTTCTACACCGGCGGCAAGAAGCCCTACGGCTACCTCGGCCTGGGCGAGGTCATGGTCTTCGTCTTCTTCGGCCTGGTCGCGGTGGTCGGCACGACCTTCGTGCAGACCGAGACCTGGGAGTGGCCGGCGCTCTACGCCGGCATCGGCATCGGCGCCCTGGCCTGCGCGGTGCTCGTCACCAACAACCTGCGCGACATCCCGACCGACCTCGTGGCCGAGAAGCGCACGCTCGCCGTGCGCCTGGGCGACGAGCGGACGCGCGGCTTCTACGCCCTGCTGGTGGCTGCCTCCGCGGTGGCCGTCGTCGCGGTGGCAGCCAGCACCCACTGGGGCGTCGTGCTCTCGCTGGTCTTCCTGCTCCGCATGGTCCCGGCTCTGCGCACCGTGCTCAACGGCGCCACCGGCCCCGCGCTGATCCCGGTGCTGGCCGCGACCGGCATGGGTCAGCTCTGGTGGGCCGTCCTGGTGACGGTCACCCTCAACGCGTTCTGAGGATCCCGGCGTCCGGGGCAGCTCAGAAGGACGTGAGCGAGTAGGGCACCGGCCCGCCGTCGCTCATCGCGGCCCACGTACGCAGCGCATCGGCGTCTCCGCGGACCCGTCCGGCCGCGACCTGGGTGCCGACGGTGGTCACGCCCAGGTAGAGCGAGCCCAGCGTGCTGACGTCGAGGCTGACCTGCGGCGCGGCGTCGCTGGGCACCACCTCGGCGCGGCCGTCGCGCACCGTCACGGCCCAGCGGCCCTCGGCGAAGCCGAGGGGGTCGGTCACGCCGACGACGACCTCGCCGTCGGCCGACCAGGGCCGGGCAGCGAGGGCGGCAGCCACGTCGAGGATCCGCACCCAGATGTGGTCCGAGGGGCCCTTGCTGGCCACGCAGCGGGGGTCGACGAGCGCCCACGGCAGCGGGTGGTCCGGGCGTACGGTCGCCGTGACCCGGTCGGTGAGGTCGACGCCGGCCAGGAAGTCCCACAGCGCGAGCTCGCCCTCGGCGGTCACCGAGGCCATGTCGCGCACCTTGACGGTGTGGTCGTCGCCCCAGCCGCCGTGCTCGTAGAGCGCGTAGCCGTGCGGGACGTCGTCGGCGTCGAGGTGGACCACGGCGCGCATCTTCTTCGACGGGGCCTGCTCCGACCAGTCCCAGCCGCCGTGGGTGAAGGACGAGTAGCCGGCGGGGCGCGAGACCGACCCGCGGTGGGTCGCGTGCCACTGGGCGAAGATCCGGCTCGGCACGTCACCCAGCTCGGCGGGCTCCAGCACGACGAAGCGGCCCGAGGAGCTGAACTCCTCGAAGGCGAAGCGTCGGGTCACGTCGACCTCGACCTTGGTGACCTGGGTGGCCGGGCCGAAGCCGAAGCGGCGGTAGATCCCGCCCTCGGAGACGGTGAGCGCGGCGATCGACTTGCCGGCGGCGGCCGCGCCGGCAAGGTCGGCGCTGAGCAGGCGGCGCGCGAGCCCCTGGCGGCGGCTGGAGGGGGCGACGGTGACGTCGCTGATCATGTGCAGCGGCACGACCTCGGCGCCGGTGTTGAGCTCGCCGTCCCAGCTGGTGACGGTGGCCACCGGGACGGGGCCGGAGCCGTAGCTGCCCTCGGGCAACCAGGCGCCGTGCAGGCGCGCTGAGTTGCCGCGTACGTCGGAGAGCCAGACGTCCTCGCCGCGGCTGTCGGCGCGGACCAGGTGGAAGCCGCGGTTGACGGCCTCGAGGTAGCCGCGCAGCAGCGCGGCCGGGGTCTCGGGGTGGTTGGGGTCGAGCGTGCGGACGTCGTACTCCATCGCTCCACCGTATCGGTGGGGCTCAGGCCGCCCGCACAGGTGCCCCGGACCCGAGGGGCCGGTCAGTCCTCGTCGTCGCGGGCCTTGTAGGCCTCGAACTTCTCCGAGGCGCGGGCCGAGCGCTCCTGGATGACGCGGGCCAGGGCCTCACGCTGACGGGCCAGCAGGAACCACGACGAGACGCCCGACAGGAGCAGCGCGAGGATGAGGGCCCACAGCAGGGGCACCTCGTCGGCGAGCAGCGACCAGATCCCGATCACGATCACCAGCGACGAGGCCAGCAGCAGGAAGCGCATCAGGTTGTAGATCCAGAACTCCTTCACGCCGCCCACTCTACGAGCCACCCGCTGCGTGGGCCGCAGGCGCCGTCGGCCCCGGCCCGGCACCAACCCAGCACCAACGGCAGCACCAACCGCGGCACCGGCGCCTCTGCGGGCTCGGCTAGAGTTCCGGGGAACTGACCAACGGGTGCCAACGGGTGGATGCGGAGGATCATGTTCGAGCGCGTGCGTCGTCGTCTGCGACGCCCAGACCGGCAGGCCCGGCCTGCCCCGCCGAACCCGACCCCCGCCCCGAGCGCCACGCAGCGCCGGGCGCCGGACCAGATCGAGGTCCTCTCGATCGCCTTCGAGCTCGACGTGAGGCTCTGCCAGCTGCAGCTGACCTCGTTCGACCGGTTCTTCGACCTCGACTCGCTGGCCCGCTTCACGGTGCTGGTCAACGGCGGCGAGCCGGTGCTCGAGGAGCTGCGCCGCCACGCCGAGACGCTGAGGCCGCAGCTGCGCGACAAGCTCGTGCTGATGGAGCCGCACGAGCTGCGCGGCGGCGACTTCAACTCGTGGCGCGGCCAGCAGATCCTCAAGCTGATCTTCTCCCGACGCGTGGAGACGTCGCACTACCTCGTGCTGGACGCCAAGAACCACCTCATCAAGCCGGCCACCGCGGGTGACTGGTTCGACGAGCAGGGCCGCGCCCGCACCACGATCATCCCGACCAGCAACCTGATGCGGCCGCTGCTGATCGCGTCGTACGAGGTCTTCGGGCTCGACGCCGACCCGATGGCGCCGGTGATGCCGACGATCACGCCCTACCTGATGCACACCCGCCTGACCCGGGCGATGATGCGCGAGGTCGGCCAGCGCGCCGGGGTGCCCTTCGTCCGGGCCTTCAAGCGCAACTACCCGCAGGTCGGGAGTTCTTCCTCTACTACGCCTACCTGCTGTTCCGCTTCGGCACGGTCGACGACCACTACTACGACGACCTGCCCTACTGCGTCACGCTCTTCACGACCTACCCGCAGGACCCGGACGTGATCCAGATGGAGCTCGACCGCCTCGACGACCCCGAGATCCAGTTCTTCGGGCTGCACCGCAACCGGCTCCCCCAGCTCGACGACCCGCAGAAGAAGCGGATCACCCAGGTCTGGGAGGACGCCGGCCTGCTGACCGCCCACCCGGCGGGGTACTACCTCACGCCGCTCGGCTGACGGCGCCCGGCCGGCTGGCTGCTCGTAGGCGCGTTGTGCACCTTGCCTAGGCTGGTGGCGTGCTCAAGTTCCTGATCGTCGTGCTGCTGGTCGCAGTGGCCATCTACCTCGTCACCCGCGCGATCGAACGGCGCGGCGGTGTCACGCCAGCCGCGTCGCGGGCCGCGCGGCGGGGCCGTGCAGCCGCCGCGCCAGGTCGCCCCGGACGACGACCCCGACTTCCTGTGGGACCTCGAGCGCAAGCGCCGGCGTGAGGCCAAGGAGCACGGTCAGGCGCCGCCCGGCCGGGACGGCACCCCCGAGACCAGCCAGGACGGCACGGATCAGGACGGCACCGCTCAGGGCGAGGGGACCGGCGAGGAGTCGACCGGCACCAGCTGAACCTGGCTCGCGCCCTCGGCGTACGAGTGCTGGGACGTCGTCGAGAAGAAGTTGACGCCGATGAAGCTCCACCACAGGGTCGCCAGGCCGATCAGCGCGAGCACCGAGGCCACCTTGCCGCGCAGGCCGGCGGTCGTGCGGGCGTGCAGGTAGGCCGCGTAGACGACCCAGGTGATGAAGGCCAGACCTCCTTTGGGGTCCCAGTTCCAGTAGCGGCTCCAGGCCTCGTGCGCCCAGATCGGGCCGGTGATCAGCACCGCGAAGGTCCACACCGGGAAGCCGAAGGCGTGCATCCGGTAGGCCAGGCGGTCGAGGACCTTGGTGCTCGGCACGCGCGAGAAGTAGCCGGTCGTACGCTCGACGCCGCGCTCGGCGTCCTTCTTCTCGATCCGCTCCTGGACGAGGAAGAGGATGACCAGCAGGCCGCCGAGGGTGAAGGCGGCGGTGGCGATCACGGCCGAGACCACGTGGATCACCAGCCACGGCGAGTCGAGCGCCTCGGTGAGCGGCGCGACCGGCTTGTGCAGCCAGATCACGGCGAACATCAGCACCGTCAGCACGGTCGCCACGACCAGCGGCGCCAGCCAGGAGAGCTTGAACTTCTTGTAGGTGGCCAGGTAGATCACCACGACGAACCAGGCGCCGGAGATCGAGAACTCGTACATGTTGCCCCACGGCACCCGGTTGGGGTCGGCGGCCATGCCGCGGCCCAGGAGGGCCACGAAGTGCACCAGGCCGCCGAGGCCGGTCAGCAGCAGGCCGAGGCGCCCGAAGAGCGCGGTGCGGCCGGTGGTGACCTCCTCGGTGTGCGGCACCTGGCGCAGGCCCGCCCACTCGACGAGGTGGCTCAGCAGGGCGAGGAAGTAGACCACGCCGGCGACGGTGATCGCCTGGTTGCTGAGGACTTCCCACTGGGTGTCGGTCACGACTGCTCCTTCGGTGCTGCTCCGGCGGGGGCCGGCGCGAGTTCTGCGGTGATGCTCTCGATCTCCTCGGCGATGTCGCCGCCGCTGGAGCGGTCGAGGCCACCGATCTCCACGAGGGTGGTGCCGCCGACGCGACGGGCACGCACCCAGACGCGGCGGGGACGGACGTACAGGGAGCCGACCAGGCCGAGCAGGGCGAGGACGACACCGGCCAGGGCGACGAACTTGCCGGGGGTCTGGCTGATCTGGATCTTGTTCCAGCGCTCGACGCGCTCGAAGGTGACGCTGCCCAGGTCGCCGGGCAGCTCGACGGTGTCGCCGGGGCGCATGTCGAGGCGGAACATCTCGCCGTCGTCGGTCACCTTGGTCATCTTCGCCTTGTCGAGCACGTAGACCGACTGCGAGCGGCCGTCGTCGAGGCCGAGGTCACCGGTCCACACCTCCATCGAGACGAGCGGGTTGAGCAGGTCGCCGAAGGTCGACTGCGGACCGTTGTCGAAGACGTACGTCGGGTAGAACTCCCCCTCCAGCGCCAGCGGCGTCTTCGCGTCGGTCGCCTTCACGACGCCGAAGGAGCGGAAGTTCTGGTCGGTCGGGAGGAAGGGCGTCGCTCCTGAGATTGCGATCTCCCCGTCGGCGTCCCGCACCGTGATCACGGGGGCGTAGCCGTGGCCGATGAGGAAGATGTCGGTGCTCCCGATGGTGAGGGGGTGGTTGACCCGCAGGTCGTAGGTCTTCTCCTCCGCACCCGGCTCCTCGGTGTAGCGCAGCTTGGAGACGAAGTTGCGGGCTTGGCCCATGCCGGCCCCGGAGGTCAGCCAGTCGAGCTCGAAGTCGGCGATGTCGAAGGCGAAGGGCTCCATCCACTCCTGCTGGTAGAGCCCGCCCGGCACGAAGTCGTCGTACTGGGTGAGGTTGTTGGAGAAGCCGCCCCCGACGAGGATGATCGCCCCGCCCTGGTAGCCGAAGAGGCTGCCTGCCGCCACCCCCGCCATCACCACCAGGATCGAGAGGTGGAAGACCAGGTTGCCGGCCTCGCGCAGGTAGCCGCGCTCGGCGGCGACGAAGCCGCCGTCGGTTCCCTCGTCGTGGCGGTCGCGGCGGAAGCGGCGCTTGCCGAGCACCTTCTCGGCCCGGGCGAGCACCTCGTCGACCGACTCCTCGGTCTCGTACGACGCGCTCTCGCCCAACCGGGTCAGGTGGCGGGGCGCCCTCGGGGGACGCGCCCGCATGGCGCGGAAGTAGACCTTGGTGCGCGGGATGATGCAGCCCACCAGCGAGACGGTGAGCAGCAGGTAGATCGCGGCGAACCACGGCGAGGCGTAGACGTCGAAGAGGCCGAGCTTTTCGTAGATCGGGGTCAGCTTCGGTGGTTGTCCTGCCACTGCGACGCCTTCAACGCGTCGACGTCGGCCTGCGGGATCAACGACCCGGGCACGGCCGCCAGGGCCAGAAGGAGCAGCAGCACCAGCGCGGTGCGCATGGAGGTCAGCTGACGCCACGTCCAGCGCAGCAGCTCGACCAGGCTGAGGTCGTTCACACACTCACCTCGAAGTCGGAGACCAGGTGGACCTGGATCCAGGTCACCATCTCGAGCCACCAGCCGGTCACCATGAGCAGACCGACGGCGACCAGCATCAGGCCACCGACCCGCATGACGGCCACCTGGTGGCGCTTGAAGAAGGAGAAGGCGCCGAGCGCCTTGCGGTAGGCCAGCCCCGCCACGATGAACGGGATGCCCAGGCCCAGGGCGTACACGCCGGCGAGCAGGGCGCCGCGGCCTGCGGTGCCCTCGGTGTAGGCGAGGGTGAAGATCATCCCGAGCGTGGGGCCCAGGCAGGGCGTCCAGCCGAGGCCGAAGAGCACGCCGAGCAGCGGGGCGGCGCCCAGACCGACGGCCGGCACCTTGTGGATGCGCAGGTCACGTTGGAAGAGCGGCAGCCAGCCCGCGAAGGCGAGGCCCAGCACGATGGTCACGACGCCGAGCACGACGGTGATCTCGCGGGTCCAGGTCTGCAGCCACTCCCCCAGTGCGCCCGAGAGGGAGCCGAGCGCGACGAAGACGGCGGCGAAGCCCAGCACGAAGAGCACCGAGCCGAGCAGCATCCGGCCGCGGCGGCGCTCGGCCTCACCGGCGGCGAGGTCGGCCCCGGAGAGACCGGTCGCGTAGGAGAGGTAGCCGGGCAGCAGCGGGATCACGCACGGCGAGAAGAAGGAGACCAGCCCGGCCAGCATCGCCACCGGGATCGCCACGAGCAGTGAGCCCGATGCGGCGATCTCCCTGAACGCGTCACCCATCGACGGGCTCGTCGTCAGGTTGTTCCGTCGGGACCTTCGTGCCGGCGACGTCCTCGACAACGCCGACCAGGGTGGCCGCTGAAGGCAGGATCCCGATGATGGCTGCGGCTACCCGCCCCTCCGCGTCCAGCACGACCGTCGAAGGGATGGCTCGCGGCGGGATCGTGTCGTGGAAGGCCAGCAGGGCCTTCCCGTCGGGCGAGTAGAACGAGGGGTACTTGACCCCGAACCTTCGGACGAAGCTCTTGGCCTGACCGGTGGAGCCGTCACGGATGTTGATGCCGACGAAGCGGGCGATCCCCTCGGTCTCCTCGGCGGCCTCGAGCAGGTCCGGCATCTCCACGCGACACTGCGCGCACCACGCGCCCCAGACGTTGACGACGGTGACGTCACCGCGAAAATCTGCGAGGTCGATCGGGTCACCGTCGAGGTCGGTGCCGGTCAGCTCGACAGCCTTCTCGCGCTCGTCCGCCGGGACCATCTGCACGGCTCCGTCGGCCGTCACGTACCCCTTGCTTCCGGTGCCCTCAATGGAGGAGCAACCCGTCAGCGTCAGGACTGCGGCAGCGAGCGCTGCGGCCAAGCGGCTGCTCGGCGAGATGGAGAGGAGCATGGTCAGGGACGCTTCTCTTCCGGCGCGCCGCCCGCGGAGAAGGGCGCGTTCTTGTCCTTGGCCGGGATGAGGTCACCGGCCGGCTCGGAGTAGAGCACCTGCGTGAGGCGGTCGTCCTCGAAGTGCAGGGTGGTCAGCGAGCAGAGCGTGCACTCGCGCTTGCGCGGGTCGTGCAGGAACGACTTGCCCTCGGCGAACAGGCGCAGCGTCCAGATCGGCAGCTGGTGGGAGACCACCACGGCCTCGTGGCCCCGCGCCGCGTCGCGGGCGTCGTGCACGGCGGCCAGCATCCGGGCCGCCATTTCCTCGTAGGGCTCGCCCCACGACGGCTTGAACGGGTTGTAGAGGTGGCGCCACAGGTGCGGGCGCTTCACCAGGGTCATCGGGCCCTCGCCGAAGTTGATGCCCTCGAACTTGTTGGTCGACTCGATGACGCGCGGGTCGATCTCGGGCGTGAGGCCGAGTCGCTCGGCCAACGGCGCGGCGGTCTCCTGCGCGCGCTCGAGCGGGGACGTACGCATGTGCACGATGTCGCGGTCGCCGATCGACTCCGCGATCCGCTCGGCCATCTTCACGCCGCGCTCGGAGAGGTGGAAGCCAGGGCGGCGGCCGTAGAGGATCCCCTGCGGGTTGTGCACCTCACCGTGGCGCAGGACGTGGACGAGCGTGGTGGTCATGCGTTCTCTCCTGCGGCTGCGGCGGCCCGGGCTGCCCCGGGCAGGGCGTCGAGCACGGCCTGGACCGCGCGGTCGTCGTGGGCGGCGGACACGAACCAGCACTCGTACGCTCGGGGGCAGGTAGACCCCGGCGTCGAGCATGGCGTGGAAGAGCGCGGCGTACGCCTTCTCGTCCTGCGCGCTGGCGTCGGCGAAGTTGCGCACCTCGCCCTCGCGGAGGAAGACCGAGAACATCGTGCCGGCCGACTGGATGCGGTGCGGCAGCCCGGCGGCGGTGAACGCCTCGGTGATGCCGACCTTGATGGCGTCGCCGGCGGCGGTGAGGTGGGCGTACACCTCGTCGGTCGCACGGCGCAGCGTCGCGAGTCCGGCGGTGGTCGCGATCGGTTCCCGGAGAGGGTGCCGGCCTGGTAGACGTTGCCCTCGGGCGAGAGGTGACCCATCACGTCGGCGCGACCGCCGAAGGCCGCGGCCGGGAAGCCACCGCCCATCACCTTGCCGAAGGTCATCAGGTCAGGGGTCCAACCCTCGTGGACGCCGTCGAGGCCCCAGCCGCCGAGCTTGCTGGCGCGGAAGCCGGTCATCACCTCGTCGGAGATGAAGAGGGCGCCCGTGCTGCGGCAGGTCTCGGCGAGGAAGGCGTTGAAGCCGGGCTCCGGCGGGACGATGCCCATGTTGCCGGGGGTGGCCTCGACGATCAGCGCGGCGATCCGGTCACCGTGCTCCGCGAAGGCGGCGGTGACGGCGGCGCGGTCGTTGTAGGGCAGCACCAGGGTCAGGTCGGTGGCCGAGGTCGGCACGCCCGGGGTGCCGGGCACGGCGAAGGTGGCCAGCCCGGAGCCGGCCTGGGCCAGCAGCGCGTCGACGTGGCCGTGGTAGTTGCCGGCGAACTTCACGATCACGTCGCGACCGGTGAAGCCGCGCGCCAGCCGGATCGCCGACATGGTCGCCTCGGTGCCCGAGGAAACGAAGCGGACCCGCTCCACGGGTGTACGGACGACGATCTCCTCCGCGAGCTCGACCTCGGGCTCGGTGGGGGTGCCGTACGACGTGCCGCGCGCGACCGCGGCGTTGACCTCGGCCATCACCTCGGGGTGCGCGTGGCCCAGGAGCATCGGGCCCCACGAGCAGATCAGGTCGACGTAGTCGTTGCCGTCGACGTCGGTCAGCCAGGCGCCCTGCGCGGAGCGGATGAAGCGTGGCGTCCCGCCGACGGCGTTGAAGGCACGGACGGGGGAGTTCACTCCCCCGGGGGTCACGGCTCGGGCGCGCTCGAACAGCGCGCCGCTGCCGGCGTGGGGGCGTGGAGTCACCTGACCATTGTGGCCCAGTGGGCAAATGGGGTCACCATCGCGGAGGGGTGAGGTTGCCTACGCTCCGCGATCGAGCGTGGTCGAGCGTGGTCAGGCCCGCAGCAGCCGCGCGGCCTCGCTCGCCCAGTAGGTCAGGACCACGTCGGCGCCGGCCCGCCGGATCGAGGTCAGCGTCTCCAGGATCGCGGCCTCGCGGTCGATCCAGCCGTGGGCGGCCGCATCCTCGACCATCGAGTACTCCCCCGAGATGTTGTACGCAGCCACCGGCACGTCGACCGCATCGCGCACCTGCCGCAGCACGTCGAGGTAGGCCAGCGCCGGCTTCACCATGACGATGTCGGCGCCCTCCTCGACGTCGAGCAGCGCCTCGCGTACGCCCTCGAGCGCGTTGGCGGGGTCCTGCTGGTAGGTCCGGCGGTCGCCCGACAGCGACGAGTCGACGGCCTCGCGGAAGGGGCCGTAGAAGGCGGAGGCGTACTTCGCCGAGTAGGCCAGGATCGAGACGTCGGTGTGGCCCTCGGCGTCGAGCGCGTCACGGATGACGGCGACCTGGCCGTCCATCATCCCGCTGGGGCCGACCATGTGGACCCCGGCCGCGGCCTGGGCCTGGGCCATCTCGGCGTAGATCCGCAGGGTCGCGTCGTTGTCGACCCGTCCGTCGCCGCTCAGCACGCCGCAGTGGCCGTGGTCGGTGAACTCGTCCAGGCAGAGGTCGCTCATCACGGTGAGCGCGTCGCCGACCTCGGCGACGACGTCGGCGATCGCGACGTTGAGGATGCCGTCGGCCTCCAGCGCGCCCGAGCCGACCGCGTCCTTGGTCTCGGGGATGCCGAAGAGCATCACGCCGCCCAGCCCCAGCTCGGCCGCCTCGGCGACCGCGGCCTTGAGGCTGTCGCGGGTGTGCTGCACGACGCCGGGCATCGAGGAGATGTCGACCGGGGCGTCGATGCCCTCCCGCACGAAGACCGGCAGGACCAACTGGCGCGGCTCAACCGTCGTCTCGGCCACCATGCGTCGCAGCGCCGGGGTGGCGCGCAGGCGTCGGGGGCGGATCGCCGGGCCGGTCAGGTCGTCGAAGGAAGCCATGGGGTCGATCCTCTCACTGAGGTTCCAACGCAGACTGTGGAGTTGATGACGTCGACACCGGGGTGTCGCGCATCAACTCCACAGTTGCGGCTCAGGTGGCTCGTGGCCACCCAGCGGGCGTACGACTACTTCGCGGCGGCCTTGCGGCGGCCCGAGGCCTTGCGGTCCGACGGCTTCGTGACCGGCTGGCCGGCCTCGACCAGCGCGGCACGACGCGCGGCGCCGAAGTCGGCGAGCGCGTCGACCAGCAGGTCGACGTCGGGCTTGGGAGCCATCACGTCGACGCGCAGGCCGTGCTCCTCGGCCGTCTTGGCCGTGGCCGGACCGATGACCGCGATGATCGTCGAGGGGTGCGGCTTGCCGGCGATGCCGACGAGGTTGCGCACGGTGGACGACGAGGTGAAGACCACCGCGTCGAACTTGCCCGTCTTGATCGCGTCGCGGGTCGGCGCCGGCGGCGGGGCCGCACGCACGGTGCGGTAGGCCGTCACGTCGTCGCACTCCCAGCCGAGCTCGCCCAGGCCGGTCACGAGGACCTCCGTGGCGATGTCGGCACGCGGCAGGAAGACGCGGTTGATCGGGTCGAGCACGTCGTCGTAGGGCGGCCACTCCTCGACCAGCCCGCGGGCGGACTGCTCACCGGTCGGCACCAGGTCGGCACGCAGGCCCCAGGCGGCGATCGCCTCGGCGGTCTTGTCGCCGACCGCGGCGATCTTCAGGCCCGAGAAGGAGCGGGCGTCGAGGCCGTACTCCTCGAACTTCTCGCGCACCGCCTTGACCGCGTTGACCGAGGTGAAGGCGATCCACTCGTAGCGGCCCTCGACCAGGCCGCGCACGGCCTTGTCCATCTGCAGCGGGTTGCGGGGCGGCTCGACCGAGATGGTCGGGACCTCCTCCGGCACGCCCCCGAAGTCGCGCAGGCGGGAGGAGAGCGAGCCGGCCTGCTCCTTCGTACGCGGCACGAGGACGCGCCAGCCGAAGAGCGGCTTGGTCTCGAACCACGACAGCGTCTCGCGCAGGTTGACCACGTCGCCGATCACGATGATCGCCGCGGGGCCACCCGGGCGGCGCGCACGTCGGCGGCCACGTCGGCCAGCGTCGAGGTCAGCGTCGACTGCTCGGTGGTGGTGCCCACCCGGGTCACGGCGACGGGGGTCTGCGGCGAGCGGCCGGCCTCCATCAGCGACCGGGCGGCCTCGCCGATGGCGCCGACGCCGGACAGCAGCACCAGGGTGCGGTTGTCGGCGTACTGCCGCCAGTCGATGGTGCCGCCGCAGGTCACGACGGCGACCTCGCGGTGGTTCTTGTCGGTGAGCGGGATGCCGGCGTACGCAGGCACCGCGGCGACCGCGGAGACGCCCGGGACGATCTCGAAGCCGATGCCCGCCTTGACGCAGGCCTGCGCCTCCTCGGGACCCGAGGCGTACATGAACGGGTCACCGGTCATCAGGCGGACCACCCGCGACTTCTTGCCGTGCTTCACCACCAGGCGGCCACGCGCGGCGTTGGTCAGCGGCTGACCGTCGTCACCGAAGCCACCGTCGACGAAGAGCGGGCCGACCGGGGCCTCCGGCTCGGCGCCCTCGGCGGGCTCCACGGGGGCGGGCAGGCCGAGGACGGCACGCACCATCGCCTCGTGCTCGGGCGCCTCGGTCACCACCACCTCGGCGGAACGCAACAACTCGACGGCACGCACGGTCAGCAGGCCGGGGTCGCCGGGACCACCGCCCACGAACGACACCCACCCGGTGGGCGACGGCTTGTCAGGGGTCTTGCCAGAAGTCATGGACTGCTGCTTCCTCACTGGTGTTTCCATCAGGCTGGTTCCTCCATCAGTTCGGCTGCGCCCGCCGCGAGCATCTCGCTCCCCAGTCGGGTGCCGATGCCAACGGCATCACCGGGCAGGCCGGAGGCGCTCATGCGCACCGTGCGACTACCGTCCCCGGACAGGGCCACGGCCCTGATCCAGAGTTCCTCCCCTTCGTCTCCTTCGACCACCTCGGCCAGCGCGCCCAGCGGGGCGCTGCATCCAGCCTCCAAGGTGGCCAGCACCTGCCGCTCGCAGACCACAGCGGCCCGCGTGGCGGCGTCGTCGAGTGCGGAGAGCAGCTCGACGAGCTCGGTGTCGTCAGTGCGGCACTCGATCGCCAGCGCGCCCTGGCCGGGGGCCGGGAGCATCTGCAGCGGGTCGAGCGACTCGGTGGCCTCGTCGGCCCGGTCGAGACGGTTGAGGCCGGCCCCGGCGAGCACCACGGCGTCGAGCTCACCGGAGGTGACCTTGCCGATCCGGGTGCCGACGTTGCCGCGGATCGCCACGACGTCCAGGCCGAGGCCGAGCGCGTGGAGCTGGGCGGCGCGACGCGGCGAGCCGGTGCCGACGCGGCTGCCGACCGGCAGCTCGCCCAGCGTCAGGCCGTCGCGGGCCACCAGGACGTCGCGCGAGTCCTCGCGTCTCGGGATCGCCGGCAGGGCGATGCCGTCGGCGGGCGTGGTCGGCAGGTCCTTGAGCGAGTGCACGGCGAAGTCGACACGACCCTCGAGCAGCGCGTCACGCAGCGCGGAGACGAAGACCCCGGTGCCGCCCATCTGGGCCAGCGGTCCGCGGTTGACGTCGCCCTCGGTGCTCACGTGCACCAGCTCGACCTCGTGGCCCAGCGCGCGCACCATCTCGGCGACCATGCCGGACTGGGTGGTGGCCAGGGCGGAGGCGCGGGTGCCCAGGCGCAGGACGCGGCTCATGCGTTGCCTCCCTCGACGATGTCGCTGCGGGTGACCGCCTGCACGGCGTCGGGGTCGAGCGCGAAGAGCTCGGCCAGGGCGGTCGCGTAGGAGACCGCGCCGTCCTCGTCGGCGAGTTCGCGCACCCGGACGGTGGGCTGGTGGAGCAGCTTCTCGGCGACCCGGTGGACCGTGCGGCGGACCTCCGCGATCACCTCGGGATCGGCGTCACCCAGGCGCGCCTCGAGGCGCTCCAGCTCCGACTCCACGACGCCGGTGGCCATCGTGCGCAGCGCCACCACGGTCGGGGTGACCGACGCCTGGCGACGGGCGAGAGGAAGGCCTGGACCTCCTCGGCGACGATCTCGCGTACGCCGTCGACGCTGCGGACGGCCTCGTGGTCGCGGCCCAGGCGGTCGGCCAGGTCGGCCAGGCCGAGCACCTCGACGCCGGGCAGCTCGGCGGCCGCGGGGTCGACGTCGTGGGGCAGCGCGAGGTCGAGCACGGTGAGGGGCTGCGTACGCCCGTCGCGCGCCTCGGCGACCTCGGCCGCGGTGAGCACGACGCCGGAGGCGCCGGTGCAGGTGATCAGCACGTCGGCGGTGCCGAGCTCGTCGGAGAGCTCGTCCATCGGCACGGCCCGCACGCCGTACTCGGCGGCCAGGCGCTCGGCGTTGGCGAGCGAGCGGTTGGCCACCACGACCTGGCGGGCGCCCTGGCGGGTCAGCGTGGCGACGGCGAGCGAGGCCATCGAGCCGGCGCCGAGCACGAGGGCGGAGACACCGCGTACGCCGTCGTCGCCCAGCGCCTCGCCCAGCGCGGCGGAGACCATCGAGGGGGCGGCGCTGTCGACGTCGGTCTCGGCGTGGGTGCGCTTGCCGACGCGCAGCGCCTGCTGGAAGAGCGAGTTGAGGGCGGGGCCGACGGTGCCGAGCTCCTGCCCGACCCGCAGGGCCTCACGGGCCTGGCCGAGGATCTGGCCCTCGCCGAGCACCATCGAGTCCATGCCGGCGGCCACGTGGAAGAGGTGCGAGACGGCACCGTCCTCGTAGTGCACGTAGAGGTGCGGGACCATCGTCTCGGGCGCGGCGCCGGAGCGGGCGACCAGGAGGCGGGAGAGGTCCTCGACCGAGCCGTGGAACCGCTCGACGTCGGCGTAAATCTCGAGGCGGTTGCAGGTGGAGATGACCGCCACCTCGCCGACGTGGTCGGCCTCGACCGCGTCGAGCACCAGCTTGCGGGCGCCGTCGGCGTCGAGCGCGAGGCTCTCCAGGACCGAGACGGGGGCCGACTTGTGGGAGATCCCCACGACCAGGACGCTCATGAGACACCCTCCGGGGACAGGGCGGCAGCGCTCGAGCCGACGGCGCCCTGGGGGACGGAGCCCGGGTCGACGGCCGCCTTGCGCTGCTCGTGGTAGGCGAGGATCTGGAGCTCGATCGACAGGTCGACCTTGCGCACGTCGACGCCGGCCGGGACGGTCAGCACGCTGGGCGCGAAGTTGAGGATGCTGGTGATGCCGGAGGCGACCATCCGGTCGGCCACCGACTGGGCCGCGGCGGCCGGGGTGGCGATGACGCCGATCGCGACGGCGTTGTCGGCGACGATCTGCTCGAGCTCGTCGAAGGGGCGCACCGCGATCCCGGCGACCTCCTGCCCGGCGCGCTCGAGGTCGGCGTCGAGGAGGGCGACGACCCGGAAGCCGCGGCTGCGGAAGCCGGAGTAGTTGGCGAGCGCGTGGCCCAGGTTTCCGATGCCGACGATGACGACCGGCCAGTCCTGGGTGACGCCGATCTCGCGGGCGATCTGGTAGGTCAGGTACTCGACGTCGTAGCCGACGCCGCGGGTCCCGTAGGAGCCGAGGTAGGAGAGGTCCTTGCGCAGCTTGGCGCTGTTGACGCCCGCCGCGGTCGCGAGCTCCTCGCTGGAGCAGGTCGCGATGCCGCTCTCGGTGAGGCCGGTGAGGGCCCGGAGGTAGACGGGAAGTCGGGCGATGGTCGCTTCAGGGATCTCGCGCGCACTCTCTGCAGAGGACCGTGAACTCACTGGGACTTCTCTTTCCAGCCGGGCGATCCACCGGGGGCTCCGGGGGCGGGAATCGTTCGGCCCGTCCACTTTATGAGTTTGTGAACGCGGGAACAAAATCATCCCGCCCTGCGGCTAGCACAGGTGAGATGCGCCACAGCAGGCGGGGCGGCGGTTTTCCGAGGCCCCGGGAGCGCGGGCTCCGTGCGCGCAGGTCAGCGGGCCAGCGCGGCGCGCAGCCGGGACTCGTCGACACGCCAGAAGTCGTGCTGGCGGCCGTCGACGAAGGTCACCGGGATCTCCTCGCCGAAGCGGTCCAGGAGGTCCTCGTCGGAGTCGATGTCGACCTCCACGAACGACTCCCCCAGGTCGGCGCAGACGCGCTCGACGACGGCGCGCGCGTCGTCGCACAGGTGGCAACCGGGGCGCCCGTAGAGGGTGATGCGGGGCACGGCTGGGTCGGGCATGCACCCATTCTCCCAGCCAGGTCCAGAGTCGTCGCGACTACTCCAGCAGGCCCAGCGCGCGGCGGCGCTCGATGCCGCGCAGCCGCCCCTTCTCCACGCGGCCGGTGACCGTGGTCGGCAGGGCGTCGACGACCTCGATGCGCGACGGACGCTTGAAGCGGGCCAGGCGCGTCTCCACGTGCGTACGCACGGCGGCGGCGACCTCGTCGGCGTCCCGGTCGGTGCCGTCGGGGACGACGTACGCCACCACGGCCTGCCCGGTGGTCGAGTCCTCGACGCCGATCACGGCGGCGCTGCTGACGCCCTCGACCTCGGCGATCACGTCCTCCACCTCGGAGGGGTAGACGTTGAAGCCGGAGACCACGAGCATGTCGCGCACCCGGTCGACGAGGAAGAGGTCACCGCTGGCGTCGTGGTAGCCGACGTCACCGGTGGACCACCAGCCGTCCTCGCCGGGGGCGTCGGCGCCGTCGGGCCAGTAGCCGCTGAAGAGGTTGGCGCCGCGCACCTGGATCTCGCCGGGGTCGTCGCCCTCGAGGTGGCCGGTGTGCTCGTCGACCAGCCGGACCTCGACGCCCGTCAGGGGGCGCCCGACCGAGCCCGGCACCGACGGGGCGCCCCGCATCGTGGTGGTGACCACGGGGGCCGCCTCGGTGAGGCCGTAGCCCTGGTGCACCTCGAGGCCGGTCTCGGCGGTGAACCGCTCCATCACCTCACCAGCCAGCACCGCGGAGCCCGAGAGCACCAGGCGCACCGGGCCGAGGCGCTCCTTGAGCTGGTCGCGGCCGACCCAGTGGCCGAAGACCGCGGGCGCGACCGGCACCACCGAGATCGCCTCGTCGTCGATCAGGTCGAGGGTGCCCTCGGGGTCGAAGTGGTCGACCAGGACCAGCTTGGCGCGGTGGCGCAGCACGCTGCCCAGCACGGCGTTGAGGCCGTAGACGTGGAAGAGCGGCAGCACGCCGAGGACCACGTCGTCGCCGTGCATCATCGGCGGGTCGGTGTCGGCGACCTGCTCGATGTTGGCCAGGAGCGCGCGGTGGGTGAGCATCGCGGCGCGCGGGCGGCCGCTGGTGCCGGCGGTGTAGAGCAGCACCGCGAGGCGCTCGGGGTCCGCGATCGGCGCGAAGGCCTGGGGCGGCCCGGAGACCAGGTCGGCGTACGTCGTCTCGCCGTCGGCGCCCTCGCCGACCACCACGACGTGCGGGTCCTTGGCCCGGGCGAGGAGCTCGGGCTCGAGCTCGCGTGCGCCTGGGACCGGGCTGCCGGCCAGGGCGGCCTGCACCATCGCGACCGCCTCACGGGCGCTGGCGACGGTGGTGGCGTCGGCGACGATGAGGCGCGAGCCGGAGTCGGCGATCATCCGGGCCAGGTCGTAGGGCTCGGTACGCGGGTTGACCGGCACGGAGACGGCGTGGGCGCGCAACGTGCCCAGGTAGGTGGTGACGAACTCGAGGCGGTTGCCCAGCACCAGCATCACCCGGTGGCCGCCGACGACGTGCAGCCGGTTGAGGCCGTGGGCCACCCGGGCGACCTCGTCCTCGAGGCGCTCCCACGTCAGGCTGCGGCCTCCCACCTCCACCAGGGCGAGGCGGTCCGGGCTCTCCGCAGCAGCGGAGGCCACGAGGTCGGAGACGTCAGTGGGACTCGGCATGCTGGTGATACTGGCACATCCGACCACCCCCTCTCGCCTAGTCTGGACACGTGACCCAGTCGGAGAAGCACCGGCCGCCCGCTCGGCCACAGGACCTGCGCCGCCGCTCGACGCTGGCCGGGGAGGCCGCCGCGGCCACCGCCGAGGTGGAGAACGCCCTCTCCCTGCCCCAGGACGACCGCGCCGCGGCCTTCTTCGACGTGGACAACACCGTGATGCAGGGCGCGAGCATCTACCACCTGGCCAAGGGCCTCTACAAGCGCCACTTCTTCTCCACCAAGGACATCGTCGGCGCCGTCTACAAGCAGGCCTACTTCCGCTTCGTCGGGGTCGAGGACCCCAGCCACATCGCGGAGACCCGCGAGTCGGCCCTCGGCTTCATCAAGGGCCACACCGTCGCCGAGCTCGAGGAGCTGGGCGAGGACATCTTCGACGAGGCGATGGCGCACCGGATCTGGCCCGGCACCCGGGCGCTGGCCCAGATGCACCTCGACCAGGGTCAGCGGGTCTGGCTGGTGACGGCGGCCCCGATCGAGATCGCCTCGACCATCGCGCGCCGCCTCGGCCTGACGGGGGCCATGGGCACCGTGGCCGAGCGCGAGGACGGCGTCTACACCGGCCGTCTGGTCGGCGACCTGCTCCACGGCCCGGCCAAGCGCGAGGCGATCCTGGCTCTCGCCGAGCGGGAGGGGCTCGACCTGGCCCGTTGCTCGGCCTACTCCGACTCCTCCAACGACCTGCCGATGCTCGAGCTGGTCGGCCACCCGGTCGCCATCAACCCCGACTCCGAGCTGCGCGCGCACGCCCGGGCCCACGGCTGGGAGATCCGCGACTACCGCACGGGACGCAAGGCGGCCCGGCTCGGCCTGCTGGCCGGTGCCGTCGGTGGCGTCGTCGCGGGTGGCGTCGCCGCCGGGCTCGCGGCCCGCGGCCGCCACCGCTGAGCGTCAGCCGAAGACTCAGCCGAAGACGGAGTCGCGCTCGAGCAGCAGCGAGAAGAGGGTCTGCTGGATCGTCTCGCGCACCTGGTCGGTGAGGTTGAAGACCAGCATCGGGTCCTCGGCCTCGGCCTCCGTAGGCGTCGGTGCGGATCGGCTCCCCGAACTCCAGCAGCCACTTCGACGGCAGCGGCACCAGGCCGAGCGGACCGAGCAGCGGGAAGAACGGCGTGATCGGGACGTACGGCAGGTTGAGCATCCGCGCGAGCGTGGGCAGGTTGCCGACGATCGGGTAGATCTCCTCGGCGCGACGACCGAGAGAGGCACGATCGGGACGCCCGTACGCAGCGCTGCCGACACGAAGCCGCCGCGGCCGAAGCGCTGCAGCTTGTAGCGCTCGGTGAAGGGCTTGCCGATCCCCTTGAACCCCTCGGGCCAGACACCGACCAGCTCGCCGCTGGTCAGCATCCGCTCCGCGTCGGCCTGGCAGGCGAGCGTCGCGCCGAGGCGACGGGCCATGCCAGCCACGACGGGGAGGCGGAAGACCAGGTCGGCGCCGAGCGGGCGCAGAAAGCGGTCGGTCTGGTCGTGCACCGTGACCATGGTCATCAGCGCGTCGATCGGGACCGTGCCGGAGTGGTTGGAGACGACCAGGGCACCGCCCTCGTCGGGGATGTTGTCGATGCCGCGCACCTCGATGCGGAACCACTTCTCCGCCAGCGGGCGCAGCATGGCCAGCAGCAGCCGCTCGGTGAGCTCGGCGTCGAAGCCGAAGTCGTCGATCTCGTAGTTGCCCTCGAGGCGGCGGGGTGAACGACATCAGCTCCGCCAGGCGTCGCTCCCACTGGCCGCCGAGGACCTCGCGGGCGCCGGACTCGATGGCGTGCTTCCAGTCGGCGAGCGGGATGCCGGGGATCGCGCCACGGTCGTGGGTGGTGGTGGAGGAGGAGGTCGCGGTCTGCTCGCCGGCCTTCTTCGGCGTCGGTGCGGGCTCCTGCTCGGCGGCGGGTGCGGGCGCGACCTGCTCTGCGGCGTGCTCTGCCGCCTGCTGGGCCTCCGCCTGCTTCGCTGCCTCGGCAGCGGCCTTGGCGCCGCGCGAGGCGGCGGGGGGACGCGGCGTACGCCGTTCCCCTGCGGCCCCGGACCCGCCGGCGAGACCGCGGGCGGCGGCGGAGGGCTTCGTACGCCCACTGCCACGACCGGGAGGGCCGTTGGTGCCGATCGGGATGATCTCTGCCTCAGGCACGCCGCGCTCCTGCCGTTGCCGGGGTGGACTCAGCCTCCAGACTCTCGGCGAAGTCCGCAAGGGCGTCCCTGGTCGTCCACTGCGGGCTGAAGCCCAGGACGGTGCGCATGCAGGTGGTGTCCACACCACGACCGTAGGTCAGGAAGGCCAGCTGCTCGCGGGAGAAGTCCGTCAGGCGGGCGGAGCGCAGAGCGCTGGCGGTGCGTCCGATCGCGAAGGCAGGCATCGGGACGTTGGCCTTGCCGAGGTGGCGGATGACCTGCGAGAGCAGCAGCATCCCGTCACCGGCGATGTTGAAGGTGCCGCCCACGTCGGTGGTGGCGGCATGGCGCAGGACCGCGAAGAGGTCGGTCTCGTGCAGGAACTGCACGCGCGGGTCGTAGCCGAGGACGGTCGGCACGAACGGCATGCGCAGGTAGTTGGTCAGCGGGCTGACGACGTGCGGGCCGATGACGTTGGCGCAGCGCAGCGTGGTGACGCGGACGTCGGGGCGGCGGCGGGCGAAGCCGCGGACGTAGCCCTCGATCTCGTAGACGTCCTGGGCGTAGCCGGAACGCGGGACCGACTTGGGCCCCATGTCCTCGGTGAACATCGCGGGGTCGCGGCTGCTGGCGCCGTAGACCGTGGTCGTCGACTTCACGACCAGGTGCTTGACCGTCTCGACCTTCTGGCAGGCAGCGAGGAGCTGCATCGTGCCGATGACGTTGAGCTCCTTCATGGCGTTGCGACCGCCGGACCTGCCGGGGGTCGCGATGACGCTCATGTGGACGACGGTGTCGACCTGCTCACGCGCGATGACCTTAGCGATGACGGGGTTGCGGATGTCCGCACGGACGAACGAGACGTCGCCGATGTCCCCGCGGGGCGGGACGACGTCCACCCCGATGACACGGTCGATGGAGGGGTCGGCTGCTGCGTGGCGCGCAAAACGGCGCCCGATGTCCCGGGATATCCCGGTGACCAGCACGACCCTCCCCATGGCCGCGAAGTCTTACTTGCCGAGCTTGCGACGCTGCACGCGCGTCTTCTTCAGCAGCTTGCGGTGCTTCTTCTTCGACATACGCTTGCGGCGCTTCTTGATGACAGATCCCATGGGACCACCTTTCACACGTACAACGGGCCGAGCGAGCCGGTCGACCCGTCGAGCCTGACAAGGGTAACGGCCCGGCCGCCCCGAGCCGAAACTGGTTCGACAGGTGGGGAGGCCGGGCCGCCGCTCCTCCAGGGTCAGCCCGCGTTGAAGAAGCTCTTGCGCAGGTAGTCGTTGACGTCGTCCTCGGTGACCCGGAACGAACGACCCACGCGCACCGCCGGGAGCTCGCCCGAGTGGACGAGGCGGTAGACGGTCATCTTGGAGACACGCATCACTGCGGCGACCTCGGCGATCGTCAGGAACTTGATGTCCGACATGTCCGACGGATTCACCATGGCACACCGATCCTTCTTGGCCGCACGGCACCGGCTTCCCCACCGGTGTCACAGAACGTGT
Source organism: Nocardioides daphniae (assembly GCF_004777465.1). Classification (NCBI taxonomy): domain Bacteria; kingdom Bacillati; phylum Actinomycetota; class Actinomycetes; order Propionibacteriales; family Nocardioidaceae; genus Nocardioides; species Nocardioides daphniae. The sequence continues at coordinate 3,178,382 of NZ_CP038462.1, forward strand.
GGCGCGTGAGGTGAGAATAGAACTTATGTGACTGGTGAGGAAGAAGAATCCTCAGCAAAATCACGCGAACCCGGCGTGTCGCGTTGATTTAACCCAAATTGGGGCACTCGGGTCGAGTTGCAGCCGTGTGGTTCTGGGTTGCTTGGCGCAGCCTCAGGGCAGCGGGTCCATGCCGTGCAGGGGGAAGACCTCCATCCGCGTGGCGTGGATCGCGCGGTCGAGCCAGGTCTCCGGGTCGTAGCCGTCACGCCAGTCGCGGTAGGCCGGCACCCGGCCGTCGGTCATCCGGAAGGGCACGCTCTCGCCGAGCTTCGAGGCGACGTAGTCGCGCCAGGTCGCGGGGGTGGCGGCGTGCGGGTCGATGGGTTGGCCGGACAGGATCGCCAGCAGGTGGGTCCAGGCGCGGGGGACGACCGACGAGATGGAGTAGCCGCCGCCACCAGTCGCCACCCACTTGCCCTCGGTGAGCTCGTGGGCGAGGTCGTGCAACGCCTCGTACGCCGCTCGTTGGCCGTCGACGCTGAGCATGAGGTGGGTGAGCGGGTCCTCCATGTGCGAGTCGCAGCCGTGCTGGGTGACCAGGACCTGCGGCTGGAACTCGCGCAGCAACGGCGGTACGACGGCGTGGAAGGCCCGGAGCCAGCCGCGTCGGCGGTGCCCGGCGGGAGGGCGACGTTGACCGCGCTGCCCTCGGCGCCCGGACCGCCGGTGTCGGAGGGGAAGCCGGTGCCGGGGAAGAGCATCTGCCCGGTCTCGTGCAGGGAGATGGTGAGGACGCGCGGGTCGTCCCAGAAGACCTTCTCGACCCCGTCGCCGTGGTGGGCGTCGACGTCGACGTAGGCGATGCGCTCGACGCCCTGCTCCAGCAGCCAGGTGATGCCGACGGCGACGTCGTTGTAGATGCAGAAGCCGCTGGCGCGGTCGGGCATGGCGTGGTGGAGGCCGCCGGCGATGTTGGCGCTGTGCAACGACTCGCCGCTGTGCACCTGGCGGAAGGCCTCGACGCTCGCGCCGACCACGTGGGCGGAGGCGTGGTGCATGTCGAGGAAGACCGGGTTGTCGTCGGTGCCGAGGCCGTGGCGGGGTCGGTCAGGCCGTGGCCGGTGCCGACGCGCTGGACCGCCTCGATGAGCGACTCGGAGTGGACCTTCGCGATCAGCTCGAGGTCGGCCATCGGGGCGGGCACCAGCTGGAGGCCGCCGTCGACCAGGCCGAACTCCTCGGCCAGTCGCATGGTGAGGTCGACCCGGATGGGCGCCATCGGGTGCTCAGGACCGAAGTTGTACTCCGTCAGCGACGTGTCGTAGACGACAGTCGCCGGGCCGTGACACTCCACCATGGGTGGGACGGTACTCGCTGGATGTGCTCTCCATCTCACCGTCCTCCGATTCGGTCACTGGGCGGTGGGCACGGTGCGGCGAGCGGTCAGGAGCCGGCGAGCTCCACCGAGCGGTCGCGCGCCGCGGCGGTAGCTGCGACGAAGGCGGCGCGGAGGCCGTGCTGCTCGAGCTGGCCGAGCGCGGCGGCGGTGGTGCCGCCGGGCGAGGTGACCTGCTCGCGCAGGAGCGTCGGGTGGGTGCCGGTCTCGCTCAGCATGGTGGCGGAGCCGAGGAGGGTCTGCACGGCCAGCTCGGTGGCGACGTCGCGCGGCAGCCCGAGGTGGACGCCGGACTCGATGAGCGCCTCGGCGACGAGGAAGACGTAGGCGGGGCCGGAGCCGGAGATCGCGGTGACCGCGTCGATCTGCTTCTCGGGCAGGGTGAGGACGCGGCCGCAGGCGCTGAGCAGCGACTCGGCCTCGGCGAGCGCGTCGTCGGTGGCGGCGGAGCCGGGCGACATGACCGACATGCCCGCACCGACCAGGGCGGGGGTGTTGGGCATGACGCGGATGACCACGACGCCGGCGGGGACGAGGCCCTCGAGGGTGGCGATGGTGACGCCGGCGGCGAGCGAGATGACGATCTGGCCGGGGCGCAGCGAGTCGGCGACCTCGGTGAGGACGGCGGCGACGACCTGGGGCTTGACCGCGACGACGAGGGTGTCGGCCTGCTGCGCGGCGGTGACGTTGTCGACGACTGCGATGCCGTGCTTCTCGGTGAGCTCGCGGGCGCGCGCCTCGCGCTTCTCCCCCACCAGGAGGGAGTCGAGCGGGCGGCCGGCACGGATCAGTCCGGCGAGCACGCTCTCGCCCATGGCGCCGGCACCCAGGATCGCGGTCTTCGTCATGCGGGCCATTCTGCCCGTACCCGCCGACAGCCGTGGGCGGACGTCACCCGAACTGGGGAACTCTCCGCGCGCCCACGCCTGCTCAGGCGTGGTTCTCCACAACCAGCCGTGGACGCGGGCCCATCCCGGTGCTGATTTCCCTACGCTCCCGAACAGTCACCTCGGGAAAGGCCCTCCATGCGTCGACGTACGTCCACCCTCCGCCCCCTCCTGTCCGCCGGGCTCCTCTCGCTCGCCCTCCTGTTGACGGGGTGTGCCAAGGACGAGCCGAAGCCGAAGTTCGAGGAGCCTGCGGCCTCGCCGACGCCGACTCCGGTCGAGGAGACGGCTGAGGAGTTTCTCGAGCGCTGGGCACGCCTCGACAGGGAGATGCAGAACACCGGGGAGACGGAGGAGTACCGGGCGATCACGCCGGGCTGCAAGGCATGCATCGCTTATGCCGATCGCGTCGACAAGATCTACGCAGCGGGCGGCGAAATCGTTGCTGAGGGCAAGACGATCCAAGGATCGAGCGCTCTCGGCACAAGCCAAGTACTCGTTTCAGCTCGGATCGGACCACCCAGTACCGAGAAAGCTCCGGATCCCCAACCAGGTCCATGAAGGGAGGGGAGAGCCGGTACGTCGTGACGCTCGAGAAGCGGCGGCAGGGCTTCGTCCTCACCGACATCAAGGAACAAGGATGAACCGCTGGGCTTTCGTCATCTGCGTGCTGCTTCTCGGGGTCCTCAGCGTTGCTGGCCCAGCGTCAGCTGCCGCCCCTCCCCCGTGCGCGGACGACACAGGCCTCGATGAGGCAGAAATGTCCTGCGAGAAGCCGGTGACGCCAGAAGAAGCGCGTCAGTACATCGAAGAACACGGGAGCGGCCCCCAGGCCACTCACGTCTACAGGACCGTCGCCCAATGCACACCCACCAGTTCCGACAGCGGGGGTGGTTGCACAGTGCTGCAGTGCCCCAACGGCGAGCCCGGCTCGCTCTACTCGCTTGAAGAGTCCCCCATCCAGGCCGACCCACGGATCTGGACGCACATCGCGTTCGTCTGCCTCGAATCCGCCGACGAGCTCCAGACCATCTCCGCCGCCGACGTCGCCCGCGAGTTCAAACGACTCACCTGGCCCGCCGCCCGCATGACCATCCAGCCACCCGACGGCGAAACCCTGGTCAACCTGCCCACCATCTTCTTCACCAACGACACCAGCACACAGACCCAGACCGTCACCCTGCTCGGCCAGACCGTCGAGATCGAAGCCACCCCCGCCGAATGGACCTGGCACTGGGCCACCCCCGGCGACGACGGCACCCCCGACGACCGACAACCCTTCACCACCGCCGACCCCGGCTCACCCCACCCCAACGCCACCGTCACCCACGCCTACACCCGCGCCGACGCCACCGTCAGACACGACTCGACGTCACCTACACCGGACAGTTCCGCGTCAACAACGGCCCCTGGGAAGACATCCCGAGACCCACACCGTCAACGGCGACCCCCAGAACCTCCGCGTCCTCGAAGCACGCCCACCCTCGTTCGTGACACCCCAACCAGCTCGCCATGAAGACATCTCGAAAGGCCTTTCATGCGTCGACGAAACGCCACGCTCCGTCCCCTGCTCTGTGCCGGGCTCCTCTCGCTCACCCTGCTGTTGACGGGGTGCGCCGAGGACGAGCCGAAGCCGAAGTTCGAGGAGCCTGCAGCCTCCCCGACGCCTAGTCCGGTCGAGGAGACGGGAGGAGTTCATTCAAGCGGTGGGCGCTTCTCGAGAAGGAGATGCAGAACACCGGGAGACCGAGGAGTACCGGGCGATCCCACGCCGGGTTGCAAGGCGTGCGTCACGTTGGCCGATCGCGTGGATGCGATCTATGGAGCGGGCGGCTACATCAAGGCGGGAGGCCGCACGGTGGTCTCGACCCAGCCGAGCGGCGCGAATGAGCACCACGTCATCGTGACCATCAAACCCACGACCTATGTGGAAACCACCGGTGGCCCGGAACAGTCCATGGCAGGAGGAACGAGCGAGTACTTGGTCACGTTGAAGGAACGAGAGTCCGGATATGTCCTAACTGACTACGTCAAGATCGCATCATGACGCGCCTGATCGGTGCGGGTCTCATGCTGCTATTCGCTTTCGTTGCCATCCCTGGCACCGCTCGGGCAGACAACCCATGCCCTGTTGCCGGAGACCTGGGCGAGGTTGGCGCCGATTGCGAGACCCCCATCTCTAAAGCCGAGGCACGGGCACGCATTAGCCAGAAGGGAAGTGGTCCTGCCGCGACCCACGTGTACAGAGCCGTGCCTCAGTGCAACCCGACAACGATCCGCGAGGACGGCAGTTGCTCGTTCATTCCTTGCACGGGTGCCGAGCCTGGGTTTCGGCACTCCTTGGAGGAATCCCCCATCAACGCTGACCCGAGGGTCTGGACGCGCATCGCGTTCGTCTGCCTCGAATCCGCCGACGAGCTGCAAACCATCTCCGCCGCCGACGTAGCCCGCGAGTTCAAACGCCTCACCTGGCCCGCCGCCCGCATGACCATCCAGCCACCCGACGGCGAAACCCTGGTCAACCTGCCCACCATCTTCTTCACCAACGACACCAGCACACAGACCCAGACCGTCACCCTGCTCGGCCAGACCGTCGAGATCGAAGCCACCCCCGCCGAATGGACCTGGCACTGGGCCACCCCCGGCGACGACGGCACCCCCGACGACCGACAACCCTTCACCACCGCCGACCCCGGCTCACCCCACCCCAACGCCACCGTCCCACGCCTACACCCGCGCCGACGCCACCGTCAGACCACGACTCGACGTCACCTACACCGGACAGTTCCGCGTCAACAACCCCTGGGAAGACATCCCCGAGACCCACACCGTCAACGGCGACCCCCAGAACCTCCGCGTCCTCGAAGCACGCCCCACCCTCGTGCGCTGATGCGGGCAGGGAGGCAGGCAGGGGTCAGGCGCAGGGGTCAGGCGCGGGGGGTGAGCCGTACGGGAGCGCGCCGACCTCGACGGTCCTGCCACCGCTGACCAGGAAGAGCTGGCCGTGGGGTCCGGTCCACAGGTGGTCGGGCGAATGGCTGGGCCTGACCCCCGGTCCGGCCGCCGGGTCGGGCACGACGTCGTACCGCCAACGGCCGTCGGTCTTGGCCCGGTGGTGTCGTCGGCACAACGGCGCGAGGTTGTCGGGCGTGGTGCCCGGACCTGACGGATCGTCGGGATCCCAGGGCACGACGTGGTCGAGGTCGCCGGACCGCGCATCACGACCGCAGAACGGGAAGACGCAACCGCGGTGCCGCAGCACCACCTGCCGACGCATCCGTGGCGGCGGATCGTGCCGCGGACTCCACGACGCATCGGCGAGGTCGACCACCGGAGTCACCGTCACCCGCGTGACGCCCAGCCATGCCTTCAACATTTCAGTCGTGACCGGGCCGAACCGCTCGACCTCAGCGATCGCCGCGTCGTCCGACCCGCCACCCGCGGCCAGCGTCGCCAGGTCCGCCAGCGAGGCGTGGACGTACAGCTTGAGTGCCTGCCTCGGTCCGCCGCCGGTCTTGGACGCGGCAGCGCCCTCCGCCGCGAACCCGAACGCGAGCTGGTCAGCACCTTCGCGGGCCAGCGACACCAATGCCTTCACCCGCCGCGCCCCGACCGCGTCGTCGTCGCCCGCCGCGGCCAGGGCGTCGGCGTCGGTGTTGATCCGGTCCATCACCTCACCCAGAGCGACGGTGTCACCGACCGCCCGCAGTTCGGAGGTCCCCGCCCAGCCCCGTGGATGGGTCAGCTGCACGTCCCACCGCGCACGCTCAGCGGCTTCTTTCTCCTTCTGGCCCGCCGGATCCACCCGCGCCACCGCGAGCGCGATCAGCCGGTCCAACGCCGCCGCCCCGATCGAGCCAGCAGCGCCGATCAGCTGCCGGTCGACCCATCGCGCCGATTCCGGCGACAACGACCGCGTCGCGGTGGCGATCCGCCGCGCCTTCCACACCGCGACGTCGAGGGCCCGCACCTGGTCCCACAACCGCGGCAACCGGTGCGCCAGGTCCAGCACGTCAGCGAGCATCGTCTGCGCCGACGCCGGCGAGACCCGCAATGCACCCGCCAGCGGCTCGGCCGTGAAGGCCGCGACCCCTGGCGTACCGTCGCCGCCGGGGAACTCGTCAGCCGAGAGCACCCCGCCCTCACCCACCGCAGGGTGGGCGTAGGCCCACCGCAGCACCCACTCCAGCTGCTGCACCTCGACCAGCGCGACCAGGTCGCGGTGCTCGGCGACGGCCGCGAGCATCGAGCGCTCGTCGAGGTCGTCTGCGGTGGTGGCTTCCATGGATCAACCCAACCAGGGGGCGCCGACAGTTTCGAAAGGCGGTTTTCAGGCTGGCGACAAGACGGCACGATGGGCGCATGCTCCGCTTCCCCGCACCCCTCGAGCCCGGCGACACCATCGGCGTGACCGCTCCCTCCGCAGGCGCGTCCGGCCCGGGCATGGACCGCCTGAGGTTCTGCATGGACTGGCTCCGCGACAAGGGGTACGAGGTCGTCGTCGGCGACTGCCTCGAGGGCGGCGGCGTCACCTCCGCCCCGTCGAGCAGCGGGCCGCCGAGCTCACCTCCATGCTGGCCGACCCGGCAATCCGCTGCGTCCTGCCGCCGTGGGGCGGGGAGACCGCGATCGACCTCGTCGACCTGCTCGACTGGGACACCCTCACCGCCGCCGAACCGACCTGGATGGTCGGCTTCTCCGACCTCTCCACGCTGCTGCTGCCGATCACCACCCGCCTCGGCTGGGCCACTGTCCACGGCGACAACCTCGCCGACACCCCCTACCGCCAACCCGACGGACTCCTCTCCTGGCTCGAGCTCGCCTCGTCTCCCGGACCGCACGTCCAGCGCGACTCCGGACTCATCACCACCTGGGGCGACTTCGCCGAGGAGCCGCGCGGCACCGAGTGGAAGCCAGTCGGCGAGGGCAGCTGGCGCCTGCACGGTGCCGACCGGCTCACCGCCACCGGCCGCCTCGTCGGAGGCTGCGTCGAGACGGTCGGCCACCTCGCGGGCACCGCGTACGGCGACGTCGCCTCCTTCGGTCGCGAACACGCCGACGACGGCCTCATCGTCTACCTCGAGGCCTGCGAGGACCCGGCGTACTCGATCTGCCGCCACCTGCACACGATGCGACTGGCCGGCTGGTTCGACCACGCCACCGCGATCCTCATCGGTCGCACCCGAGCCCCGACCAGCGACGGGCTGACGCAGGACGAGGCCGTGCTCGACGCCCTCGGCCGCCTCGACCTGCCGATCGTGCTCGACCTCGAGATCGGCCACGTCGGCCCTCACCTGCCGCTGGTCAACGGCGCGCTCGCGACCGTCACCGTCGACGGCGACACCCGTACGATCACGCAGGAGCTGCGCTGACGGCTCGGCGCTGGCTCAGCTCTGGGCTCAGCCCTGGGTGGTCGTCTGACCGAGGTGCGTACGCGCGAACTCCAGCGACTCGCGCAGGTCGGCGACCCGCTCCTCCTTGCTGGAGCAGCGGCGGGTGTTGATCTCCAGCACCACCGCGCCGTCGAAGCCCGTCTCGACGATGTGCTGCAGGAACTTGTCCGCCCCCATGGTCCCGCGGCGGGCACCAGGTGCTCGTCCTTGGCGCTGCCGGTGCCGTCGGTGAGGTGCACGTGCTGCAGCCGTGACCCCATCCGCTGGGCCATCTCGATGACGTCGTCGCCTGCGATCGCGGCGTGGGAGATGTCGATGGTGGTGTGCGCGAAGCTGCCGGACGAGGGGTCCCAGTGCGGCAGGTACATCCCGCCCGCGGTGACGCCCCGCTTGCCGGCGGTCGCGCGCCACGGATACATGTTCTCGACCGCGAAGTGCAGCCCGGTCGACTCCTCCAGGCCCGCGATGCCCTCCTCGAAGCGCGCCGCGTACTCCTTCTGCCAGCGGAACGGCGGGTGCACGACGACGGTCGGGGCGCCCAGCGCGTGCGCCAGCGCCGCCGAGCGGTGGAGCTTGCCCCACGGCTCGGTGCCCCAGACCCGCTGCGTCCACAGCAGGCACGGCGCGTGCACGGCGCAGACCGGCATCTCGTGGTGGTCGGAGAGCTGCTTGAGCGCCGCCGTCTGCTGGGCGACGCCGTCCATCCCGACCATCACCTCGACGGCGTCGTAGCCGACCTGCGCCGCGTAGGCGAAGCCCGCGGCCGTCGACTCGGGATAGATCGAGACCGTGGAGAGACCCACCGTGATCGCCATGTCAGCCCGCGCTCAGTCGAGGATGGAGATCTGGTCGAAGCGCTCGAGAATGACTCCCTCGCGCAGCGCCCACGGGCAGATCTCGAGCTCGGACAGGTCGAAGATGTCCATCACCCCTTGGGCGACCAGGGCACCGGGCAGCATCTGGTGCGCACGGCTCGGGGAGACCCCGGGCAGGTCGGCCATCTTCTCCGGCGGGGTGGCGATCAGCGTCGGCAGCCAGGCCTCCAGGTCGTCGCGGCGCAGCGTACGGGGCACGAGGTGGCCCTCCGACGACGGCGCGGCGCCGCAGATGCGGGCCAGGGAGCGGAAGGTCTTGGAGGTGGCGGCCGCTCGGTGCGGGGCGCCGTGGCGCAGCAGGTGGCCGGCGTCGCGGGCGATCTCGGAGCGGATCCGGCGACGCAGCTCGCGCAGGGTGACCTCGTCGGGCTCGGCCCCGCCGAAGAAGTCGCGGGCCAGGCGCGCGGCTCCCAGCGGGATCGACCAGGCGACGTCGGGCGACTCGTCGGGCCCGCCGGCGATCTCGAGCGAGCCGCCGCCGATGTCGAAGACGGCCAGGCGTCCGGCCGACCAGCCGAACCACCGGCGTACGGCCAGGAAGGTCAGCCGCGCCTCGTCCTCCCCCGACAGCACCTCGATGCGGGTGCCGGTCTTCTCCGCGACGTGGTCGAGCACCTGGTCGGTGTTGTCGGCCTCGCGCACGGCCGAGGTGGCGAAGGCCAGCATCTCCTCGCAGCCCCTGTCCTCGGCGACCTCCATCGCGGCGGCCGTGAAGTCGGTCAGCGCGTCGATCCCGGCCTGCGACAACGACCCGTCGGCGGTGAGGTGCTCGGCGAGGCGGAGCGGCTCCTTGTAGGAGAAGGCGGGCAGCGGCGCAGCGCCTCCGTGGGCGTCCACGACGAGCAGGTGGCCCGTGTTGGAACCGATGTCGAGGACTCCCAGCCGCATGGCCACCAACCTACCCGGCCGATCGTTCGGACAGGCAGCAGTCGCCCAGAACCTAGAATCGGCAGGTGCCCGAAGTCGACCTCGTTTTTCCCCGCGCCCACGTCGAGTTCGCCGACCCCGCCGACGCCGACCAGGTCTTCCGCTGCGACCTGACCTGGCTCACCTCCGCCTGGACCTGCATCTTCGGCCAGGGCTGCCCGGGCATCTACGACACCTCCCCCGACGTCGGCTGCTGCACCCTCGGCGCGCACTTCTCCGACGCCGAGGACGAGCAGCGGGTGGCGGGCTTCGTGGCCCAGCTGACGCCTGCGCAGTGGCAGCAGCACCCCGGCCGTGAGGTCGAGGAGGGCGACTGGATCGCACTGGACGACGACGGCGAGCGCAAGACCCGGGTCACCACGGTCGACGACCAGCCGGCCTGCGTCTTCGCCAACCGCCCCGGCTTCGCGGGCGGCGAGGGGTGCGCGCTGCACGGCCTGGCGCTGCAGGTCGGCCGCGACCCGCTCGAGACCAAGCCCGACGTCTGCTGGCAGCTGCCGATCCGGCGCACCTACCGCACCGTCGAGCTGCCCGACGACACGTCGTACCTCGAGATCTCCATCGGCGAGTACGACCGTCGTGGCTGGGGCCCGGGCGGGCACGACCTGGACTGGTACTGCTCGGGCAACACCGAGGCGCACGTCGCCGTCGAGCCCGTCTACGTGTCGTACGCAGCCGAGCTCACCGAGCTCATGGGCGCACCGGCGTACGCAGCCCTGGTCGCGCACTGCGAGGCGCACGTTCGGTCGCGCTCCGCACTGGCGATACACCCTGCCACCCGCGCTGCGCAAGGGTGACGCCGCTCCTGACCAACACCCTCGACGTCAAGAGACCTTGACCCCGGTTTAGGTCTGACATCTGGGGTGTGGGAACAATCTCAGCATGCGCCTCGACCACCTCAGCTACGCCGCTGGCCCTGACGGACTCGCAGGGACCGCCGCGCGTCTCGGCGAACTGCTCGGCGCCGAGTTCGTGGACGGTGGGGTCCACCCCCGGTTCGGCACCCGCAACCGCACGCTCGCGCTGGCGAACGACACGTACCTCGAGATCGTCGAGGTTCTGGACCACCCCGCCTCCGACAAGGCCCCCTTCGGGCAGGCCGTGCGCGCCCGCTCCGCCCTCGGCGGCGGCTGGCTCGGCTGGGTCGTCAAGGTCCGCGACATCTCGCACGCCGAGCGTCGCCTCGGCCGTGAGGCCGTGCAGGGCAACCGCCACCGCCCCGACGGCACCGAGCTCCGTTGGAAGCAGGTCGGCGTCAACGGCCTGATCTCCGACCCGCAGCTGCCCTTCTTCGTGCAGTGGCAGACCAGCAAGGAGCTCCACCCGAGCGCCGGCGCCGACGGCTCGCTCGCGCTGGAGCGCCTGGAGATCGCCGGTGACCCGCAGCGCGTCAGCGAGTGGCTCGGCCAGTCCGTCGAGGCTCCCCTCGAGGACATCGACGTCGAGTGGGTCGCGCCCAACGGCACCCCCGGCATCATGGCCGTCCAGTTCCGCACCCCGAACGGCCTGGTCCGGATCTGACCGCGTGGCGAGGACTCGCGCCGCACGGCGTGCGGCCGAGCCCCAACATCTGGCACCACACCGCGACGTACGAGGTCGAGAACCGCGCCGTCGACCCTGACGGCCACCTGGTCGCGGCGATGCGCGAGGTCGCGTCGTGGCGAGCCCGGACCGTGCTCGACCTCGGCTGCGGCACCGGCTTCCACCTGCCTTTCTTCGCCGAGGAGGCCGCGCAGGTGATCGGCGTCGAGCCGCACCCGCCGCTGGTGCAGCTCGCGCGGCGGCGCACGAAGTCGCTCCCGCACGTCTCGGTCCTGGGCGGCACCGCCCAGCAGGTGCCGCTGCCCGACGCGTCGGTCGACGTCGTGCACGCGCGCTGGGCCTACTTCTTCGGCCCCGGCAGCGAGCCCGGGCTGGCGGAGCTGGACCGCGTCGTACGCCGCGGGGGCACCGCGATGGTGATCGACAACGACGCGACCCGCTCGACCTTCGGGCCTGGTTCCGCCGCGGCTACCCGATGGTCGACCCGGACGCCGTCGAACGGTTCTGGTCCTCGCACGGGTGGCAGCGGCGCAGCGTCGACATGGGGTGGCGCTTCGACACCTGGGCGGACCTCGAGGCCGTGCTCCGCATCGAGTTCGACCCGGCCACCGCGGAGGCCGCGATCGCCGAGCACCGCGAGCGCCACGGGGCCGCGCTGTCGGGGCTGTCGGTCGACTACGCGGTCAACCTGTGGTGGAAGAGCTACTGAGCGGCCTCCGGGGCGGGGCAACGGAGTTGTCGGCGCCCTCCCCTACCGTGCTCGCATGACCAAGTCGACGCGCACCCGTGCCACCTACCGCTGCTCGGAGTGCGGCTGGGAGACCGCCAAGTGGGTGGGCCGCTGCGGCGAGTGCCAGGCCTGGGGCTCGGTCGCCGAGGCCGCTGCCACCGCGCCGTCGGGGCGCACCGCACCGAGCGCGGTCACCTCGCCCGCCGTCCCGATCGGTCAGGTGCCGGTCGAGGACTCCGCCTTCCGCACCAGCGGCATCCCCGAGCTCGACCGCGTACTGGGTGGCGGACTCGTGCCCGGCGCCGCGATCCTGCTGGCCGGTGAGCCCGGCGTCGGCAAGTCGACGCTGCTCCTGGAGGTGGCCGCGCAGACGGCCCGCATGCGGCACCGCACGCTCTACGTCACCGGTGAGGAGTCCGCCTCGCAGGTCCGGCTGCGCGCCGACCGCACCCAGGCCATCCACGACGAGCTCTACCTCGCTGCCGAGACCGACCTGGGTGCGGTGCTCAGCCACATCGAGGAGGTCCGCCCCACCCTCCTGGTCATCGACTCCGTGCAGACCATCGGCGCCTCGGGCGTCGAGGGCGTGCCCGGCGGCGTGACCCAGGTGCGTGAGGTGGCCGCCGCCCTGGTCCGGATGGCCAAGACCCGCAACATCACCACGGTCCTGGTCGGCCACGTCACCAAGGACGGCTCGATCGCCGGCCCGCGCGTGCTCGAGCACGTCGTCGACGTCGTCCTGCACTTCGAGGGCGACCGCAACTCCCGCTTCCGGATGGTCCGGGCGATGAAGAACCGCTTCGGTCCGGTCGACGAGGTCGGCTGCTTCGACCTGGGCGCCGACGGCATCACCGCCGTCACCGACCCGACCGGGCTCTTCGTCGAGCACCACTCCACCCAGGTCCCGGGCACCTGCGTCGCCGTCACCATGGAGGGCCGGCGTCCACTGCTCGCCGAGGTGCAGGCCCTGGTGACACCGACCGCGTCGGAGCGCCCACGGCGTACGACGTCGGGCATCGACTCCTCCCGCCTCTCCATGGTCCTCGCGGTCTTGCAGCAGCACTGCGGGATCCGGCTGCACAACCACGACGTCTTCGTCTCCACGGTCGGCGGCGCCAAGCTCGTCGACCCGGCGAGCGACCTGGCGATCGCGGTCGCGGTGGCTGGCGCCTGCTTCGACGTGGCCGCACCCACCGGGGTCGTGGCGATGGGCGAGATCGGCCTGGCCGGCGAGCTGCGGCGGGTCCGCGACCTCCCGCAGCGCCTCGGCGAGGCGAGTCGTCTGGGCTTCCGGGTGGCCGTCGTCCCGGGCGAGCGGGGCCCGGCGAAGAGCCGGACACCGGAGTCGTGGACCGTCGACGGGATGCGCGTCCTGGACGTGCAGGACGTCGCCTCCGCGCTGCGCCTGCTGCGCCTGACAAGGGGCGACTGACGACGCGCGGGCGCAGCGTGACCGCAGGCGGCGGGAGCCGGTGGACCGGCCGCTACACTGACGCTGACCTGAGGGCTGGGCGTCCTGGGCGCCGACGGACGGAGGGACCACGTGGTCAACATCGAGCGCAGCGAGGAACTCCTGCGCCTACGGGCCACGCTCGCCTCGATCGCCCCCGGCACCACCCTGCGTGACGGCCTCGAACGCATCCTGCGCGGCCGCACCGGCGCCCTGATCGTGCTCGGCCACGACAAGCTGGTCGAGTCGATCTGCACCGGCGGCTTCACCCTCGACGTCCCCTTCACCGCCACCGGGCTGCGCGAGCTGGCCAAGATGGACGGCGCGATCATCCTGGACAAGGACGTCTCGCGCATCCACCGTGCCGCGGTGCACCTGATGCCCGACCACACGATCCACTCCGACGAGACCGGCACCCGTCACCGCACCGCCGACCGGGTGGCCCGCCAGACCGGCTTCCCCGTCGTCTCGGTCTCGCAGTCGATGCAGATCATCGCGATCTACGTCGGCGAGACCCGCCACGTCCTCGAGGACGCCGGCCAGATCCTGTCCCGCGCCAACCAGGCCCTGGCGACGCTGGAGCGCTACAAGCTGCGCCTCGACGAGGTCTCCTCCACGCTGTCGGCGCTGGAGATCGAGGACCTCGTCACCGTCCGCGACGTCGCCGTCGTGGCCCAGCGCCTCGAGATGGTCAGCCGGATCTCCGCCGAGATCGAGGACTACGTCCTGGAGCTCGGCACCGACGGCCGACTGCTCTCCCTGCAGCTGGAGGAGCTCATCACCGGCGTCGACGCCGACCGCGAGCTGGTCATCCGCGACTACCTGCCGGCGAGCAAGAAGCAGAAGTCACCCGCCGAGGTGCTGGCCGCCCTGGGTGCGCTCTCCCCCACCGAGCTCGTCGACCCCGCCGCCGTCGCCAAGGCGCTGGACCTCACCACGGGTGACCACCTCGACGGCGCCGTCGCCCCGCGCGGCTTCCGCCTCCTGGCCAAGGTGCCGCGCCTCCCCGCCACGGTGGTGGAGCGCCTGGTCGAGAACTTCGGCGGGCTGCAGCAGCTGCTCTCCGCCGGCATCGACGACCTGCAGACCGTGGAGGGCGTCGGCGAGCTGCGCGCCCGCTCGGTCCGCGAGGGGCTCTCCCGCCTGGCGGAGTCGAGCATCCTCGAGCGCTACGTCTGACCCACCAGCCCTGAGGCAGCCGCCCCGAGCGAGCAGGATCAGCCGTTCGGCTCGACGGCGCCCGACGGCTTCGGCGACGAGGACGGCTTCTTCTTCGCCTTCTTCGGCTTGGGGTCGACCGTCTTCGTCACGGTGACTGCCGAGGGCCGGGTGAGCTTGAACTGCACCGAGGTCGGCTCACCGGCATATGCGGCCGCGTTGACGTGGTACCAGCCGGCGCGCGCCCAGTCGGTGAGGTTGGAGCACTCGTCGTCGGAGCGGCGACCGCTCCACGTCATCTCGACCTTGGTCTCGTGGTCGCGGTAGACGGTGACGTCCTTCGTCGGGATCGCCTGCGGGCAGTGCCGGCTGTGCCAGATCTCGTCGGGGTCCTTGCGCGGACCGGAGTCGATCTTGACCGTCACGCTGCGCGAGGAGACCTGCCAGGTGCACGCCTCGGCCGTCTGCGTGGTCAGCACCAGGGTGATCGGCAGCTTGGCCGTCGACCGCTTGCTCGGCACGTCGGGGGTGACCACGACGTCCTCGTTGGAGCAGACGCCCTCCGGCGCGGGAAGCGGCGGCTTGGTCGGCTTCGCGCTCGGCGACGCCGAGGCGGTGGCCGTGGGGGTCGCGGTCGCCTCGGGCGCCTCGACCACCTCCGTGCTGACCGTCGTCGCGGCGTCCTCGCCGCCGGACGAGGCGTCACTGCTGCTGGTGAGCAGGCGGGCGGCGCCGAAGACCACCAGGAAGACCGTGCCGAGCACCAGGGCACGGCGGAACCAGTAGACGCGGGGCGGCAACGGACCCTTGGGGGAGGTCAGCGCGGACATGCCCGAAACGTTAGCCACCGGCGGCGCCCGGACCGGGGAGGCTCTCCGAGGCCGCGCGAGTTGTTCGCGGTCACCGTGGCTACGATCGCGGCGATGAGCACGCTGCACGCCCCGATCCTCGACTGGTACGCCGCCCACCAGCGCGACCTGCCGTGGCGCCGCCCCGAGGCCTCGCCCTGGTCGGTCATGGTCAGCGAGTTCATGCTCCAGCAGACCCCGGTCGCGCGGGTGCTCGGACCCCACGAGGCCTGGCTGACCCGCTGGCCGACCCCCGCGGCACTGGCGGCCGAGCCGACGGGCGAGGCCGTACGCGCGTGGGGACGCCTCGGCTACCCCCGCCGCGCGCTGCGGCTGCACGCCGCAGCCACCGCCATCGTGGAGCGGCACGACGGGGAGGTGCCGGCGGCGTACGAGGACCTCGTCGCGCTGCCCGGCGTCGGTGACTACACCGCCTCGGCCATCGCCAGCTTCGCCTTCGGCCGCCGCCACGTCGTCCTCGACACCAACGTGCGTCGGGTCCTCGCCCGCGCCGTGAGCGGCGTCGAGTTCCCCACCACCGCCCCGACCCGCGCCGAGCGCGACCTGGCGACCGGGTTGCTGCCCGACGAGGCACCCGTCGCCGCCGAGTGGGCGGTCGCCGTGATGGAGCTGGGCGCGCTCGTCTGCACCGCGAAGTCACCCGACTGCGGCGCCTGCCCGGTGCGCGACCAGTGCGCGTGGCTGCTGGCCGGGCGACCGGCGTACGACGGCCCGCCGCGCCGCGGCCAGGCCTGGGACGGCACCGACCGCCAGTGCCGTGGTCGGTTGATGGCCGTGCTGCGTGAGGCGCACGGCCCGGTGCACGTCAGCAGCCTGGTCGCGGCGTGGCCCGACCACGTGCAGCGCGAGCGCTGCCTGGCCTCGCTGCTCGCCGACCAGCTGATGGTGCAGGTCGGGGACGAGACGTACGCCCTCCCCTGACGCGCGGCTGGCAGCCGGGGAGGCGGAATGGCGACGGCCCGGCTGCCACCGCTCTCGCGGGGCAGCCGGGCCGTCGTCAGTCAGACCTGGAAGGTCACTCGCCCTCGGCACGGGGGACGTCGACCGGGCCGGCCGAGTCGTCGGGGCCCTCGGTGGGGGCACCCTCGACGTCGATCGTCTCCAGCGGCGGCATGTCCGGCACGGTCGAGTTCTTCTGGCCGGTGAAGGTGAAGGTCGCGGTCGGACCCTCGCCCTCGGCGTCCACGAGCACGATCTGGCCGGGACCGACCTCGCCGTAGAGCATCTTCTCGGCCAGCACGTCCTCGATCTCGCGCTGCACGGTCCGGCGCAGCGGGCGGGCGCCCAGCACCGGGTCGTAACCGCGCTCGGCGAGCACCTTCTTGGCCGCGTCGGTGACCTCGATGGTCATGTCGCGGTCGCGCAGGCGCTTGTCGACGGAGGCGATCATGTTGTCGACCATCGCCACGATCTGCTCCTGCGTCAGCGGCGGGAAGACGATGATCTCGTCGACACGGTTGAGGAACTCGGGGCGGAAGTGCTGCTTGAGCTCCTCCGACACCTTGGCCTTCATCCGGTCGTACGTGCCCTGGGTGTCGGACGCGTTGCCGAAGCCCAGGCTCACGCCCTTGGCGATGTCGCGGGAACCGAGGTTCGTGGTCATGATGATGACGGTGTTCTTGAAGTCGACCACGCGGCCCTGCGAGTCGGTCAGGCGACCTTCCTCGAGGATCTGCAGCAGCGAGTTGAAGATGTCCGGGTGGGCCTTCTCGACCTCGTCGAAGAGGACGACCGAGAACGGCTTGCGGCGCACCTTCTCCGTCAGCTGGCCACCCTCCTCGTAGCCCACGTAGCCGGGGGGCGAGCCGAAGAGGCGCGAGACCGTGTGCTTCTCGGCGAACTCGGACATGTCGAGCTGGATGAGCGCGTCCTCGTCACCGAAGAGGAACTCGGCCAGCGTCTTCGACAGCCACGTCTTACCGACACCGGACGGACCGGCGAAGATGAACGAACCGCCGGGGCGCTTCGGGTCCTTCAGGCCGGCACGGGTGCGGCGGATGGCCCGCGAGATCGCCTTGACGGCGTCCTCCTGACCGATGACGCGCTTGTGGAGCTCGTCCTCCATCTTGAGCAGACGGGTGGACTCCTCCTCCGACAGCTTGACGATCGGGATGCCGGTCGCGACGGCGAGCACCTCGGCGATGATCTCCTCGTCGACCTCGGCGATCTCGTCCAGGTCGTTGGAGCGCCACTGCTTCTCGCGGTCGGCCTTGGCGGCGATCAGCTGCTTCTCCTCGTCACGCAGGCGCGCGGCCGCCTCGAAGTCCTGGCCGTCGATCGCGGCCTCCTTGCGCTGGCGCACGTCGGTGATCTTGTCGTCGTACTCGCGCAGGTCGGCGGGAGCGGTCATGCGGCGGATGCGCAGGCGGGAACCGGCCTCGTCGATCAGGTCGATGGCCTTGTCCGGCAGGAACCGGTCGGAGATGTAGCGGTCGGCCAGGGTCGCCGCCGAGACCAGGGCCTCGTCGGTGATGGTGACGCGGTGGTGCGCCTCGTAGCGGTCACGCAGGCCCTTGAGCATCTCGATCGTGTGAGCGATCGACGGCTCGGCGACCTGGATCGGCTGGAAGCGGCGCTCGAGCGCGGCGTCCTTCTCGAGGTGCTTGCGGTATTCGTCCAGGGTGGTCGCACCGATGGTCTGCAGCTCACCGCGGGCCAGCATCGGCTTGAGGATGCTGGCGGCGTCGATCGCGCCCTCGGCGGCACCCGCACCCACCAGGGTGTGGATCTCGTCGATGAAGAGGACGATGTCGCCGCGGGTCTTGATCTCCTTGAGCACCTTCTTGAGGCGCTCCTCGAAGTCACCGCGGTAGCGCGAGCCGGCGACCAGGGCACCCAGGTCGAGGGTGTAGATCTGCTTGTCGCGCAGCGTCTCGGGGACGTTGCCCTTGACGATGTCCTGCGCGAGGCCCTCGACGACGGTGGTCTTGCCGACGCCGGGCTCACCGATCAGGACCGGGTTGTTCTTCGTGCGGCGCGAGAGGATCTGCATGACCCGCTCGATCTCCTGCTCACGGCCGATCACCGGGTCGAGCTTGCCCTCACGGGCGGCCTGGGTGAGGTTGCGGCCGAACTGGTCGAGGACCAGCGACGACTGCGGGGTCTCGCCCTGCGAGGAGCTGGCGCCGGTGCTGGCACCGGCGGTCTCCTTGCCCTGGAAGCCGGAGAGCAGCTGGATGACCTGCTGGCGGACGCGGTTGAGGTCGGCGCCGAGCTTCTGCAGGACCTGGGCGGCGACGCCCTCGCCCTCGCGGATCAGCCCGAGCAGGATGTGCTCGGTGCCGAGTAGGAGTGGCCGAGCTGCAGCGCCTCGCGCAGGGACAGCTCGAGCACCTTCTTGGCGCGGGGGGTGAAGGGGATGTGGCCCGAGGGAGCCTGCTGACCCTGGCCGATGATCTCCTCGACCTGGGCGCGCACGGCCTCCAACGAGATGTCGAGGGACTCGAGCGCCTTGGCGGCCACACCCTCGCCCTCGTGGATGAGGCCGAGCAGGATGTGCTCGGTACCGATGTAGTTGTGCGAGAGCATGCGGGCCTCTTCCTGGGCCAGCACCACCACTCGTCGGGCTCGGTCGGTGAACCGCTCGAACATCTGCGCTCCTAACGTTTCTGGTCCCCGGCCGCGCACGGTGCACGCACAGGCGTGGAGACACTGGGCTCAACGCCCGGGACCAGCCTACGTGTTCCCACCGACAGGACCAGCCCGTCCGCTGCCAGCGAACACCCCGGCCCGGCGCGCCGCAGGATCACCGGCGCTGGCGCACCAGCAACGACACCCTCTTCGGCGCCGCGGCCCTCACGTAGGCGGTCCCGACGTGCTGCACGCGCAGCTGGTGACGGCCCGGACGCATCCTCGGCAGCATCAGTCGCGCCCACCCGTCCCTGCCGACCGTCGCGTGGAGCACGCGGCGACCCACGACGACGCGCACCGTCCCCTGGGGAGCGGCCGCACCCTTGACGTACGTCTCGGAGCCCGGCAGCGTGCGCACCCGCACCCGCAGGGTCACCCTGGCCGCGCCGACGCGCAGCCGCGCCGGAGCCAGGAGGCGGGCCAGGTCGGGCTTGACCTTGTAGCCCCGCGACGTGGCCACGCCCACCGGGAGGCCGGGCACCCGCAGGCGCTCGCGGACCTTGATCTCGCGGCCGAGGTCGGCGGCGGTGATCTCGTACGTCAGCCCCGTCGCCCCGCGGATCGGGCGGCCGTTGCGCAGCCACTGCCGCTCCACGCGGGAGGTGCGCAGCGGCTCCCACACGGCCGGGTCGACGCGCAGCACGTAGCCGCGGCCGCGGGCGGGCGTCGACGCCCGCTGGACGAGCGGATTCCACATGGCGTTGGGCGCGCCCACCTCGGACGGACGGTCCACGTCGACGACCCAGACGGCGCCGTCACCGACGTGCACGACGTGCGCGCCGTCGGTGGAGAGGTCGTGCCCCGCGGACGGGTCGACACCCCGCGCCAGGACGCGCGTCGTACCGAGGTCGACGTCGCGCTCGACCAGCTCGGTGCCCTCGGCGCCGGCGAGCGCGAAGAGGACCGACCCTCCGTCACGGTCGAGCACCGGCGCGGCGGAGTCGCCGCGCAGCGGCCAGCCCTTGTCCTCGACGTCGGCCTGGACCTCGCTGCCGGTGGCGAGCGTACGCACGTAGGTCGCGCTCCGCACCACGCCGCCGGGCTGGCTCTGGGTCCGGACGAGCGCCAGGCTCGACCCGTCGGCGCTGAGCGCCGGGGCGCTGCCGACGGCGACCTCGGCGAGCGACGCAGGACCACCGGCCGCGCGGTCGGCGAGCACGATCCGGCTCCCGCCGACGCTGCTGCGGGTGAAGGCGATCCGGTCGGCGTCGGCGTCGACCGTGGGCTCGGAGAAGTCGACCCCGGCCTCCTCGGCCGAGACCAGCCGCGGCTGGGACGGCCCCTGGGCCCCCAGCGACGCCACCACGACGTCGCTGCCGGGAGCAGCGGCGTACGGCCCCTCGACGACGTCGGTGGCCCGGGTGGTGAAGACGACGTGGCTGCCGTCGTCGGAGACCTGCGGCTGCGCAGAGCCCTCGTTGCCGGCGCTGCCGTCGACGCGGTCGCCGGAGACCAGCCACGTGGTGCCGGCCTCGGCGTCGGTGACGTAGACCTGCGAGGACGGGTCCCAGCCCTGGCCGCGCGCCGCGGTGCGGCGGGCCCAGGCGATGAAGCGGCCGTCGCCGCTGATGGAGGTCTCCGCCACCACCGCGCCGTCGACGCTCGCGAGTCGCCACGCCTGGCCGGACACCGGGTCGTAGCGGTAGAGGCCGCTGCTGCCGCCCTCGTCGCCGGCGAAGGCGATCCACCGCCCGTCCGCGGAGACCGAGAGGTCGCTGGGCCCCGACGGCACCTCGACGGGCGTGCCGGCGGCGTGCGCCGCTCCGGCACCCGCCGCGGCCAGGCCCGGCAGGACGGTCACCACCAGCGCCGTGGTCACGGCGCAGGTCAGTCTGCCGACGCATGCGTTCACTTCCCCCGATGAATGAACCCGGCTGGTCCACACCGGGCCCACAGGATCCCCCGGGAGGCGCATCGGATCGACCCCCATATTGGGGGTCACGGACGCGACGAGGCCCGGCGTCCCTCCGCTCGGGGGGCGCCGGGCCCGGTGGAGCGAGGCGTCCGCACGCCTCACTCGATCACGTCAGTTGCGGCCTCGTAGGCCGCGATGACGCTGGCGGGGACGCGTCCGCGCTCGGAGACCTCGTGGCCGTTGGCCCGGGCCCACTCGCGCACGGCCTTGGTGTCGGGGCCTCCGGCAGCGCTGCCCGAGTTCTTGCGGGCGGAGCCGCGCTTCGACCCGGTGACCTTGCGGGCGTGGCCCACGTAGCCGGAGAGCGCGTCGCGCAGCTTCTGGGCGTTCGCGTCGGTGAGGTCGATCTCGTACGTCGATCCGTCGAGGCCGAACGTGACGGTCTCGTCGGCAGGACTTCCGTCGAGATCGTCGATGAGGACGATGCTTACCTTCTGGGCCATGAATGACTACCTCTGCACGTGGGGGGTGAATATCGAATGTGACCGTACGCCCTTTTCCACTCACAGCAAAAGGGCAAACCGATGACGGGGACCTTTCTACACTCTGCAGAACTGCTCCTTGAGGAGAAAAGGCCGAAAGCCCCGGGAAATGTCCCGGGGCCCTCGGTCAATTCATTCAGCCGGACACGGTCCACGAAAGTGGAGCGCTATTCCATTTCCCGGCCATTCGCATTCAGCGGCGCCAGACGCGCACCTTCACCTTCACCACCGGGGCCGCCTTCACGAAGGGCGTCGGGAGAACGAGACGCGCACCGTGTGACGCCCGGAGCGCAGGCCGCGCACGCGCAGCGTCATCCGGCCGTCGGCATCGACCCGGACCCCGCGGGAGCGCTTGCCCCACCGGACCACGACCTTGCCCTGCGGGCGGACGCCGAGGCCGTGGGTCACCCGCACGCGCAGCACCACGGGGCGACCCACCTTCGTGGGCGCTGCCGTGGCCCGGAGCTGGCTGCTGGCCCTGGTCACCCGGGTCGCGGTCGAGGTGGCCTGCTCCGGCTCGCCCCAGGCGCGGCCGACGGTCTCGCGCACCGCGATCCGCCGGCCGAGGTCGGCGCGCCGCACGACGTACGAGGTGCCGGTCGCACCGGCGATCGGACGCCCGTCGCGCAGCCACTGGTGGCTGGTGGTGACGCCCGCGGCGTCGCTCCACGTGCCGGGGCGCACGGTGAGGGCGTACGACGGCCCCTTCGGTGCGCGGCCGCGCGACACGGCCGGCAGGGTGGTGTTGCGGGGTGCCGCAACAGCGGTGGGCTCTCCGAGGTCGGCGACCCACCGCCTGGTCCCGTCGGTGGCGAACGAGCTGTAGGCGACGAAGCGTCCGTCACCGCTGATCGCGCTGCCCGCAATGTAGAAGGCGCCCGGCTGCGAGGCGGTGGAGACCCAGTGCGTGGTGCCGAGGCCGAGGTCACGGACGAACGTCTCGATCGCGTGCTTCCCCCTGCCGAGGGCGACGGCCGTGAAGAGCACGAAGCGGCCGTCGTGGCTCAGCACCGGCGCGACGCCGGGGCTGCGCAGGACGCCGTCGACGTCGACGCCCGCGCGCTCCGTGGCCCCGCTCTCCAGCCGCGTGACGTGGATGCCGGAGTGGACCAGCTCGGGCGAGCTGCCCTCCGCGACCAGGTGGGCCACCGAGCCGCCGTCGGCGCTGATCGCGGGCGCGGTGGCGTTGGCCGTGCCCGCACCGGCGGAGACGAGGGCCAGGGTGTCGGTGCTGCGGGTGCGGACCGCGACGTCGAGGGAGGTGTCGTCGTCGCCGGGCACGGCGGCGTCGGTCACGAAGGCGACCCGGTCGCCGTCGCCGCTGATCGTCGGGGCCCATGCGCCGGCGGTGGCTCCCCCGGCGGAGACCAGCTCGCTGGCCCCGCTGCCGACCTCGCGCACCACCACGTCGCTGCCGGGGCCCGAGGTGCCGCTCACCAGGTTGGTCGCCCGGGAGGTGAAGGCGACGGCCGACCCGTCGTCGCTGATCTGCGGCTCGTAGGACACGCCGTTGCCGGCCGCCCCACCCGGCGTCGCGGAGACCAGGGTGTCGGTGCCGGCGGTGCGGTCGAGCAGGCGGACCTGCGCGTCACCGTCGTACGCCGCCCCCACGTCCCCCAGGACGTAGGCGATGCGCCTGCCGTCGGCGCTGACCGAGAGCTGGCCCACCGGCGTGCCGCCGGAGAGCACGGGCGAGGAGCTGCCAGTGGTGCGGTCGACGAGGTGGATCCCGTACGCCGCCCCCTTGCGCCCGGTGTGGACGACCCACCGGCCGTCGGCGCTCAGGTCGAAGCCCGCGGGTGTGCCGCCGAGATCGACGCCGTCGGGTGGGACGACCTCGACCGGCGCGGGGTCGTCGGCGTGCGCCGACCCCGTGGCGACGAGGGGCGACGCGAGCAGCGCCCCCACGACCACGATCGACCTGGCACGTGCACGACGACTGGAAATCTGCATGGCTGAGAGCCCCTCCCCCTGGACGCGCGCCCCCTCCGGGCGCGAGTCACAGCATGGCGTGAACCAGGTCACACTGCCAGAGGTTCAGCAGTTCCGGTCGAAGACCAGGCGCAGGCCCTGCAACGTCAGCCAGGGCTCGTGGTCGGTGAAGCACTCGACCTCCTCGAGCAGCAGCGGAGCGAGGTGGCCGGTGGCCACCACCCGCACCTCGTCGGGGTGCACGCCGAGCTCGCCGATCATCCGGGCCACCAGCCCGTCGACCTGGGCGGCGACGCCGAAGACCATCCCCGACTGCAGCGCCTCGACGGTGTTGCGGGCGATCGCCTGGCGCGGCCGCAGCAGCTCCACCTTGCGCAGCTGCGCGCCGCGACGGCCCAGCGCCTCCAGCGAGATCTCGATGCCGGGAGCGATCGCGCCACCGACGTACTGGCCCTTGGGGTTGAGCACGTCGTAGGTGATCGCGGTGCCGAAGTCGACCACGATCGCCGGGCCCCCGAAGAGGTGCAGGGCGGCGAGCGAGTTGACGATGCGGTCGGCGCCGACCTCGCGCGGGTTGTCCATCAGCACCGGCACGCCCGTGCGCACGCCGGGCTCGACGACCACGGCACGCACGTCGCCGAAGTGGGTCGCGAGCATCTCGCGCCACTCGTGGAGCACCGCCGGGACGGTGGCGCAGACGACGATGCCGTCGACGTGGGTGTCGAGCTCGGCCTCCCCGATCAGGCCGCGCACCAGCACCGCCCACTCGTCGGAGGTACGCCGCTCGTCGGTCGCCACGCGCCAGTGCGCGACGACCTCCTCACCGTCGAGGACGCCGAGGCTGGTGTGGGAGTTGCCGATGTCGGCAGCCAGCAACGTCACGGGGCGGCCCTCAGTCCTCGTCCAGGTCCAGACCCAGGTCGAAGACCTTCACCGAGTGGGTCAGGGCGCCCACCGAGATGAAATCGACGCCGGTCTCGCCGACCTCGCGGGCGCGCTCCAGGGTGAGGCCACCGGAGGCCTCCAGCAGGGCACGACCGGCGGTGAGGCGCACCGCCTCGGCCATCGTCTCGTTGCTCATGTTGTCGAGCAGGATGCGGTCGCAGCCGACCTCCAGGAGCTCACGCAGCTGGTCGAGGTCGGTCACCTCGACCTCCACGGGCAGACCGGGGAACTGCGCGCGGATGGCCTCCAGCGCCGGCACGACGCCACCGGCGGCGATGACGTGGTTGTCCTTGACCATGGCCATGTCGTTGAGGCCGAAGCGGTGGTTGACGCCGCCGCCCATGCGCACCGCGTACTTCTGCAGCGCACGCCAGCCCGGCAGCGTCTTGCGGGTGTCGAGGACCTGGGCGCCGGTGCCCTCGAGCGCGTCGACCCAGTGCATGGTCGCGGTCGAGACGCCCGAGAGGTGCGAGGCGAAGTTGAGGGCGGTGCGCTCGGCAGTGAGCAGGCCGCGGGCAGGCCCGGAGACCCGCATGACGACGTCGCCGGCCACGACCCGGGTGCCGTCGGGCACGCGGTCGGTGATCTCGACGGTGTCGCCCATGACGGCGTGGAAGACGAGGGCGGCCACGCCGAGGCCGGAGACGATGCCGGCCTCACGGGCACCGAAGACCCCCGACGCCGTGGCTTCGTCGGCGATCGTCGCGGCGCTGGTGGTGTCGGTCTCGCCCGGCGGCACGTCCTCGAGCAGGGCCAGCGTCAGGTGCTGCCACAGCGCCTCGACGTCGAGGCCGGCGTCGGTCAGCTCGGTGACCAGCCCGGCGGGGACCTGGCCCAACGTGATGGTGGGCAACGTGGGGGTCAGGGCCATCTCAGGCTCCCTTCACGACGGACGGATCGGTGGCCGGGGCGGGGACGAAGGTGGTGGTGGCGTGGCCGTGGACGACGCGCACGTCGACGTGGCCGCCGCCGAAACGTACGTCGTCGCGCTCGGGGAAGTCGTCGCGCCAGTGCGAGCCGCGGGTCTCCTCGCGCAGCAGCGCCGCGAGGGCGAGCGTGGTGCTGACCGCGAGCAGGTTGGTGGTCTCCCAGGCCGCGGTCGCGGGGGTGGCCGCACTGCGCTGGCCGATCTCGGCCAGCGCCTTGCCGGCGCCGGTGAGGCCGTCCGCGGAGCGCAGCACGCCGACCAGGTCGGTCATGACGCCCTGGAGGTCGCGGCGGGCCTCGGGGTCGACGAGGCCGGGCTCGCGGTGGTCCTCGACGGCGGGCGCCCAGGGTCGCAGCTCGCCGGGCAGCACCTCGGCGATGCGCCGGGAGAAGACCAGCCCCTCGAGCAGCGAGTTGGAGGCCAGGCGGTTGGCGCCGTGCACGCCGGAGCAGGCGACCTCGCCGGTGGCGTAGAGGCCGGGGACGGACGTACGCCCCCACAGGTCGGTGGCGACGCCGCCGGAGGCGAAGTGGTGGGCCGGGGCGACCGGGATCAGGTCGGTGGTCGGGTCGACGCCGTGGCTGCGGCAGGTGGCCAGGATCGTCGGGAAGCGCTGCTCCCAGAAGTCGGCGCCGAGGTGGCGGGCGTCGAGCCACATGTGCGGGCGCCCGGTCTCCATCATCCGGCGGGTGATCGCCTTGGCCACCACGTCGCGCGGCGCCAGGTCGGCCAGCGGGTGCACGCCGGCCATCAGCCGGTTGCCCTCGAAGTCGACCAGGAAGGCGCCCTCGCCGCGCACCGCCTCGGAGATCAGCGGCTGCTGACCCGTCGAGTCGGGGCCGAGGTACATCACCGTCGGGTGGAACTGGACGAACTCCAGGTCGCGCAGCACCGCACCGGCACGCAGGGCCAGCGCCATGCCGTCGCCGGTGGAGACGCTCGGGTTGGTGGAGGCGGAGAAGACCTGCCCGAAGCCGCCCGCGGCCAGGACCACCGCCCGGCAGCGGACCGCACCGACCCCGTCGTGCTGCCCCTCGCCCATGACGTGCAGGGTCACGCCGGCCACCCCGCCGTCGGCGGCGAGCTGCAGGTCGAGCGCCAGCGCGTGCTGGATGACCTCGATCTCCGGCGCCGCGGCGACCGCGGCGATCAGCGCGCGCTGGATCTCCGCGCCCGTGGCGTCGCCACCGGCGTGCGCGATCCGGTCACGGTGGTGGCCGCCCTCGCGGGTCAGCGACAGCTCCCCGTCGTGGTGGTCGAAGTTGGTGCCGAGCGAGATCAGCTCGCGCACCGCGTCCGGGCCCTCGGTGACCAGGATGCGTACGGCCTCGACGTCGCACGCCCCGGCCCCCGCGACCAGGGTGTCGACCTCGTGCTCGGCCGGGGTGTCCCCCGGGCCGAGCGCCGCGGCGATGCCGCCCTGGGCCCACTGGGTCGAGCCCGCGGCCAGCACGTCCTTGGTGACGAGCAGGACCTTGCCGACCCCGTCGCGCAGCCGCAGCGCGGCGGTGAGCCCGGCGATGCCCGAGCCGACCACCACCACGTCGGCCTCGATGGTCCACCCCGGCTCGGGGGCGGCGAGACGTCCGGGCAGCGCCGGTCCGGGGTCAGGGGCGTTCATCGCGGGGCGGGGACGCTCGACGTCAGTTCGCGACGAGGTCGCCGCGGACCAGGTCGTCGGCGCCGAAGGTGTCGGCCGGGTCGGCCGAGGTGCCCATGATCTTGTTGTCCTTGTCGACGAAGACGACCTTCGGCTCGAAGGCCTTGGCCTCGGCGGTCTCCATCTGGCCGTAGGCGATCAGGATCACCAGGTCGCCGGGGTGCACGAGGCGGGCCGCGGCGCCGTTGATGCCGATCACGCCCGAGCCGCGCTCGCCGGCGATGGTGTACGTCTCGAGTCGCGCGCCGTTGTCGATGTCGACGATGTGCACGAGCTCACCGGGGAGGATGTCGGAGGCCTCGAGGAGGTCCTCGTCGACGGTCACCGACCCGACGTAGTGCAGGTCCGCCTGGGTCACGGTGGCCCGGTGGATCTTGGACTTCATCATGGTGCGCAGCATCAGCTGTCTCCTTCAGTTGCGGCGGAAGCTGCGGCACGGGCGAGGTGGCGCGGGACTCCCAGGACCAGGGGCAGGTTGTCGATGAGTCGGGTGGTGCCGAGGCGGGCGGCAATGAGCACGCGCGCCTCGGTCTCCTCGGTGATCTCCGCCGGCAGCGGCGAGAGGTCGGGACGACGGAACTCGAGGTAGTCGAGGTCCACGCCGTGGGCCTGGCGCAGCTCGGCGCGCGCGGCCTCGACCGCGACGTCGAGCCCGTACCGGGCTGCCTCCTGGGCGGCCCGCAGGGTCTGGCTGAGCATCGCCGCGCGGCGACGCTGCTCGGGGTCGAGGTAACGGTTGCGGCTGCTCAGGGCCAGGCCGTCGGGCTCGCGGACCGTCTCGGCGCCGACCACCTCGACGCCCGTGCAGAGGTTCTCGGCCATCTGCCGGACCAGCACCAGCTGCTGGTAGTCCTTCTGGCCGAAGACCGCGACGTCGGGGCGTACGAGGCCGAAGAGCTTGGCGACCACGGTGAGCACGCCACGGAAGTGGGTCGGGCGGCTGACGCCCTCCAGCTCGGCGGCCAGCGGGCCCGGGTCGACGGTGACGGTCTCGTCGGTCTCGCCGGCGCGGACGCCGCCGGGGTAGACCTCGTCGGCGTCGGGGGCGAAGACCACGTCGACCCCCTCGGCCGCGCAGATCTCCAGGTCGGCGTCGAGCGTGCGCGGGTAGCGGTCGAGGTCTTCGCCGGGCGCGAACTGCAGCGGGTTGACGAAGATGCTCACGACGACGCGGCCGGCGTCGCCGACCTGCGCCCGGGCCTCGCGCACCAGGCTGGCGTGGCCCTCGTGGAGCGCGCCCATCGTGGGCACGTAGGCCACGCGCGCGCCGTCACGGCGGGCGTCGGCGAGCAGGCTGGTGAGCTCGGCGCGGCTGCGGGCCAGCGCCGGGGTGGGGTGGGTCATCGGATCTCCTGGTGCGGCGTACGACCCTGGTCGCTGCGCCCGTCGGCGGGCCCGTCACTGCGCCCGCTCGCGGCCCGGTCCAGCGCCGCGGCGATGCGGGAGGCGCGGATGGGCAGGA
Organism: Nocardioides daphniae; assembly: GCF_004777465.1. NCBI lineage: Bacteria > Bacillati > Actinomycetota > Actinomycetes > Propionibacteriales > Nocardioidaceae > Nocardioides > Nocardioides daphniae. The sequence goes on from NZ_CP038462.1 coordinate 3,206,545, forward strand.
GGCGGCCGTCGGTGACGACGCGGGCGAGCGTGGCGCGAGCCAGGGCGACGTACGAGGCGAGGGTCTGCGGCGCGTGCGCCGTGATGTCGGTCAGGTGGGCGGAGACGGTCTCGACGTCGCCGCGGACGATCGGGCCGGTGAGGGCCGAGTCGCCGGCGCGCAGCGAGTTGTCGAGCGCCGCCTCCAGGAGCGGGCGGAGCGTGCCCGCGGGGTCGTCGGCACCGGCGGCGCGCAGCATCTCCATCGCCTCGGTCACCACGGTGACGAGGTGGTTGGCGCCGTGGGCCAGGCCTGCGTGGTAGAGCGTGCGGTGCTCCTCGGCGACCCACATCGGGGTGCCGCCTAGGTCGGCGACGAGGCGTTCGGTGAGCTCGCGCTCGGCCGCGGGGGCGGTGACGCCGAAGACGCAGCCGGCCAGGCGCGGCAGGTCGACGTGGGTGCCGGTGAAGGTCATCGCCGGGTGCAGCGCGACGACGCGGGCGCCGACCTCGGCCGCGGGGGCGAGCACGGCGAGGCCGTGGCGGCCCGAGGTGTGGGCGACGACCTGGCCCTCGTGGATCGCTCCGGCGGCGGCGAGCACGGTGACGACGTTGGCGAGCATGTCGTCGGGCACGGTGAGCAGCAGCAGGTCAGCGGCGCGCGCGACCTCGCTGGGCTTGGCCACCGGTACGCCCGGGAGCAGGGCACTGATGCGTCGACGCGAGGCGTCGGACTCGCCCGCGGCCGCGACGACGTCGTGGCCTGCGGAGCGCAGGGCGGCGGACAGGACGGCACCGACACGACCGGCGCCGACCACGCCCACCTTCATGGTGGTGCTCATTCAAGGCCTCACGTTTCAGTCCCTCCGACCATCCCCGAGGGGACCGGTGTGGGTACCAGACGATGTGCTCTGACGTAGTGGTCAACGTGAGCGTACGCCGCGTTCTTCCACCGCGGGAATCGAACTGGCCTGTGACCTGTGCCTCAGTCGGGCGCGTGGGTCAGGGCGTACGCCGGTGGCGCGGGTCGTCGACGCGGAAGGGGCGCGGCGCCCGCGGCATCCACTCGCCGGTCACGTGGTCGACGACGTGCACGCCCTCGGGCGCGTCGACCTGCACCACACCGGTCGGGACGCGGCCGTCGCGCAGCGCGTGGAAGACCTCCCACTCGCGGCGCTTGCGGTGGTTGCGCTCGCTCGTCGCGAACGACTCCGGGTCGCTCCAGTGGGCGAACTCGTCGCCGTCGAGCCACTTCAGCTCGACGCACAGGCCCTGGGGCAGCTCCAGCTCGCGGTAGCTCTCGGGCGTGGTCCGAATCTCCCACTCCGGCGCCTTCGTGTAGACGAAGTCGGGGCCGATCGGGAAGCCCCACTCCTCGGCGTTGCGCAGGCCGAGGTCGAGGTAGGCCCGCTGGGGGGACTCGACGTACAGGCTGTGGCGCGGCAGCCGGACGACCGCCTGCGCCGAGCCGACCTGCCACGACAGGGAGCCCAGCGACAGCTCGCCCTCGCGGGTGAGGACCATGTCGCCGTCCCACTTCCACGAGTAGCGGGTGGTGACCTGGGCGAAGCACCAGTTGTAGAAGTACGCCAGCGAGTGCACCGAGCGCTCGGGGGCGGCGCGGTGCTCGGCGCCGGCGCGGGCCACGTCGAAGGGGTAGTGCGCGACGGTCAGCTTCGCCGCGTGGCCCTCGGCCTCCGCGACGCGCAGCGCCTCCTCGGCCGTGCCGTCGGTGGAGTTGTTGTCGACGACCAGCACCTGGTCGACCGCCCGCAGCAGCGGCGGCAGGGCGTAGGCCAGGTTGCGCGCCTCGTCCTTGACCCGCAGCACGGCGGTGGCCCCGCGGCGCAGCGGCTCGTCCCGACGCCACGGCCAGGTCACGTCGAAGTCGGTGTGGCCCTCGAGGTTGCGGAGGCCGTCGCCGGTGGCGAGGGGGTTCATCGGGGCGTCACTGCCCGCCGGGCTGGGAGCCCTGCGCACCGCGCTCGCGCCCGAGTGCCTTGCGCACCCCACGGCGTACGCCGGCCGGGATCTTCGCGCGGACGTCGTGCGGCACGAGGTCGGCCAGGGCGGAGCTCGCGGCGGGTGCGGGGGCCGGGGCGACCGCAGCCTTGGCCCGGATCTTGCGGGCCTCGTCGAAGCGGGCGGCCACGGCGGTGGAGCGCGAGATCGCCTCGGACTCCTCGTAGAGGTCGGTGTAGGCCTCGCGCAGCTGGTCCATCACCGCGTGGACGGCGGGGGTGTCCTCGGCGGGGTCGGTCAGCAGGTTGAGCTGGTCCCAGGTCTCCTGGGTGAGCTCGTGCAGGCGCTTGGGCAGGCCGAGGTCGGCCAGGGTGACGGTGACCCGGCGCAGGTTGGGGTCGACGAAGCGGTGGACCTCGCGGATGTTCTCCGAGTCGGCGTGCAGCACGGCCTGCAGCTGCAGGTGCTCGGCCATGTCGGTGGTGGTGCGGACCCAGTCGGTGAGCAGGTCGGCGTAGCGCACGAACGTCCGACCCTGGCCGGGAGCGGCGCCGCTGCCCGTGGCGTCGCCGCGGGTGGCGCGCTCGGTGTGGAGCAGCATGTTGACCCAGCCGGCGGCCAGGTGGGCCGAGCCGAGCTTGTTGGCGTAGTACTTCTGCTTGGAGCCGACCACCTCGGCCGGCGGGCGCAGCATCGTGGCGAAGACCGGCTCGGCGCCGACGCGGAGCGCGCCGACCCGCCACAGGCCGAGGAACCAGCTCAGGCGCGGGTCCTTGACGACGAGCTCGGGAGCGACCTGGAAGTGGCTCTCCAGCCAGTCGGCGACCTTGATCCGGGCGGGCTCACGGGCCTCGACCTGACCGGTCTCGAGCCACGCCGAGGGGCGGGCGTCGCTGACCTGGACGTTGACCTCGGCCAGCCAGCGGTCGTGCTGCTCGACGCACCACTGCGGCTCTCCGAACCCCTTGGGGTTGGACTCGTCGGCGACGACCTCGGGCTGCGGGACGTGCATGCCGAGGATCGAGACGATGCCGGCGAGCGTGCTGGTGCCGCTGCGCCCGGCGCCAGCCACGAAGAGGGCCTTGCGGGAAGTGGGAGCCTGCGTCACAGTCGGCGAGCCTACTGCATGGCACCCCTAGACTCGCCGCCATGAAGTGGCCACGGAAGCGACGCCCGACGGTCGGGGTCGTCGTCCCCGCGTGGGGCGTCGAGCGGTGGCTGCCGGCCACCCTCGACAGCCTGCTGGCCCAGAGCCACCGGGCGTGGCGCGCGGTGGTCGTCGACGACGGCTCGCCCGACCGCTCCGGCGAGATCGCCGAGGCGTACGCCGCCCGCGACCCCCGGATCACCGTGCTGCACACCGACAACGGCGGGCTCGGCGCGGCGCGCAACCGCGGCACCGCGGTGGTCGAGGGTGACTACCTGGCCTTCGTCGACTCCGACGACGTGCTGCCGCCCGACTCGTTCGCGACCTCCGTGGCGACGCTCGAGGCGTCGGGGTCGGACTTCCTGGCTGCCTGCCTGCTGCGCGTCGAGGCCGAGCCGCCGGCGGGTCGTGGGGTGGCGGTGCCGCCGTGGATGGCGCGGATGCACTCCCCCGCGCTGACCGGCGCCCGCATCGAGGACCGGCCCGAGATCCTCGGCGACGTCTTCGCCCACAACAAGATGTTCCGCCGCTCCTTCTGGGACCGTGAGCAGCTCGCGTGGCCCGAGGGCGTGCGCTATGAGGACCAGCCGACCACGACGCGTGCCTTCCTGGCCGGGCGCTTCGACGTCACCCCGCAGGTCGTCTACCACTGGCAGATCCGCACCGACGGCACCTCCATCACCCAGCAGCGCTCGTCCCTCACCGACCTGGCCGACCGCTGGGCGACCAAGCGGATGGCGCTCGACTCCGTCACCGCCCACGGCGACGCCACCGTGACCCGGGTCTTCCGGACCAAGGTGCTGCCCGGGGACCTCTGGGTCTACCTGCACGCCGTGCCGGACTGCTCGCAGGAATGGTGGACCGTGCTGCGCGAGGGGATCCTGGAATTCTGGGGCCCCGACGGCCTGCGCGAGTCGATCCTGTCGCCGGCGATGCGGCTGGCAGCGTGGTTGGTCACCCAGGACCGGCGCTCCGACGCCGAGCGGTTCGTGACGTACGTCCGCAGCCTCGACGGGCGACCGGTCCCCCGGACGCCGGACGGCAGCGCCCTGGACGTGCCGGCCGACGTGCTCCCGGTCGGGTCCGTGCCGCCCGAGCGCCTGGTGCTGGCCGGCTGACGCGCCCCTCCCCGCCGGGCGGTCGTGGAATGAACGGCCGTTCGATCATTTCTGTGGACCCCCGGGAACGCGACGACGCCCCCGGAGCTGGGCTCCGGGGGCGTCGCGACGACTTCTCAGGCGCGCTTGCGCAGGTCCTTCGCGGCCTCGATCTTCCAGGCGTCGAGCTCGGCGCGCAGGGCGTCGAGCTCGACCTCGAGCTCGGCGACGGCGACGATCGCGTCGGCGGCGCGGCTCTCGCTCTCCTCGAGGGAGGTGGTGAGGCGGGCGACGGTCGACTCGGCGAGGTCGGCACGGCGGGCCTCGCCGTTCATCTTCAGCGTCGAGGTGGCGGCACGCTCGAGGGCCTTGCTGAGCTCGACCTCGAGGTGGCCGATGACTTCCTCGCGCTCGGCGATGCGGGCGCGCATCGACTGGGCGAAGGCCACGTTCTCGGCGGTACGACGCGCAGTGATGTCGCGGTAGGCCTCGGCCTGATGAGCGCGGTCGGCCGCAGCGTCCCGGCGGGTCTGGGCCAGCTCCGACCAGGTGATCCGCGTCGAGGCAGCGCCCAGGGCGACGGCCGCGAGGGCCGACAGGAGGACCAGCGTGAACTGGCCGGTGGCGGTCGCACCCAGGACGAGGGCGGCCGCGAGCACGAGCAGGCCGACGGCGACGGTGATGCGCGTGGAGCGCTGTCGGCGGCGGGCGCTGGAACGGGGAGACGGGGAAGTCATGACCCTCAGGTTAGAGATGAGGGTCTGACTTGGGTACTCGACACGCCCATTCGAGGAACTTGCCTGCAATGAGAACCGCCCCTCCTCCGAGCGCTGCGGCCACCGCGACCCCGACCCGTCCGAGGAGCAGGTCGGGGTGGGAGTCGAGCCAGGTCAGTCCGTAGCCCGCGTAGCCGCCGGCCAGGAGGGCACCGACCAGCGTCGCGGCCCGCGCCAGGACGAGCCGGTTGACCATCCGCTCGGGGTCGAGGGTGGCACCGTGACCGCGTACCGCACGGCGCGTCTGGACCGCGACGCCGCCGAGCACGGCGGCGAGGAAGGCGAGCGCCGCGACCTGGAGCCAGGAGACCGGCGCCGCGTCGTCGAGCGCGTCCGCGAGGTCGCGGAAGGCCCAGCCGAGGACCGCACCGGCCACCGCGGTGGCGGCCAGCGGCCCGGGCCCCAGCGGGGTCAGGTGCCGCGGCGACAGGTCGGGGCGCTCCTCCTCACCGTCCGGCGGAGGATCGAGCGGGTGGCGGTCCCGACTCACGGGAGTTCGAGGGAGATGTCCTCGCGCTTGACGACGCCGTCCGTGCCGACCTTCTCGAGCAGCTCGGCGACGGGGCCGTGGTCGAGGAGCACGGCGTCGGACTCGAGCTCGTGCCACGGGGCGAGGACGAAGCCACGCTCGGCCGCACGCGGGTGCGGGAGGACGAGGGTGTCGTCGTTGGCGCGGCGGTCGCCGACCTGGATCAGGTCGATGTCGAGCGTGCGCGGCGCGTTGCGCACCTCGGTGCGCTCGCGGTCGAAGGCCTGCTCGACGGTCAGCGCGCGCTCCATCAGGCGGTGCGCCGGCAGCGTGGTGTCGAGCAGGAGCACGGCGTTGAGGTAGTTCTTGGAGCCTTCGGGGGCGTCCACGGGCTCGGTCTCGTAGACCGAGGAGACGCTGGTCAGCCAGACGTCAGGGGTGTCGGCGAGCGCGTTGACGGCGCCCTGCAGCGCGTCCAGGCGGTCGCCGAGGTTGGAGCCGATGGAGACCACGACTCGGCGGATGGGGTGCATCTCTCCGGTGAGGGCGTCAGCGTCGATGATGTGGGGATTCGGCGTCTCAGTCACGTCTGTGTCCTCTTGTGTCTCGTGATGCTCAGGGTCACGTCCTTGAACGTGGCTTCAATCGGCGCATCCGGTTTGTGCACGGTCACTCGCGCCCATTCAACACGTTCGCCGGTGAGGGCGACATCGGCGATCCTCTGGGCGAGGGTCTCGATGAGGTCCACCGGGTCGGTCTCGACCGCCTCCTTGACGCGGTCGACAAGAAGACCGTAATGCTCGGTGTCGGCGAGGTCGTCACTGGCCGCGGCCGGGCGGGTGTCGATGCCGAGCGTCAGGTCGATGACGAAGACCTGGCCCTCGCGGCGCTCGAAGTCGAAGACGCCGTGGTGGCCGAAGCACTCGATGCCGGTGACGGTCAGCTCGTCGGTCATGCGTCCTCCTCGGGCGCGGTCGGGGCGAGACGGCGCCACACCGCCAGGGCGTCGGTGGTCGCGCGTACGTCGTGGACGCGCACGCTCCACACCCCGCGCTGGGCCAGCAGCGAGAGCGCGACGCCGGCGTGCTCGCGCTCCGCGATCGGCCGGGGCGTCCCGTCGGGCGCGGCCAGCAGCGACCCCAGAAAGCTCTTGCGTGAGGCGCCCACCAGCACCGGGAAGCCGAGCGACTCCACGGCGTCGAGGCCGGCGGTCAGCTCCCAGTTCTGGTCGGCGGTCTTGGCGAAGCCCAAGCCGGGGTCGAGCACGAGCTGCTCCTCGCGCACGCCGGCGGCCAGCGCCGCCTCGACGCGCGCGGCGAGCTCACGTCGTACGCCCACGACGACGCCCTCGGGGTAGTGCGTGAACTCCTGCATCCGCTCGGAGTGGGCCCGCCAGTGCATCGCGACGTAGACCGCACCGGTCTGCGCCACCACGTCGAGGATCTCGGGGTCGGAGAGGCCGCCGGAGACGTCGTTGACGACCACCGCACCGGCTGCGACCGCGGCGGCGGCCACCTCGGCCCGCATGGTGTCGACGGAGACCGCGACCCCGCGCCGGGCCAGCTCGGTGATCACCGGGACCACCCGGTCGAGCTCCTCGGCCGGCACCGGACGGGTGGCGCCGGGGCGGGTGGACTCCCCGCCCACGTCGAGCAGGTCGGCGCCGTCGGCCAGCAGCGTGGTGGCGTGCTCGAGCGCCAGGTCGGTGCTCGCCCATCGGCCCCCGTCGGAGAACGAGTCGGGGGTGACGTTGACGATGCCCATCACGACCGGGCCGGGCCGGCTCGGTCGGGGCAGCGCGAAGGGCTGCGTCACCGCGTCCCGGACCGGATCAGCGCCATCGCCTCCGACCGGGTGGCCGCGTCGCGCATCTGGCCGCGCACGGCGGAGGTGATGGTGCGGGCGCCGGCCTTGCGGACGCCGCGCATCGTCATGCACAGGTGCTCGGCCTCGATCACCACGATGACGCCGCGCGCCTCGAGGATGTCGGTCATCGCGTCGGCGATCTGCGTGGTCAGGCGCTCCTGCACCTGCGGGCGCTTGGAGTAGACGTCGACCAGGCGGGCCATCTTGGAGAGGCCGGTGATCTTGCCGGAGGTCGAGGGGATGTAGCCGACGTGGGCGACGCCGGTGAAGGGCACCAGGTGGTGCTCACACATCGACCACAGCTCGATGTCGCGGACCAGGACCATCTCGTCGTGGCCCAGGTCGAAGGTGGTCGTGAGGACGTCCTCGGGGCGCTGGTGCAGCCCGACGGTGAGCTCGGCGTACGCCCGTGCCACCCGCGCCGGGGTGTCGCGCAGCCCCTCGCGCTCGACGTCCTCGCCCATCGCGGCGAGGAGCTCACGCACGGCCGCCTCGGCGCGGGCGTGGTCGAAGGCAGGGACGTCGGCGGGGTCGCGCTCGGGGGCGACGATGGAGTCGGTCACGACGGCTCCGTCGGGTAGGTGGGCGGGCCGGGAGGGGTGGTCGGCGGGGCCGGGTCGACCGTCGGGTCGCCGTGCACGTCGCCACCCGGGCCGGGGGGCGTGATGACGGCGCCCGCGGGCTCCTCGTCCAGGCTCGCGGCATGGGCAGCGTCGCGCTCACGCACGTGCTGCGGCACCTCGACCGGCGGCTGCTGGGAGGGGACGCGGCGCTCCGAGCCGGTCCACGCCGGGCGGACCGGACGGCGGCGCAGGGCCTCGAAGATCTCGGCGACCTCGGCCTTGTCGAGGGTCTCCTTGTCCATCAGCGCGAGGACCAGCGCGTCGAGGACGTCACGGTTCTCGTCGAGGATCTCGAAGGCCTCGTGGTGGGCGGTGTCGAGCAGCGCCCGGACCTCGGCGTCGACCTGGGCGGCGACGGCCTCGGAGTAGTCGCGGCTGTGGCCCATGTCGCGACCCAGGAAGGGCTCGGAGTTGCTGGAGCCCAGCTTGACCGCGCCGAGGGTCTCGGTCATGCCGTACTGGGTGACCATCGCGCGGGCCACGTTGGTGGCCTTCTCGATGTCGTTGCCGGCACCGGTGGTCGGGTCGTGGAAGACCAGCTCCTCGGCGGCACGGCCACCGAGCATGTAGGCGAGCTTGTCGAGCATCTCACTGCGGGTCTGGGAGTACTTGTCCTCGTCGGGCAGCACCATCGTGTAGCCGAGCGCGCGACCGCGCGGAAGGATCGTCACCTTGTGCACGGGGTCGGTGCCGGGCAGCGCCGCGGCGACCAGGGCGTGGCCGCCCTCGTGGTAGGCGGTGACGAGCTTCTCGTGCTCGCTCATCAGGCGGGTGCGACGCTGCGGACCGGCGATCACGCGGTCGATGGCCTCGTCGAGCGCTGCGTTGGTGATCAGCTTCTCGTTGCTGCGGGCCGTCAGCAGGGCGGCCTCGTTGAGCACGTTGGCAAGGTCGGCGCCGGTGAAGCCGGGCGTACGCCGAGCCACCGACATGAGGTCGATGTCCTGGGCGATCGGCTTGCCGCGGGAGTGGACCTTGAGGATCTTGTGGCGACCGTCGAGGTTGGGGGCGTCGACCTGGATCTGGCGGTCGAAGCGGCCCGGACGGAGCAGGGCGGGGTCGAGCACGTCGGGGCGGTTGGTCGCGGCGATCAGGATGACGCCGCCGCGCACGTCGAAGCCGTCCATCTCGACCAGCAGCTGGTTGAGGGTCTGCTCGCGCTCGTCGTGGCCGCCGCCCATGCCGGCGCCGCGGTGGCGACCGACGGCGTCGATCTCGTCGATGAAGACGATGGCGGGGGCGTTCTCCTTGGCCTGCTCGAAGAGGTCCCGCACGCGGGAGGCACCGACGCCGACGAACATCTCGACGAAGTCGGAGCCGGAGATCGAGTAGAAGGGGACGCCCGCCTCGCCGGCGACGGCGCGCGCGAGGAGGGTCTTGCCGGTGCCGGGCGGACCGTAGAGCAGGACGCCCTTGGGGATCTTGGCGCCGACGGCCTGGAACTTGGCGGGCTCGGCGAGGAACTCCTTGATCTCGCTGAGCTCCTCGAGCGCCTCCTCGGCGCCGGCGACGTCGGCGAACGTCGTCTTCGGCATGTCCTTGGTGATCAGCTTGGCGCGGCTCTTGGCGAACTGCATGACGCCACGGCCGCCGCCGCCCTGGGCCTGGTTCATCAGGAAGATGAAGAGGAGCACGATCAGCGCGAAGGGCAGCAGAGTGATCAGCAGCGACCCGAGGACGCTCGGCTGCGGCACCTCGGTGTTGTACTTGTCGATCTTGCCGGCCTCGAACTGCTCCTGCACGGCGCGCTCGATGTCGTCCTGCGTGTGGGACAGCCAGAAGGCCATCACCTTGTCGTTCTCCTTGCGCACGCCCTCGTCGAGCGTGGCCCGGATCTCCTGGTCGCCGTCGACGAACGTGATCTCGTCGACCTGGCCCTTGGCGATGTAGCTGTTCATCTGCGAGGTCGTGACCTCGTCGTACCCGTCTCCGGGCGCGAGGAACTGGATGGCGAGCAGCACACCGAGCGCCGCCAGGACGACCCACAACCACGGGCCCTTGAAAATGCGCTTCACAGGCTTCTTTCCACTCTCACGTCGACCGACCAGCAGACGCCGCCGACGCTACACGCCGGGACCCACAGGCAACCGGACGCAGTCAGCACTCGCCGCCGCGCGGTCATTCTCGCAGGCGAGGCGAAACCGTCAGGAGTAGACGTGCGGCGCGAGCGTGCCGATGTCGCGCAGGTTGCGGTACTTCTCCTTGTAGTCGAGGCCGTAGCCGACCACGAACTCGTTGGGGATGTCCCAGCCGACGTACTTCGGCTCGACCGGCATCGACAGCGCCTCGGGCTTGCGCAGCAGCGTGGCGATCTCGATCGAGGCCGGGCCGCGGGTGCTGAGGCTGTTGACCAGCCACGACAGGGTGAGGCCGGTGTCGATGATCTCGTCGACGATCAGCACGTGACGCCCCGAGATGTCGGTGTCGAGGTCCTTGAGGATGCGCACGACGCCGGACGACTTGGTGCCGGAGCCGTAGGAGGAGATGGCCATCCAGTCCATCTCGACGTGGCGCGGGAGCTCCCGGGCCAGGTCGGCCATCACCATGACGGCGCCGCGGAGGACGCCGACCATGAGCACGTCACGGCCCGCGTAGTCCTCGTCGATCTGGGCTGCCATCTCGGCCAGTCGCTGCTGGATCTGCTCCTCGGTGAAGAGGATGTTGACCAGATCGTTCTCAACGTGGGAGGACTCCATGGGCGAGACGATACATGCCGCGACGGGGCCGGTTTCGAGGGTGGGACACCCTCACGACCCACCGCCTCGGGTCACCCCGCGGCGGGCTCGAAGACGATCTCGCCGTCGCGTCGCCGGGCCCGCAGGTGGCCCGGCAGGTCGATCCACTTCTGGCCCCGCCACGCGGTCACCAGCTCCTCGACGGCGAGCACGTGGGCGTGGAAGAGCTCGGCGTCGATCGCGCCGGCCCGCACGGCCGCGGCGCGCAGGACGCGACGGCGTACGGCGGTGGGCAGGCCGCCCAGCGCGGTGACCTGCAGGGCGTCGGGGCGTGCCGACCACTCCGCCGCGAGCTCGTCGAGCGCCTCCATGTCGACGCGGAGGCTGTCGGCCGTGCGGGCCAGGGTCTCCGCCACCCCGGGACCGAGCTGCTGCTCCAGCACCGGCAGCACGTCCATCCGCACCCGCGACCGCAGGAAGCGGGGGTCGGCGTTGTGCGGGTCGGACCAGAAGGCGATGCCCTCCGCGACGCAGGCGGCCTCCGTCTGCGACCGACGTACGTCGAGCAACGGGCGGCGGTAACGGTCGAACTCGCGACGCATCCCCGCGACCGAACGGCCCCCGCTGCCCCGGGTCAGACCCAGGAGGACGGTCTCGGCCTGGTCGTCGAGGGTGTGGCCCAGCAGCACGGCCGCGGCGCCGACCCGGTCGGCCACCTGGTCGAGCACGGCGTAGCGGGCCTGCCGGGCCGCCGCCTCGGGGCCCTGCCCGTCGCCGGAGACCGTCACGGTCACCGCGTAGGTCTCGTCGGCGCCGAGCGCGCTCATCTGGCTGACGGTGTGGCGGGCCTGGTCGGCCGAGCCCTCCTGGAGGCCGTGGTCGACGGTGACGCCGACGACCCGGTCGCCGGAGCTGCGCGCCTCGAAGACGGTCGCCGAGAGCAGGGCCAGGGAGTCGGCTCCCCCGCTGCAGGCCACCAGCACGACGCGGCGGTCGGCCGGGGGCAGCGCCGCGAGGACCCGGCGCACGCCCAGGCGTACGGCCGCGACCGCCGGGTGCAGGGTCACGCGTGCACGCGGGCGACCCAGGCCGCCGGGTCATGGATCTCCGCCTTGGTGGGCAGGTGCTCGGGGCCCTCCCACACGGCGTTGAAGCCCTCCATGCCGACGGTCTCGACGACCTCGCGCACGAAGATCGCGCCGTCGCGGTACTGCGCCATCTTGGCCTCCAGGCCGAGCAGGCGACGGACCAGGCGGTCCAGCGAGCCGGCCCCACCGCGGCGTTGGGTGAACTTGCGGCGGATCTCGGCGACGGTCGGGATGACCGACGGGCCGACGCCGTCCATCACCACGTCGGCGTGGCCCTCCAGCAGCGACATGACGGCGGTGACCCGCTCCAGCAGCTCGCGCTGCTCGGGGCTGCTCAGCACCTCGACCAGGCTGCCACCACCCTGGCCGCGGGCGACCTCGGCAGCCCGCTTGACGACGTCGCCGACGACGAGCTGGGGGTCGACGGTGCCGGTGACCTCGCCGATCAGGCTGCGCAGGTGGTCACGCATCCACGGCACGGCGGTGAACTGGACCCGGTGGGTCTCCTCGTGCAGGCAGACCCAGAGGCGGAAGTCGGTGGGGTCGACCTCGAGCTCGCGCTCGATGTGCACGACGTTGGGGGCGACCAGCAGCAGCCGCCCTGCCGGGCCGTGGAAGGGGTCGAACTGGCCCAGCACCTTGGAGGAGAGGAAGCCGAGCACCGCGCCGACCTCGGCGCCGGTGACCCGGGAGCCCACCGCGTGGGTGAGGCTGCCGGGGCGCGGGGCGCCGCGCCGGTCGGTGAGCTTGGCGACGACGGGGTCCATGAGGGTCGCGAACGACTCGGTGTTGGCGGTGATCCAGCCGTCGCGGTCGACCACGAGCACGGGGGCCCGGTCATCCAGCGCCTCCAGGCCGGTGAAGCCACGGACCAGGTCGGTGGAGCGGGCGGCCCCGGCGCGCAGCTCGGCGACCACCGCGGCGGCCTCGGCGGCGTCGACGACCGGGGGCGCGGGGGCGGTGCGTGAGCCCACCCGGGCCGCGAACGTCCAGTCGATCATCTGGCCGGAGCTGGCCGCGTCACGGGCCTGGCCGTCGCTCTGCCCCTCGCCGTGCCCCTCGCTCTGCGTCATGGCGCGACACTAGCCGGAACGCGGTTGGGGCCAGCCCCGGTCGGAGCCTCAGCTGCCGGAGCCCACCCCGCAGGAGCAGGAGGCGAGCGCGGCGGCCGCGCCGTCCAGCGCCGAGCGGGCGTCGAGGCTCTTGGCGGGCGAGACCTTGTCGGCGGCCACCACGAAGATCATCGGGACGCCGTCGGCGCCGGTGACGATGCCGGCCAGCGCGTGCACCCCGGTGAGGGTGCCGGTCTTGGCGCGCACCCGGCCCAGGCCGTCGCGCTGGTCGTCGAAGCGGGAGGTCAGCGAGCCGGTGAAGCCGGCCACCGGGAGCCCCTCGACGACGGCCCGCAGGTCGGGGTTGTCGGGCGAGGAGGCGATCCGCAGCACGTCGACGAGCGTGCGCGCCGCGAACCGGTTGTCGCGCGACAGCCCGGAGCCGTCGTACTGCTTCCAGCCGGTCAGGTCGACCGCGAGGTTGCTGAGCACCTCGCCGACGGCCCTGGTGCCCGCGGCGCTGCTCGCCTCGCCGAGGGCGACGCGGCCGACGTGGCGCAGCATCACCTCGGTGGTCTCGTTGTCGGAGACGTCGAGCAACCGTTGGACGATCTGGTCGACCGGCGGTGAGGTCACGTCGGCGACCTCCTCCGCACGCTCCGGCGCGGTGCCCGGCGCGACGCCGGTGACCTTCACGCCGGCGCGGCGCAGGGCCTTGGCGAAGACCACCGCGGCGGCGCGGGCCGGGTCCTCGACGCGTCCCCAGCCGCTCGGGTCGTGGCCGGAGTCGGCCCACAGGGCGGTGATCGGGGAGACCACCTGGTCGGGGACGTAGGAGGGCTCCCAGTGCGGGTTGACGGCCGGGCCGGTGAAGAGGGAGGCGTCGTAGGAGAGCTTGACGCGGGCGAGGCCGCGCTGGCGCAGGCCGTCGGCGGTGCGCTCGGCGAGCGTACGCAGGTCGGCGCGGACCGGCCACGCGTCCGGGTCGGGCTCGCTGGCCAGGAGCGGGTCGCCGCCGCCGACGAGCACGATCTCGCCGAGGCCGCCCTCGACCACGGTCGTGTCGAAGGTGGCGCCGGGGCCGAGCGTGCGCAGCGCGGCCACCGCGGTCAGCAGCTTCGTCGTGGAGGCGGGGAGCAGGGGGTCCTTGCCGCGGGCGAAGACCGGTTCGGTGCCGTCGAGCGCAGCCACCGCGGCCACGACGTGCGGCCCGAGGTCGTCGTCGCCCAGGCGCGGGGCGAGGGCACGGCGTACGGCGTCGGGGTCGAGCGGCGTCACGGGCGCGGCCTCGGCGACCTCGTCGGGCTCCTCGACGCGAGGCAGGTCGAGCCCGCCGGGCAGCGCGACGGCGGCCGGGTCCTTGCCGGGGTCGCCGCCCTTCCAGCCGAGGTGGGTGGGGCCCCAGCGGTACTCGTCGGCGGCGACCGCGCCACCCACCAGCCCGGCGACCAGCAGCACGGGCAGCGCCAGCGCGACCCGTCCCGGACCGCGGCGTCGCGCGCGCTTGCGCGTAGGGTGGTCTGCGTCACGTCGCGCCACTGATGGTCCCTCCCGAATGTGTGTGCGGGCCCATTGTGCGCGACACTGACCGGCGGCAGTACCTCGGTGGCGTCCGACGACGCCCCCGGTCTGCACGGGGGACGACCGCGGACACGTGGCCCCGACAAGTCTTTCAGGCAACACACGATGACGAGGTGAATGCGGTGCTGGAGTTCGACGTGCTGGTCGAGATCCCCAAGGGTGAGCGCAACAAGTACGAGGTCGACCACGAGTCCGGGCGCCTGCGCCTCGACCGGATGCTGTTCACCTCGACGGCCTACCCGACCGACTACGGCTACATCGAGAACACCCTCGGCCTCGACGGCGACCCGCTCGACGCGATGGTCATCCTGCAGGCGCCCACGTTCCCCGGCTGCCTGATCAAGTGCCGCGCGATCGGCATGTTCCGCATGACCGACGAGGCCGGCGGCGACGACAAGGTCCTGGTCGTCCCCTCCTCCGACCCGCGCCTCGAGCACCTGCGCGACATCAACCACGTCTCCAAGTTCGACCGCCTGGAGATCCAGCACTTCTTCGAGGTCTACAAGGACCTCGAGCCCGGCAAGTCCGTCGAGGGCGCTGACTGGGTCGGCCGCGCCGAGGCCGAGGCCGAGGTCCTGGCCTCCTTCGAGCGCTTCAAGGAGCAGGGCCACCACTGAGCCCTCCCGCGCCTCGACTGCCCCGTACGCCTCGGCGTACGGGGCAGTCGCCATTTCGGGGACAGTCGCCGGCTCAGCGGGTCAGCCGCACCCCGGGCGGCACGGCGAGCTTCTCCGGGTTGCGCACCACGAACATCTCCGCGACCACGAGCTGGCCGTCCGCGCCGCGCTCCAGGCGCGCGGTGGCCAGCGACTCGAGCA
Source organism: Nocardioides daphniae (assembly GCF_004777465.1). Classification (NCBI taxonomy): domain Bacteria; kingdom Bacillati; phylum Actinomycetota; class Actinomycetes; order Propionibacteriales; family Nocardioidaceae; genus Nocardioides; species Nocardioides daphniae. The sequence continues at coordinate 3,221,677 of NZ_CP038462.1, forward strand.
CGCCGTCGACGCTGACCGCGAGGCCGGGGCCGCCGTTGACCTCGACGGCCTCGACACGCGCGCCCTGAGGCGTCACCGCCGCCAGGAAGCGCAGCACCTTCTCGACCCCGCGGATCGGGCGCAGCGCCGCCTGCACGAGCCCGCCGCCGTCGCTGTTCAGCACCACGTCGGGGCTGAGTACGTCGAGCAGCTGCTGGAGGTCGCCCTCGGTGATCGCCTTCTGGAAGCGCACCACCACCTCCTGCGCCTCGGCCGGCGCCACCACGACCCGGGGCCGACGGGCCTCGACGTGCGCCTTGGCCCGGCGGGCGACCTGGCGCACGTTGTCGGGCGTACGCCCCACGGCGGCGGCGATCTCGGCGTACGGCAGGTCGAAGACCTCCCGCAGCACGAAGACGGCCCGCTCGACCTCGCCGAGGGTCTCCAGGACGAGCAGCATGGCGGTGGAGACCGAGTCGGCGAGCGCGACGTCGTCGGCCACGTCCGGCGCGGTGAGCAGCGGCTCGGGCAGCCACGGGCCGACGTACGACTCCTTGCGCCGGGCCAGGGTCCGCACCCGGTTGAGGGCGAGGCGGGTGGTGATCCGCACGAGGTACGCCCGGGGCGAGTGAACCTCCTCGGCGTCCGGCCCGGCGGTGGCGCTGCTCCAGCGCAGCCAGGTCTCCTGGACGACGTCCTCGGCGTCGGCGGCCGAGCCGAGCATCTCGTAGGCGACGGTGAAGAGCAGCGAGCGGTGGGTCGTGAACTCCTCGAGCGGGTCGGTCACCGCGGCTCCCCGACGGCGCTCGCGCCAGCGGAGGGAGCGGGCGCGGCGAGCGGCAGGGCGCAGACGTCGCTGAACCCCTGGCTGGCCAGCCCGGCGGCGTGGTTGAAGCGTGAGCGTTGGTTCTCCACGGCGACCATCATGGTCAGCTCGACGAGCGCGCGCTCGCCCAACGCAGAACGCAGTGCGGCGACCTGCTCGTCGGTGACGGTGGGTGGCGTCGCGGTCATCGCCTCGGCGTAGGCCATCACCTCACGCTCCAGCGGGGTGAAGACGTCGCTCTCGCGCCAGCGCGGCACCTCGCGCACCTTGGCCTCGTCGAGCCCGGCGTCGTGGGCCAGGTAGTAGCCGAAGTCGAGGCACCAGGTGCAGCCGATCGGGGCGGCGGCCGCCATCACCGCGAAGGACGACAGGTGCGGGTCGAGCGCCGACCATCGGGCGATGCGTCGCTCGTGGGCCAGCGTGGCGCGCAGCAGCGGGCGGTGGTGCCACATCACCGGAACGATGTCGGGGACCTGCCCGTACGTCCGTCGTGCGACGGCGCGGACGACGCGGGCAAGGGGCCCCTCCATGGGCGCGGCGGGGATGCGGAACGTGCTGGGCATGGGTGCCTCCTGGGCTGGGACCTCGGACGAGGTCGGTCAGCATGAAGACACCGGCCGGGCCGGTTCCGTGACAGGTGGGCGTGGATTGAGTGGGAGCCGCTCAGCCGATCAGGTCCTCGGCGCGGAGCAGCTCGTCGGGCACGCCGAAGGCGTCGACCAGCTCGACGGCGATCGGGCGGACCTTGCGGCAGAGCGCGTTGACCTCGGTGGTGATCGCCTTGGATCGCTGCACGGTCAGGCGGCCGTGCTCCATGAACCAGGCCCGGTCGGCCTCGATGGTCGAGAGCGCGTAGAGGTCGCAGAGCAGGTTGAGCGCGACCTTCTCGTCGCTCTCCTCCATCGTCTCCATCTTGTCGACGAAGGCCTCCAGCACCAGGCGCTCGACGTGCGCGCGAGCCGTGGCGATCACGTGGTCCTGGACGGTCGAGAAGACCTCGCCGGGGTTGCCGCCGCGGTCGACGCCGCCCTTGATCCGGCGCGCGACGCCGCCGATCATGTGCTCCTCGCGGAAGCGCAGCATGGCCAGCTGGTAGTTCGGGTCGAGCAGGCCGGCCTCCTGGTCCCACTCGTCCTCGCGGCCACCCGGCAGCACGTCGCGGATCCGCTCCAGCACCTTGTGGACGTTGGTCTTCTCGAGCACCGTGTCGACGGCCAGCCCGGCGACGAAGCGGACCATCCCGAACTGGTCCATGTCGGCGAAGCCCGACGAGTAGTCGGTGAGCAGCCCCTTGGCCACCAGCTGGAGCAGGACGTGGTTGTCGCCCTCGAAGGTGGTGAAGACGTCGGTGTCGGCCTTGAGCGCGGCGAAGCGGTTCTCAGCCAGGTAGCCGGCGCCGCCGCACGCCTCGCGGCACTCCTGGATGACCCGGGTCGCGTGCCACGTGCCGAGGGCCTTGGTGCCGGCCGCGCGCGACTCCAGCAGCTTGCGCGCCTTCTCGTCGGCCGCGTCGGGGGCCGAGAAGACCTCGTGCAGCTGCCCGGCGACGACCTCCTGGGCGAAGTGCAGGGCGTAGGTCCGCGCCAGCAGCGGCAGCAGGCGGCGCTGGTGCATGCCGTAGTCGAGGAGCAGCTGCTCGGTGCCCTCCTCGCCGGCCTCGAACTGGCGGCGACGGTCGGCGTACTTCACCGCGATCGCCATCGCGACCTTGGCGGCGTTGATGCCGGCGCCGCCGACGCTGACCCGGCCCTGGACGAGAGTGCCGAGCATGGTGAAGAAGCGACGGCCCTGCGACTCGATGTCGCTGGTGTAGACGCCCTCGGGGCTGACGGAGGCGAAGCGGTCGAGCAGGTTCTCCCGCGGGACCCGGACGCCGTCGAAGTACAGCCGCCCGTTGTCGACGCCGTTGAGTCCGAGCTTGGTGCCACAGTCCTCGATGCGTACGCCGGGCGCCGGCTCCCCGTCGACCCGGATCGGGGTGACCAGGGCGTGGACGCCGTGGTGCTCACCGGCCACCTCGAGCTGCGCGAAGACGACGGCGAGCTCACCGTGGCGGGCGGCGTTGCCGATGTAGTCCTTGCGGGCCCCGGCGTGCGGGGTGGTGAGCACGAACTCCTGGGTCTCGGGGTCGTAGACCGCGGTGGTCTCGATGTCGGCGACGTTGGAGCCGTGGCCGCTCTCGGTCATCGCGAAGCAGCCGAGCAGGCGGCCGGCAGCGATGTCGGCCATCCACCGGTCGTGGTGCGACTTCGTGCCGAGCTGCAGGATCGCGCCGCCGAAGAGGCCGAACTGCACGCCCACCTTGGTCAGCACCGACAGGTCGCCGAAGGCCAGCGTCTCGAAGGCGGCGATCGAGGCGCCGATGTCGCCACCACCGCCGTACTCCTTCGGCAGGCCCATGGCGGTGGCACCGGTGCCGGCCATGTCGACGACGACGTCGCGCACCCGGTCGCGGTAGTCGTCCTTGGGCAGGTCGTCGGCCTCCGCCAGCAGCCCGGCGTGCTCGACCAGCCGCTCCCGGACCTCCTGACGCACCTCGGCGTAGTGACCGTCGAGGAACGCGGTGATCGTGGGGACGTCGAGGGAGAGCTGGCGCGGCTCGACCTGTACGTCGGGCGCCGGCTCGCGCACGGGGTCGCGGGGGGCGTCGGACGCGATCTGGGCAGGGGTGTCGGCCGTCATGCCGAGAGGGTACCGGCGGGGTCCTCGGCTCAAACCCGGCTCGCGCGAGGCACTCAGGCGAGCTCGCTGAAGCGTTCCACCTTCTCCTGGGGGCCCGAGACGATGATGATGTCCCCGGCCTCGACCACGGTCGTCTCCGTGGCGTGCGTGAAGTCGCGGCCGCCTCGCTTGACCCCCACGATCGTGACGCCGTACCGCGTACGCACCCCGGACTGGGCCAGGGTGACCCCGAGGACGCACCGCGGTGGGGTGGTCTTGACGATGGCGTATCCGTCGTCGAACTCGATGTAGTCCAGCATCCGCCCGCGCACGAGGTGGGCGACGCGCTTGCCCATGTCGTGCTCGGGACGCACCACGTGGTGGACGCCGATCTGGGTGAGGATGCGGGCGTGGGCGAGGCTGATCGCCTTGGCCCACACGTTGGGCACGCCCAGGTTCATCACGACGGACGCGGAGACCAGGCTTGCCTCGAGGTCGTTGCCCACGCCGATGACGGCCCGGTCGAACTCGTGCACGGAGAGCTGACGCATGGCCTCCTCGTTCGTCGAGTCGGCCTCGACGACGTGGGTGAGGCGCCCGGCAAGCGACTGGACGATCTTCCGGTCGCTGTCGATGCCGAGGACCTCGGTGCCCTCCTTCACCAGCTCGAGGGCCAGGGACTTCCCGAAGCGGCCCAGCCCGATGACGACGACTCCGTCGGTGCGCGTTGACCTAGCCAATGATCGGCCGCCCTTCTGGTAGTTCGTAGAGACGTTGCCGCTCGTGCAGCGCGAGCGCCGAGACCAAGGTGATCGGACCCAGTCTGCCGAGGAACATCAGCGCGGTCAGGACGAGGTGGCCCGACGTCGGCAGGTCGGCCGTGATGCCGGTGGACAGACCGACGGTCGCAAAGGCGCTGACCGCCTCGAACAGCACCTTGTCGGTCGAGAGGTCGGTCAGCACCAGGAGGACGAGCGTCGCGCTCATCACGGCGGCGATGGAGAGCAGCACCACGGAGAGGGCCTGGCGGGCGACACGGTCGTCGATGCGTCGGTCGAAGGCCTCGACGCTCCGCTCTCCCCTCACCTCCGCCAGCACCACGTAGAGGAGCACCAGGAACGTGGTGACCTTGATCCCTCCGGCCGTTCCTGCGGAGCCGCCTCCGATGAACATCAACACGTTGGTGCCCAGGAGCGTGCCCTCGTGCATCTGGCCGTAGTCGAGGGAGTTGAATCCCGCGGTGCGTGGCATCACCGCCTGGAAGAACCCGGCGAGGAGGCGCCCGGGGGTGTCGAGCGCGCCCAGGGTCGCAGGATTGCGCCACTCGCTGACGGTCACGAAGACGGCACCACCAGCGAGGAGGACCGCCGTCATGGTGACCGTCATCTTGGTGTGCAGGCTCCACCGGCGCGGTGCGTGCAGCTGCCTGCGGAGCTCCAGGAGGACGGGGAACCCCAACCCGCCCGCGATGACCGCGACGGCGATGGGCAGGCAGATCCACGGGTCGCCCACGAAGCCCATCAAGTTGTCGGAGTAGAGCGCGAAGCCAGCGTTGTTGAAGGCCGAGACGGCGTGGAACACCCCGTGGTAGGCGGCTGTCGCCAGTGACTCGTCGTAGGCGAACCGGAAGCGGATCGTGAGGCACACGGCGGTCACCGCCTCGAACAGCAGACTCACCTTGACGACCCCCTTCACCACCGCCCGGACGTCGCCCAACCCGACAGCCTTGGTCTCGGCTGCTGCGGTGAGCCGGGTGCGCAGCCCCATGCGACGCGAGACGAGCAGCCCGAGGAGGGACGCCAGCGTCATGATTCCGAAACCGCCGACCTGGATCAGCGCGAGGATGACGGCCTCGCCGAACCCCGACCAGTACGTCGGGGTGTCCACGACCGTGAGCCCCGTGACACACACGGCGCTGGTGGCCGTGAACAAGGCGGGGACGAACGCCGCACCACCCTCACCCGTGCGCGAGACGGGCAGCATCAGCAGCACGGTTCCCACCGCGACGGCGCCGGCGAAGCCCAGCACGACGGCCTGCGCCGGGTGCCGCACCACCCGGAACGACAAGGGCCTGTGCCCTGACAGTCCGTGCATGTTGAACACGACCACGCGCTTTCGACTCGCCGAGTGCTGACGAGCCACAGTAGAGCCCTCGGCGCCCGACCCGCGGGAGGACCCGGCTCAGGGACGGGTGAAGAAGTTGGGGCTGCGCCAGTAGTACATGGACTCCTTGACGACCGGGCGACCGGTGCGCGGAGCGTGGATGATCTGGCCGTCGCCGGCGTACAGCGCGACGTGGAAGATCGTGCTCGGGTCGCTCGTGTTGGACCAGAAGACCAGGTCGCCCTTGCGCAGGCTGCTCGCCTTGATCGGGGTGGTGGCCCGGTACTGGCCGACCGACCAGTGCGGCAGCGACTTGCCGCCGGCGGCCCAGGCCTTCATCGTCAGGCCGGAGCAGTCCCAGGCGTTCGGACCTGCGGCGCCCCAGACGTAGGGCTCGCCGAGCTGGGCGGCGGCGAAGTTGACGGCTGCGGAGGCGCCCTTCGCGGGGTCGGGGCGGAGCGGGGGCAGGCGCAGGCTTGGGGTCAGGCTTCGGCTCCGGCTTCGGGTCAGGCTCCGGTGCGGGCTCGGGCTTCGGCTCGTCGCTGGGGTCCGGCTTCGGCTTCGGCTGGGGCTCGGGCTGGGGGTCGGGCGCCGGCTGCGGGCGGGCGCCGGGTCGGGCTGGCGCTCCTGCTCCTGGCGTCGGGCCCGCTCGGCCTCCTCGGCCGCCTTCTCCTCCAGCGCCTGCTGGCGGCGGGTGGCGAGCTCGACGCTGATCCCCTCGAGCTCGGCGAGCTCGTTGATCAGCTCGGTCTTGCGGGCCGCGATCTGCTCGGCCTCGGCGATCGCGGCGGACGCGGCGCCGGCGGCGGCGTCGCGCAGCTCGCGCGACTCCTCCTCGAGCGCGGACGCCTCGTCCTCGGCGGTCTCGGCCCGGACGGAGGAGAGCTCGGCGACGGTGGCGGAGGCCCGGAAGCGGTCGTAGCGACCCTCGAGGGCGTCGACCGCGTTGTCCATGGTGACGCGCTGCTCGATGAAGGACTGGACGCCGTCGGATTCCAGCACGGCGGCGACGCCGGCGATCTCGGGCGAGGACTGGTACGAGCGGACCAGCGCGTCGCCGTACTCGCGCTGCTGACGTCGTACGTCTCCCGCGGCGTCGTCGGCGGCGCGGCGGGCCTCCTTGGCCGCGGCCTTCGCCTCCTCCAGCTGCCACAGGGCGCCGTTGTAGGCCTCGGCGGCCTGGGCGGCGGCGACGGCGGAGCTCTCGAGGCGCGCGTTGGCGAGCGCCAGGTCGGCCTTCACGACGGCGACGTCGCGGGCCTTGGCGCGGGCGGCCGACTCAGCTGCCTCGACCTCGTTCTGCGACGGGGTGTCGTCGGCGTGGGCGACGGCGGTGAGTCCGGAGACCAGCGCGAGGGTGAGACCGGCTGCGAGCGTGTGGCGCAGGCGCACTGGGTTCCCCTTCCGGGAGGTCACGGATCGGCGGCTGGCCCGGCGACGGGGGCGGCGGAGGGTCGCTCCGCCGCACGCACCGTCAGCCGGTCACAGCAGCACCTCGGGCGGCTTCCCCACCGTCCGAGGCACAGCCGCAACGCTAGTGCTCATTCGTCACATTGGAAACACTTTCCCCAGAAAAAGTGGAAAAGATCGGCGTGTCGGCTTGACTACTTACAACGTTGTCATTTCGAACTACACCGCTGTCATTCGTCTCCCCGGCGCAGCAACGCAGAACGCCCCGACCCGCGAAGGGTCGGGGCGTTCTGCGGCATCGGGCCAGCCAAGGTCAGGTCTTGCTGGCCGGCACCGGCTCGGGCTCTGACGGCTCCACGTCGGAGACCTCGTCAAGCGCCTCGCGCAGCGCCTTCTTGGAGAACTTCTGGCCCGCGGCCCAGCCGCCGACGGCGAAAGAGACCAGGGCGATGGCGATGCCGGCGATGTCGTCGGCGACGTAGTGCCAGCCGAAGTAGAGGGTGGCGATGATCGTGACTCCGAAGTTGCTCCACGCCAACGCCTTCACGACGCGGTTACGCAGCGTGTACTGGATCATCAGGGCCCACAGCAGCGTCACGCCGGTGTGCAGGCTGGCGAAGGCGGCCACCGACTGCACCTTCCGCGGGTCACCGTCGTGCAGCACGGTCTTGCGCCCGTAGAAGAGCGAGTCCATCAGGTCGCTGGTGCCCGTGTTGGGCAGGTCGGTGAAGAGCCAGTGGTAGCGGAAGCCGGGGCCGAGGCTCGGCAGGCAGTAGTACATCGCCGTGCCGAGGGTCCAGATCAGCACCTGCGAGGTGACGAACCAGTAGCCGAAGCGCAGGTTGCGCGACCACACGACGTACACCGCGACCATGATCGCGACCAGCGGCAGGAAGCCGACGTAGATGGTCGAGAGGAAGTGGGCGCTGAAGCCGGTGCCGAGCAGGTTGTGCAGCACGGTGGCCGGCTCGTTGCCGAAGAACATCGCCCGGTCGAGCACGTGCAGCTCACGGTCGTACTTCGTCTCGCCCATCACGAAGGGCAGGTACGACTTGATGTTGCGGTAGCTGACGTAGGTCACGTAGAAGCACGCGATGCCCAGCACGACCAGGATCCACCGGGCCTTGGTCCAGTGCAGGCGCCACCGGTTCTTCACCGCCGCCCAGCCGGTCGACGGGCGACCCCGACCGACCCAGAAGTACTGCGGGAGCATGTCCGCCAGCAGCGCCGCCAGCACCAGGAGCGGAAGCCGCAACCAGCTCGGACCGAGGAAGCCCTCGGGGTCGACGAACTTGCGGTCCAGCGCCACGGACATGACGAGGGCGATGATGCCCATGAGGGCGGTCGTCCCGATCAGGACGACGTAGGCACGGCGATACACGCGCGCCATCGTATCCATCGGATGGTCAGTCGCCCCGGTCACTGCCGGGCGGCGGCAGGCACCAGCGACGCGGGTCACGTCGAGGTCAGGTCGGTGGCGCGGTGGCCATCCGGGTCGCGTCCACCGACAGTCGTACGCTCGCGCCCACCGCCAGCGGTCGGCCGAGCGGCGCCACGGCGTCGACGGTCCCGACCTCGTCGACCTCCACCCGCAGCCGCAGCTGCTCTGGCGTGGAGGTCACCGCCAGCACCCGGCCGGCCAGCACGCCTGCGTCGTCGACGTGCAGCGCCGAGCGGCGCAGCGCGACCCAGCGGGCCTGCTCCACACCGGCGGCGCGGCAGAGCACCTCGGCCGGCTCACCGGCGCGCACGCCCGCGTAGCCGAGGAAGGTGGCGGTCTGCGGCGTCGCCGGGTGGGCCCACAGGTCGGCGATCGGCCCGTGCTGGACGACCCGGCCGTCGAACATCACCGCCATCGAGTCGGCGACCGCGAAGGCCTCGTCGTGGTCGTGGGTGACCATCACCGCGGTGGTGCCGGCAGCCCGCAGGATCTCGCGCAGGTCGCCAGCCAGGCTCTCGCGCAGGGTCGCGTCGAGCGCCGACAGCGGCTCGTCGAGCAGCAGCAGCCGGGGCTCGACGGCCAGCGCCCGGGCGAGCGCGACCCGCTGGCGCTCGCCGCCCGACAACGTGGCCGGCGACCGGTCGCCGTAGCCGGCCAGGCCGACCAGGGCGAGCAGCTCCTCCACCCGGGCCCTCGCCTCGGCGCGCGGCGTCCGGCGCAGCTTGAGCGGGTAGCCGACGTTGCCCGCCACCGACAGGTGGCCGAAGAGCTGGCCGTCCTGGAACATCAGCGCGAAGCCCCGGCGGTGGGTCGGGGTGCCCGCCAGGTCGACCCCGTCGAAGAGGACCCGGCCGCCACTGAGCGGCTCGAGCCCGGCCAGCGCCCGCAGCAGGGTCGACTTGCCGCAGCCCGACGGACCGAGCACGGCCAGCACCTCGCCGGGAGCCACGGCGAGCGACACGTCTCGCACGGCGGGGACGCCGGCGTACGTGACGTCGACGTGCTCGAGCCGCAGCGCCTCAGTCGTGCTCGTCGTCGTGCCTGTCATGGGTTCCTCTCGCTCACACGGACCCCAGGCTCGGGACCCGCAGCTGCTCGACGGCCAGCATGACCAGCGAGGTGGTCGCCGCGAGCACCACCGAGGCCGCCAGGGCCATGCCGTAGTTCATCTCACCGGGGTGGCCCAGCAGACGGAAGATCACGATCGGCAGCGTCGGCGCCTCGTCGCGCGCCAGGAAGCTGGTCGCGCCGAACTCCCCCAGTGACGCCGCGAAGGCGAAGCCGCTGGCCGCCAGCAGCGGCTTCCAGACCACCGGCACCTCGACGGTCAACCAGGTGCGCCAGGCACCGGCGCCCAGCGAGGCCGCCGCCTGGCGCTGCCGGTCGTCGATGCCGCCGAGCACCGGGACCAGGGTCCGGACCACCAGCGGCAGCGCGACCAGCGCCTGGGCGATCGGCACCAGCAGCGGGGAGTCGCGCAGGTCGAGCGGGCCGGAGTCGAGGGTGACCAGGAGGCCGAACCCCAAGGTCACCGCGGAGACGCCGAGCGGGAGCATGAAGACGGCGTCGAGCCCGCTGCGTACGCGCCTCTCGGCGGCCGAGTGCGAGCGCCGGGTCACCACGACGGCGAGCAGCAGCCCCAGGCTCAGCGCCATCCAGGTCGCGTCGACCGCGGTGCGCAGCGACGAGGCCAACGCCTCGGTCACCGGCACGAGCAGCGCCCGGTCGCTGCCCCGGCCGGTCAGGGCGCGGTAGTTGTCGAGGCTCCACGCGCCGTCGACCCGCAGCGAGCCCTGCACCAGCGTGACGATCGGCAGGGCAACGAAGGCCAGCGTCAGCGCGGTCACCGCGAGGGCGGGCGCATCCGTCAGCCGCACCCGGCGCGGGGCGGACGTACGCCGTGCCACCGGCGCCGCGGGGGCGCGGAAGCGGGCGGTGAGCACCAGCAGGGCGATGACCACGACCAGCTGCAGCACCGAGAGGGCGGCGGCTGCGCGGAGGTCGAAGAGGGAGGTGGTGAGCAGGTAAATCTCGGTCTCCACCGTCGCCCAGCGCACCCCGCCCAGGGTCAGCACGACGCCGAAGGAGGTCGCGCAGAAGAGGAAGACGACCGAGGCCGCGCTCACCACCGAGCCGCGCAGCGCCGGCCAGGTGACCGTGGTCAGCACCTGGAAGGGGCTCGCGCCCAGCGCCGCGGCCGCCTCGCCGGGGCGCGGGTCGAGCGACTCCCAGGCCGCGCCGACGGTCCGGATCACCACCGCGGCGTTGAAGAAGGCCAGGCCCAGCACGACCGCGACCGGCCCCTGCTCCCAGCCGAGGAAACCGAGCGGGCCGCCCTCGCCGAGCACGTCACGGAAGGCGACGCCGACCACGATCGTCGGCAGCACGAAGGGCACCAGCAGCACCGCCCGCACCACCCGGCGCGCGGGCAGGTCGAGGCGGGAGAGGACGTAGGCCGACGGCAGCCCCAGCAGCAGCGACAGGACGGTGCCGGCGGTGGCCGAGGCCAGGGTGAAGCCGAGCACGCGGGCGACCCGCGGGCGGCCCAGCACCTCCAGCACGCCGACCGGGTCGAAGGAGCCGTCGACGACGAATCCGCGCCCGACCATGCCGGCGACGGGCAGCAGGAAGAAGAGGGTGAGCACGACCAGGGGCCCGGCCGCCAACGCGGTCAGGCCCACCAGTCGGCGCAGCACCATCAGCCCGGGGGACGCTCGGTCAGCGGGTGACGACGTCGGTCCACTCCTCCAGCCAGCCACTTCTCGCGCTTCGCGGCGATCTCGGCCGGCTCGACCTCCCAGACCTTCTGCGGCTCGGGCGCGAAGGCGGCCCAGTCGTCGGGCAGGTCGGCCTCGCCGCTGACCGGGCGGACGTACATCGAGTCCGGCAGCTCGCGCTGCACCAGCGGGCTCAGCAGGAACTCGACGAGCTCCTGGGCGCCCTCGGGGTTCTTCGCACCCTTCAGCACGCCGGCGTACTCGACCTGGCGGAAGCAGGTGTCGAGCAACGCGGCGGTCGTGGTCTTCCCGTCCTTCACGGTGAAGGCGGGCGAGGAGTCGTACGACAGCACGACAGGTCGCGTGCCCTTCTCGCCGCCGGCGGTGAACTCGCCGTAGTAGGCCTCGGTCCAGCCGTCGACGATCTTCAGGCCGTTGTCGAGCAGGTCGGTCCAGTAGTCGTCCCAGCGCTGGCCGAAGGCGGCGCGGGTGGCCAGCAGGAAGGCCATGCCGGGCGAGGAGGTCGATGCGCTCGAGACGGCGGTGAGGTCCTTGTACGCCGGCTTCGTGAGGTCCTCGAAGGTGGCCGGCGCCCCGAGCTCCCGCTCCGCGAACCAGGCCGTGTCGACGTTGAGGCAGACGCTCGACTGGTCGACCGGCGCCAGCAGGTCGCCACCGTCGGCCAGGGCGTAGCGCTCAGCGCTGACCGGCAGCTCGGCGGTGTAGGGCGCGAAGACGCCGGCGTCGACGACGCGGGAGGCGAAGGTGTTGTCGATCCCGAAGGCGACGTCGCCCGACGGGTTGTCGGCCGAGAGGGCGAGCTTGGTGGCCAGGGCGCCGGCGTCGTTGGAGGCACGCACGACGAGCTCCTGGCCGGACTCCTCCTCGAAGGAGGCGATCAGCTCGTCGGGCAGGGTGAACGACTCGTGGGTGACCAGCACGACCTGGTCGGCGCGGTCGGCGTCCGAGGAGTCACCTCCCACCAGGCTGCAGCCGCTGAGGGCGGTGAGGCCGAGCAGGGCGGCGACCGCCACCGTCCGCGTACGGGCAGGCATGGACATCTTTCTGACTCCCTTCGCCGGTGCTAACCGGAGCAGGTTCGTAGGGTCTGCGGCTGGTCCGCACTCTCAGCACGCTGGTCCACGTGCTCCCCTGTCTGACGCCGACACCCTACGCCTGCCCCCTCCACGCAGCACGAGGAGTCCCGGAGGCTGCACCTGAACCGCCCCGTCGTCACCGGCCCTCGCCTAGGTTCGGAGGCGTGGACTCCCCCGTCGTCTCGCCGAGCCTGCTGCACCAGGTGGTCGCCACCGTGCTGCCCCGGGTGCGCCGGGCCCGCGACCTCGACGACGCCGACCTCGAGCGCGGCCGCATCCTGGCCTGGCAGCAGACGCTCGTCGGGGGCCTGCCGACGCGGCTGGTGCCGGGCTTCTCCCGGCGCTTCGACGTCGAGGTCGACCACAGCGCAGGCTTTCCGACGTACGTCCTCACGCCGCGTGGCGCCGACGTCACCCGCACCGTCCTCTACGGCCACGGCGGCGGCTACGTGAAGCCGATCGACGCCTTCCACGTGCGCTACGTCTCGATCCTGGCCCGACGGCTCGGGGCGCGGATCGTGCTGCCGGACTATCCGCTCGCGCCCACCCACACCTGGCGCGACTCCCACGAGGACCTGGTCGACCTGGCCGTCGCGTGGGCCGAGCACGCCGACTGCGCCGGCGAGCGGCCGCTGACCCTGATGGGCGACTCGGCCGGCGGCGGGCTGGTGCTGGCGCTCGCGCAGACCATGCGTGACCGCCTACGTCGTCACGGCTCCGGCGCGGTGGCGGGCTCGCTGGTGCTGCACGCGCCGTGGGCCGACCTGACGAGCACCGCGCCGGGCACCGAGGAGTTCTCCGCGCGCGACCCGTGGCTCTTCCTCTCGAAGATTCGGCTCTACGCCGAGTGGTGGGCAGGCTCGCCCGACGACCTCGACCGGCCGGAGGTCTCCCCCGCGCTGGGCGACCTCAGCGACCTGCCGCCGGCGCTGATGCTGCACGGCACCCGCGACACCCTCGCCGCGGCCTGCCGGATGCTGGTGCGCCGGGCGGAGGAGGCCGGGGGAGCTCACCTCCGTCGAGGAGCACGACCTGCTGCACGTCTACAGCCTCTTCCCGCTGATCCCCGAGGGGCGGCGCGCGATGCGCCAGGTGCTGGACTTCCTCGCCTGAGCGGGCGCGCGGGCACCGGCGGACGCCCTATGTTGGCCGGGTGACGTCGACCCCGATCCGTGCCGCCGACCAGACCTGGCTGCACATGGACCGCCTCGACAACCTGCTGCACGTGCGCTGCCTCATGTGGTTGGAGGCGGAGCCCGACCTCGACACGCTGCGGGCGCTGCTGCAGGAGCGGCTGGTCGATCGCCACCCGGTCCTGCGGCGACGGGCCTCCGAGCGCGACGGCGAGTGGTTCTGGGAGGACGCCGACGACTTCGACGTCGCCGACCACGTGCGGCTCGTGCGGCTCGACGGCGACGACGCGGCACTGCGTACGTGGATCGGGGAGCGCTTCGCCGAGCCCTTCACCCCCGGGCGCCCGTTGTGGAGCGCCGACCTGGTCACCGGCATCGAGGGCCGCGGGGCCGCCCTCTTCTGCCGCGTCCACCACGCCGTGACCGACGGCGTCCGGCTGGTGCAGCTGATGTTCAGCCTGTGCGAGACGGAGGCGGGCGGCACGGTGCCGCTGCCCGTGGGCCGGCCCCCGCGCACCGCGGGGCTGCTGGGCAGCGCCGCCGCCGTCGTACGCCGCGCCACCGCCGACCTGGCCGACCTCGCCCTGGGCTCCACCCGGGCGCCGCTGCGGCTCGCCACCTCGTTGAGCCCGCGCCTGCTTCCCCAAGGTCTGGGCCTGGTGCGCCACCCCCACCGCCTCATCGACCTGGTGCAGGGCCTCTCGTCGACCGACAACCAGACCGTCAACACGGTGGCCGAGCTGGGGCGCGTGCTCACCGCGAGCCGCACCCCGCGCACGGCGTGGACCGGCCGACCGGGCGTGGAGAAGTCGGTGGCCTGGGTGACCGACCTCGACCTCGCCCACGTCAGGGCGCTGGGCCGGGAGCACGGCGGCACGGTCAACGACGTCCTGGTCGCGCTCGTGGCGCAGGCGCTGACCCGCTACCTGGCCGAGAAGGACGCCCTGGTCGACGAGGTGGCGTGGATGGTGCCGGTCACGCTGCGACCCTTCGACGAGAGCCTGCCCGAGGAGCTGGGCAACCACTTCTCGCTGGTCTTCCTGCCGATGCCGTTGGGGTCACGCACCCCGCGGCAGGCAGTCGCAGCGGTGCGGCAGCGGATGGAGCGCATCAAGAACAGCCTCGAGCCCGTGGTCACCTTCGGGGTGCAGTGGGCGGTGGCCGAGTCGCCCCGCCTCGTGGCCCACCGGGTCACCAACCTGCTCGCCGACAAGGCGGTCGGCGTGCTGACCAACGTGCCCGGGCCGCGCCGACCCGTGCGGCTGGCCGGGATGAGGGTCACCCACGTGCTGGGGTGGGTGCCCAGCTCGGGCCACCAGCCCCTGGGCGTCTGCCTCTTCAGCTATGCCGGGGCGGTCACGGTCGGGATCGCCGCCGACACCGGGCTGGTGCCCGACCCGGACCGGATCGCGGAGCTGATCGAGGAGGAGTACCGCTCCTGGTGAGGCGAGCGATCGCCGACGCGGTCGTCCTTGTGAAGCCCTGACGGCAGGCGCACACTGGAGGGAGGTGATCCTTCGTCCCCCGGAGGTGAGCTCGATGGACACCCTCCTGATCGACGCCCGCGCCACCCACCAGCTCCTCGAGGAGCGGCTCGCCCGAGCGCGCGTCGCCCGGCCGAGCACCGACCCGGACCGCCCGCGCGACCAGTACCCACCGGTCGACACCTTCCTGGCCACCGCAAGCCGACACCTGGCTGCGACCGTCATGGTCCTGGTGCCGGCCGCGCGCAAACGGCTCCCCGACGGCGCCGAGCGCGCCAAGGAGTACCTGGCCCGGACACGGCAGCTGGCGATGGCGCTGGCGCAGGTGAAGGCGAAGCTCTACGGCTCCGCGTATGCCGTGCACAAGCCGTGGGCGACGGTGTGGGACGCGGTCGAGGAGGAGTTCACCGCGCTCGTCCCGCTGGAGGAGGCGCTCGCCCACGACCTCGACGTGCACCGCGGCGAGGGCGACTCCGACCTGCTGCTGGAACTCCACCAGGCCGAGCTCCACGCCCCCACTCGCCCGCACCCCTACATCCCGCAGCAGGGCGTCCCGGGCAAGGTCGCCCGCGCAGTCGCCCGCCGGGTCGACGCCTTCTGGGACGCCGCCGAAGGGCGGATGGTGCCCGAGCCGGTGCACCACCACGACCGTCGCGGCCAGGGGCTGCTGGTGCAGTACCTGCTCGCCGACCCGCACCTGGAGAACTGGCCCGTCGCGCCGGAGGAGCTGGCCCGGATGGACGTCGACGAGTTGGAGCGGACCGTGCAGGAGATGGGTGACCAGCGGGGCGTGACGCACCCGGGCACCGAGTCGTGGGGCGCCGACGAGCAGCCACGCTGAGGGCGGCTGCGTCGGAGGGCGCGGCCGCGAGGAGAGCGGTCAGGCGGAGGCGGTGAGCCCCGCCATCCGGTGACCCTGCTCGGCGCCGCACCAGCAGGTGAAGGTCAGCTCCACGGCGCCGTCGTCGGTGCTGCGCACGCCGTGGGCCTGGCTCGGGAAGATCAGCTGGGTGCGGTCGCAGGTGGTGCAGCGATGGGTGAACAGCACAGGAGTCTCCTCTCGCCGGATCGGCGACGTGGGTCAGGTTGGTTCAATTCTCATCTTCGGCGAGGCACAGGGGTAGCCTTGGTTTTCTTCGGCTGCCACAGGTGGTTCCTATGCTTTCGCTGCACCAGTTGACCTGCTTCCTCGCGACCTACGAGCACGGCTCCTTCACCGCCGCTGCCGAGGACCTGGGGTATGCCCAGCCCTCGGTCTCGGAGCAGGTGCGCGCCCTGGAGAAGACGGTCGGCGGCGCGCTCTTCACCCGTGTGGGACGCGGCGTGGTGCCGACGCAGACCGGCCACCTGCTGCGCCCGCACGCCGAGAAGGTGCTCGGCGCCGCCGACGAGGCGCTGCGCGCCGTCCGCAGCAGCCACGTCCTGGAGACCGGCACGATCCGGTTCGGGATGTTCGGCATCGCCCGGCTCTACGCCGGCGCCGGGCTGGTCTCCGACGTCGTCACCCGCCACCCCGGCGTGCGCGTCGAGCTGGTCGGGCAGAACTCCAGCGAGGTCACCGAGGAGCTGCGTCGTGGCCGACTCGAGGCGGCGATGGTCGCCGTGCCCGCGCTCGACAGCGAGGGGCTCGAGGTCCGCCCGGTCGCCCGCGACGAGCTGGTCTACGTCAGCGCCGACCCGGCCCGCACCGCGGCACCCGTCACCGTCGAGCAGCTCGCGGCGGCCGACCTGGTGATGCCGGAGGCGACGTGGCGCCGCTCCGACTCCACGCGGATCGTGCTGCGCCAGCTCATCCACGCCGCCGGCCTCACGCCGCGCACCCGGATCGAGGTCGAGGACGTCGAGACCGCGGTCGAGCTCGCCGGGATGGGCCACGCCGACACGGTGGTGCCGCGGGGAGCCGCCCGAGCGCTCCTGCCCCGTCTCGCACCTGACGCCGCGTACGTCTCGCTGGCGCCGCGGCAGTGGGACACGCTCGCGATCGTGCACCGCGCCGGCGCCACCCTCTCGCCCGCCGCCCGGCTGATGATCGAGCTGGCCACCCGACGCATCCAGACCGTCGCCGAGCCGATCGACGAGCCCGTCGGGAGCCGGTGAGGCGCAGCGCTCCCTATGCTGCGAGCGTGGACTTCTCCGACCTCTCCCTCGTCGCCGCCGTCGTCGGCGCGGTGGTGGTCGGGATCGAGATCTCGATGCGGGTCGCGGCGCTGGGCATCATCCCAGGCAACCGCAAGCCCTCCACCGGCATGGCGTGGTTGCTGCTGGTGCTGCTCAACCCGATGCTGGGCTTCATCGGCTTCGGCTTCTTCGGCAGCAACCGGGTGGGGCGACGTCGCCACCAGCGGCTCGAGGAGATCCGCGCGCTGGTCGACGAGCACACGCGTGAGCTGCCGCCGCCGGCCTCGGCCGCCGCCTTCTCCCCGGCCGTACGCTCCGCGGTCACCCTCAACCGCACGCTCGGCGCCCTGCCGCTGCACGACGACAACGACGTGATGCTGCTGCCCGACTACGCGGCCGCGATCGGGACGATGACGCAGGCGGTGCGCGAGGCCCGCGAGACGGTGCACGTCGAGTTCTACATCATGGCGCTCGACGAGGTGACCCGCCCGTTCTTCGACGCCCTGGTCGAGGCGACCGAGCGCGGGGTCACCGTGCGGCTGCTCTACGACCACCTCGGCACCCGCGGCATCCCCGGCTACCGGGGGCTGCTGCGCTTCCTGCGCCGGAGCCGGATCGAGTGGCACCCGATGCTCCCGATCAAGCCACTGTCGGGGCGCTTCCGCCGCCCCGACCTGCGCAACCACCGCAAGCTCCTCGTCGTCGACGGCGAGGTCGGCTTCACCGGCTCGCTCAACCTCACCGAGCCGGGCTACAACAAGCCGAGGAACCATCGCCTCGGGCGCGAGTGGGTCGAGCTGATGGTCCGCGTCGAGGGCCCGGTCGTGGCCTCCCTCGACGCGGTCTTCGTCGGCGACTGGTGGGTCGAGGCCGACGAGGAGCTGGAGGTCGTCGGCCACCCGGTGACCGGGCGCGCACCAGAGTCGCTGCACCACGTCCCGTGCCAGCTGGTGCCGAGCGGGCCGGGCTACCCCAGCGAGAACAGCCTGCGCCTCTTCACCACGCTCCTCTACGCCGCCGAGCGCCGGCTCTCGATCACCAGCCCCTACTTCGTGCCCGACGAGTCACTGCTGTACGCCGTGACCACGGCCGCCCAGCGCGGCGTCGCGGTCGAGCTCTTCGTCTCCGAGCAGTCCGACCAGTTCATGGTCGGCCACGCCCAGGCGTCGTACTACCGGGCGCTGCTCGAGGCGGGCGTCCGGATCCACCGCTACCCAGCGCCGTACGTGCTGCACTCCAAGCACTTCAGCGTCGACGACGAGGTCGCGGTGGTGGGGTCGAGCAACATGGACCAGCGCTCGTTCTCGCTCAACTACGAGCTGTCGCTGATGATGGTCGACGCCCACGTGGTGACCGCACTGCGCGAGGTCGAGGACGCCTACCGGGCCGTCTCGAAGGAGCTGACCCTCGGGGAGTGGGAGCGGCGCAGCGTGGGCGCGCGGTACGTCGACAACGTGATGCGGTTGACCAGCGCGCTGCAGTGAGGGGCTCGGGGTCGCAGGCCAGCCCGAGGGTGGTCGCCAGGTCCTTCTTCAGCAGCGCGACCACCCGGTCCCAGGCCTCCGGCCCCTGACCCGCAGCTGCGGCCTCGAGGCCGTGGGAGTAGCCGGCGAAGCGACGCATCTGGGCCGCCAGGCGACCGACCGCCTCGGCGACGGCCGCGTGGTCGTCGCCCCAGTGCGTGACCACGTCGTGGGTCTGGGCGACCAGCTCACGGGCACCGACCTGCTCCAGCTCGGCCGCCACCCCGCGGGCGTGCTCGGCACGGCCCGCGTCGGTGACCACCCAGGCGTCGGGGCCGTTGCCCCACTTCGCCGTGCCCACCGCAGCCATGTCCATCAGCTCGGCCTCGCAGTCGGAGTCCGGGAGCTCGCTGACGTACGAGAGCTCCGTCAGGTCGGTCTCCTCGAGCAGGGCGAGTTAGGTGAGGACCTTGAGGTGGATGTCGGTGAGGTGCTGCGTCACGGCGACACGGTGACCGCCGGGCATCCGAGGCTGGGAACCGCAGGCCGTGGTCGCATCGCCGGGACACTCCCGCACGGGCGAGCAAGAAGGCCGCCGTGAACCCTCACCACAAGGCCGAAGATGCTTGCCCGATGCACTCACACAACATGCCCGAGGCCTCTACCATACGAACCGATAGAAGAACATCCTTGAATGATCAAGGAATCCCGTGGACCGAAGGTCCGGAAAATATCCTTGACCCCTAGTTGGTTCTGGTCGCAACCCGCTGCCTCCGACAAGACCTGCTACTTTGCAGCCTCTGGAGAGAGATAGGGAGTCGGAGAATGCTGAAAAGATGGGCAAAGACCATTGCAGTGGTGGCCGCGCTGAGCTGCGCGCCAGCCTCCGCCACTGCGGTTGCTGTGAGTTCGAACAACGGAGACGGCAACGCGTGGCTTCAGTCGTGGATCGAAGGCAGTGCTTGGAACGACAGTCGCGTGAGATCGTCGACGGGCAAGATTGTGTACATTTCTGGCGGCATCGGCGTCCCACTTTCGGGTGACTACAAATGCCACCAGAAGGTAGCACCGGACACGACGAGTTCGACCTACAGGAACCACAGCAACCGGCGATGCAACTTCCTCTGGCCCGAGAACGGAATTCAAGGATTCAAGTATCAGCACTGCCGGAACTTGAACAATCTCCCAGACCCCTGCGGCGCCTGGTCCAAGAACGGCTTCTCATGATTTCCCTCGGGGGATAGCCAAGCCCCTACGTTGTTTTACGTTGCACACGAAGGCAATCGCCCAAAATGAAGAGGGATGCTCATCGACATGCTGCGGCGAGCATCCCTCGGTACGTTGTCCCGGGACCGACCACGCAGGAGGATGCGACAGTGCCTGACGGATCGACGAGCACGACGGCTGGCCACAGAGCCTTCGGCGTTGACGAGGTGACGGTCCGTTACGGCGACCACGCCGCTCTCGACGGGGTGAGTTGCACCTTGCAACCGGGAGTCAACGTCCTGCTGGGGCGCAACGGTGCCGGCAAGTCGACGCTGTGCCGGGTGCTGGCCAGCGCCGAGCAGCCCACCCGGGGGCTCCTCCTGACCTCCGAGGGACCGGTCACGGACCTGCGCTCCCACCGGTCCCGTGTCGGGTGGTTGCCCCAGACTCCACCTGTGGCAGCGCACATGCGGGCTGGCGACTACCTGCACTACGCAGCCTGGTTGAAGGGGCTTGCTCGCAGGGAACGGCAAGGGGCGGTTGCCGACGCCTTGGAGCGCACGGGTCTGGGGCCGCGCCGGCACTCCCGGATCGGGACGCTCTCGGGCGGGATGGTCCGACGGCTGGGAATTGCCCAGGCGATCGTGCACCGCCCTCAGCTCCTCGTGCTCGACGAACCGACCGTCGGCCTGGATCCTGAACAGCGAATCCAGTTCTACGCGACCTTGCGCGGCGCGCTCGACGACGACACGGTCACCCTGCTCTCCACCACCTGCTGGAGGACGTGGGCGAGCTGGCACAACGGGTGCTCGTGCTGGACGCCGGCAGGATGCGCTTCGTAGGCGCACTCGACTCGTTCCTCGCGACGACGCCCGAAGCGTCTGACCGGGAGGGTCGGATCAGGCAGGCATTCCTGGCACACCTCGCGGACGAAGGCGCGGCGTAGATGTTCCTGATCTCTCCCGGCCTGGGCCTGCGGATCCTCGTCCCGACCGTCGCTGCCTGCGCCGTCTATCTGCTCGGCGACCTCGACGGCTGGGTCGGACTGTGGGCCTACACGGCCACCACACTCAACATGGCTCTGCTCTTCGGCCTGTCCGCCGTCGCCGGCGGCGGTGCATGGGTGGGATCCACGCTTCGACGCGCCGGCGTCCTCACCATGGCGCGTCAGACGTCCCGCTCGCGGACGTGGGTGGAGCTGCGTCTCTTCGCCGAGCTCGCCGTCTACGTGGTGGCAGCCGTCGTCCTGGTGAGCCTCCTGGCCTGGCTGACCACGGCTCGCGTCGCAGCCACGGGGGGACCAGACCTCCCGGGGCTGGCCGCCCGGACGGCGATCTGCCTGGCCTTCGCCGCGGGCGGCTACGCCCTTGGACGTCGGTGGCCGGCGATCATCGTCGTGCCCGTTGCCGTGATCGTGCCGTACGTGGCAATCGGGACCTGTCTCTACCTGGCCAGCGACCTGCTCCCCGCGACAACTCCCTTGGACGACCGGTTCACCCCCTTCTCCCGCGACGTTCCACATGTCCAGCTCATCCAGGCCGGGGCGTGGGTGCTGGTGACGGTGGGCGTCGTGGCGCTCCTGGCTGCCAACCGCACCTTGGCCTTCGCCTGTACATGGAGCGCAGGCATCGCCGCGTCGTTCCTGATCCTGGTCGGACCTGCGGACCGCGTTCACGTCCCCGAAGCGGCAGCTCCGACGTGTGTGCACGAGGCCAGGGCCATGGTCTGCCTGCCCCTCGCCTCGAGCCATCTCGCACGGCCCCTCGCCCAGGACGTCGACGACGTCATCCGCGCCCTCCCGGGATTGGCTCCTGACTCCGCGAGCTGGGTAGAGGAGTACGTCGAGTGGAACGCGATGCCGCAGGAGAGCTGGCAGCAAGTCTCCGCACGTGCCGCGGCCGACGGATTCGACACCACGTGGGTTCCTGAGGCCGTCCAGGTGGGCATGGCCACCCAGGTGAACCACGGTCAGGTGCGACTGGCCTTGGTCTCGCGCCTCTTCGCTGCCTGGACCATCCCGGGCGGCCCCCCGGAGGGGGCAACCAGCGCCAACGAGGCGCTGTTCCGTTGGGCCGTTGCCGAGCTGGACCTCCCGACCGAGGGAGACGACCTCCACGGGACCCTCGGTGTCGAAGACCTCGAACCACCCACCGACGACCATGCTCGCGAGATGGAGTGGTTCACCGCCCTCTCCGAGCAGGAGCGAAGTGCCTTCTTCACCGAGCATGCTCGGGCGATCCGGTCGGGCACCCTCTCATGGTCCGCCTTCGGAGAAGCGTCCGAGTGAGGACGTTCCTGGCCGTACGACGCCTGGACAACGGCTGGTGGATCGGCGCCATGGCGGCGTCGTGGTTGGCCCTCGCCCTCTTCAACTGGGCCGCTCTCCCTCTGATGTTCCCCTTCGAGGATCCGCGGACCTTCGTGAGCAGCGGGACCGTTGTGGGGCTGGTCCTGCCGTTGGCCATGATGAGCGCCGTGCTCGTCGAAGGACCGCCCGCCCTCGTGGCCACGTCAAGCCGCAGCCTGGGCGTCAGCCGCGGTGCGTGGAGCCTCGGCTACGTACTCGTCTCCGGTGCGCTCGCGGCGCTCGTGGCGGCCTCGTTCGGGCTACCGGTCGGCATCCTGACGTCGGACGCCCTGCTCGTCGCCACGCTCAACGTGGTCGGCGTGGCCCTGCTCGGCGTCGCCCGAGGGTGGGTCGCGGGGGCAACAGTGGTCCTTCTGATGAGCGTCCCGGGCTTGGTCCCGTGGAGTGCCAACTGGGCCTACCGCGTCGACCGGGCGGCCGGAGTGCTCGCCGTCGCAGCACTGGTCGGGATCGTGGCCATCGCCCTCTTCATCCGCTTCGGGGCAATGGGCGCCAGGCAGCAGGCCGCGCGTCTCGGGACGACCGCCGAGCAGATCGATCTCGTCGGCTGACGAGTGCCCGGGGACGGGGCACCGCCCCCGGGCTCCGCCAGCGTCAGACCTCGTCGATCAGGCCCTCGTTGCGCGTCCACGCGGCGTACGGGTCGTTGTGCTCGGGCGTGATGACCGGGTCGGGCACGCCGGAGGTGATGCGCGTGCCGTCGGAGCGGACGCCACCGGTGTGCGGGATCTTGTCCAGCAGCCCGTTGATCCGCTCGCCCTGGTGGTCCAGCGGGACCTCGACCG
The DNA here is from genome assembly GCF_004777465.1 of Nocardioides daphniae. Taxonomy (NCBI): domain Bacteria; kingdom Bacillati; phylum Actinomycetota; class Actinomycetes; order Propionibacteriales; family Nocardioidaceae; genus Nocardioides; species Nocardioides daphniae. Next base: position 3,244,468 of record NZ_CP038462.1, read on the forward strand.
GCTCGCCGACCGTCACGGTGAGCTTCTTGCCGCGCACGGTGACGTCGACCGGTCCGTCGCCCTCGACGATCGAGAGCTTCAGGGTGTCCTGCGACAGGTCCACCCCCAGGCGCGAGCCGTGCCAGGCCAGGCGGAACTGCATCCGGTCCCAGTCGACCGGCAGACGCGGGTCGAAGGAGAGCTTGCCCTCGTGGTCGCGCAGGCCGGCGAAGCCGAAGACCAGCGCGCTCCACACACCGCCGGCCGACGCGACGTGGATGCCGTCGACGGTGTTGTGGTGCAGGTCGCCCAGGTCGGTGTGCAGCGCGTGCCAGAAGTAGTCCATGGCCACCTCGTGGTAGCCGACCTCGGCCGCCACGATCGACTGCACGACCGCCGACAGCGTCGAGTCTCCGGTGGTGATCGGGTCGTAGTACTCGAAGTCGGCCTTCTTCTCCTCGGGGGTGAAGAGGTCGCCGTGCAGGAAGAGCGCGAGCACCACGTCGGCCTGCTTGAGCACCTGGAAGCGGTAGATGACCAGCGGGTGGTAGTGCAGCAGCAGCGGGCGCAGGTCCTTCGGCGTGCGGGAGAGGTCCCACACCTCGCGGTCGAGGAAGAAGTCGTCCTGCGGGTGGATGCCCAGGCCCTCGTCGAAGGGGACGTGCATCCCCTCGGCGCACTGCATCCACTCCTCGACCTCGTCGGGCTGGACGTGCAGGCGGTGCACCATGGCGCGGTGCGCGGCCGGGTGCTTCTCGCGCAGCCGCTCGACGACCAGCGCGGCGGAGCGCAGGTTGAAGCGCGCCATCAGGTTGGTGAAGAGGTTGTTGTTGACGACCGTCGTGTACTCGTCGGGCCCGGTCACGCCGTGGATGTGGAAGGTCGGGTTGCCGTTGCTGCGCCAGAAGCCGAGGTCGCGCCACATGCGGGCGGTCTCGACCAGCAGGTCGACGCCCTCCTCGGCGAGGAACTCGGTGTCGCCGGAGGCCGTCACGTACTTCATCAGCGCGTAGACCACGTCGCCGTTGATGTGCATCTGCGCCGAGCCGGCGGCGTAGTAGGCCGAGGCCTCCTCGCCGTTGATCGTGCGCCACGGGAAGAGCGCTCCGCTCTGCGCCATCTCGCCGGCGCGGATGCGGGCCGCAGGCAGCATCCGACGACGGAAGTGCAGCGCGTTGCGGGCCATGCCCGGCTGCGTGTAGGTGAGGAAGGGGACGACGTAGATCTCGGTGTCCCAGAAGTAGTGGCCCTCGTAGCCGCTGCCGGTGACGCCCTTGGCCGCGATGCCACCGCCGTCGGTGCGCCCGGCGGCCTGGGCCAGGCAGAAGAGGTTGAAGCGGATCGCCTGCTGCACCTCGGCGTCGGCCCCGACGACCACGTCGGAGCTGCGCCAGAACTCCTCGAACCAGTCCTTCTGCTCGGTCTCGAGACGGTCGAGGCCGTAGCGCAGCGCACGGTCGAGCGTCCGGTCGCAGCGGTCGGAGAGCTCGCTGACCGGGACGCCCTTGGAGGAGTGGTAGGCGACGTACTTCTCGAGCCGGGCGCACTCGCCCTCGGCCAGGTCGAAGCGGTGGACGGCCTTGGCCTGGTCCTCGCCGGCGCGCAGCACCACCTCGACGTCGTCGACGCCGGTGAAGCGGTGCTCGACCGCGGCTGCCATCGTCATCTTGGAGCGCTGGCACTGGTAGCCGAGGACCAGCCGACCGTCCTCGTGGCCGTGCACGCGGGGCATCAGCACGCGCCCCTCGAAGGCGCCCGCCTTGCGGGGGTCGCTCATGCCATCGGCCGACGACTCGGCGGCACGGAAGTCGTCGAGGCCGTCCTGGCGGTTGATCAGCTGCGAGGAGAGCACGACGGGCGCGGAGCCAGTCAGCATCGTGACCTCGAAGGTCATCACCGCGAGGTGACGCTGCTCCATGGAGACCATGCGCGTCGACTCGACCCGCACCCGCTTGCCCGACGGCGTGCGCCAGACCAGCTTGCGGCGCAGCACGCCCTCGCGCATGTCGAGCACGCGCTCGTAGGACTCCAGCTCGGAGACGCCGAGCACCAGCGGCTCGTCATCGACGTACAGCTTGATGACCTTGGCGTCGGGGACGTTGACGATCGTCTGGCCGGTGCGCGCGAAGCCGAAGGCGGCCTCGGCGTGCCGGATCTCCCAGGTCTCGTGGAAGCCGTTGATGAAGGTCCCGTGGGCGACGGCCTCGCGGCCCTCCTCGGGGTTGCCGCGCAGGCCGAGGTAGCCGTTGGCGACGGAGAAGAGGGTCTCCCCGGCTCCGACGCCCTGCGGCTCGTACGACAGCTCCCGCAGCCGCCACTCGTCGACCGGGTAGCGGTCGCGGTCGAGGGGGTGGTGCACCTTGTCACGCGCCATCGCGGGCCTCCTCGCGGTCGCCGGGGACGAGCTCGGCGAGGTCGGCGACGACGACGTCGGCGCCCGCCTCGGTCAGGGCGTCGGCACCGACGCCGCGGTCGACGCCCACGACGAGGGCGAAGTGGCCGGCAGCTCCGGCCCGGACGCCGGAGACGGCGTCCTCCAGGACGACGCAGCGCTCGACCGGGGCGCCCAGCACCTCGGCGGCGTGCACGAACGTGTCGGGAGCGGGCTTGCCGGGCAGGCCCAGCTCCTCGGCGACCGCGCCGGAGACGACGGTGACGAACCGGTCGGAGAGCCCGGCCGCGGCCAGGACGGCCGGGGCGTTGCGCGAGGAGGAGACGACGGCCAGCGGCGTACCGAGGTCGCGCAGGTGGTCGAGCAGGGCGACGGAGCCCGGGTAGGCGTCGACGCCGTCGCGCTCGAGCACCTCGTTGAAGGCGACGTCCTTGCGGTTGCCGAGGCCGTGGACCGTCAGCGTGTCGCCGGAGTCGGTGATCTCACCCTCGGGCAGCTCGATGCCGCGCGAGGCGAGGAAGTCGCGGACGCCGTCGTAGCGCGGCTTGCCGTCGACGTGGGCGAAGTAGTCGCCGGCCTCGTAGGGCGAGCGGTCGCCGCCGCCGGGGGCGTCGGGCAGGGCGAGGAAGTGGTTGAACATGTCCGCCCACGCGCGCATGTGCACCTCGGCGGTGGGGGTGACGACGCCGTCGAGGTCGAAGAGCACGGCCGCGTGCGCGGTCCAGTCGATGGGCGGAGCAGCAGGGCTCACGGTGGGGCGTGAATCGCTCATTGGACGAGCGTAGGCCCCGTACCCTCATGCGTCAGCGTCGTCAGGCAGGCGAAAGGATGTGAAACGTGCCGCACACCGGTCACTTCGCCCCTTTGCCTGCGGTCGTCCCCGACCGTCGTGGCGCGCGACCGACCAGGAGGAGCAGCCGAGAGCCGCACCACGCCGACGTGGCGGCCGGCCGGCTGCCCGCCCGGGTGCCGGTGATGATGACGGCACGGAGCGCCGTCGACCCGGACGGCGCCCAGGCCGGGCACGCCGTCCTGGAGCTGGTCGCCGTGGCGCCGCGCGAGCACCACACCTGGGGGCTGCGGGCCGGTGGTCCGGTCGCCGGCGAGCGCTACTCGACGAACCCCGACTACCTGGCCGCGAAGCAGCAGATGCGACGCACGTCGGCCTCCGGCGGCTCCGCGCTGGGCCTGGCGCTGACCGTGGACCAGGTCGGGAGCCGCAGGCCCGACGTCACCTCACCGCTCCCGGGCCTCTTCCTGACCGGCGCCGGCACCCGCCACCTGCCGGGCGTCCTCAACACGCTCCACGGAGGTGCGGCGACCGCGGGCGCGGTGCTGGGTCGCGACCTGCTGGCGGAGGTGGCGGCGGGGCGGACGTACGCGCGTGAGGGCGGGGGCGGGAGGGCCCGCGTTGCTACCCTTGCCGACGGACGTCAGGACCACTGACCCCCGGACGAGGGAGCCGTACCCGGAAAGCGACAAGACGGCCACCGGGAGGTGCGTCATGGCGTGGTTGGTGCTGGTGCTGTCGGGTGGGCTCGAGGCCGTCTGGGCGGTCGCCCTGGGCAGGTCGGAGGGGTTCACCCGCCCCGTCCCGACGGCCGTCTTCGGCGTCGCCGTCACCCTGAGCATGGTGGGGCTGGCCTGGGCGATGCGCACGCTGCCCGTCGGCACTGCGTACGCGGTGTGGGTCGGCATCGGCGCCTCCCTCACCGTCGCCTGGTCGATGGCGACCGGCGAGGAGCCGTTCAGCGTGGTGAAGCTGCTGCTGATCGCCGGCCTGATCGGCTGCGTGATCGGGCTCAAGCTGGCCCACTGACGGGGCCGCACCCGATCAGCTCAAGCCGTCGAGCCCCTCGAGCGAGTCGGGCACGACGATGTCGAGGTCGTCACCCTCCTCCGACGAGGCGGAGAGCAGACCGTCGGGGTCGCGGCGCACCGGCAGGTGCGACAGGGCCTCGGTGGTCAGGGCGACCTGCACGGCGACGGTCGCCTTGCGGCGCAGCTTGCCGCCGGCCTCGCCGACGACGGACTCCACGGCCTCGGTCACCTGGGCCGGGGTGAAGGTGGCGCGAGTGCCGGCCTCGACCTCGATGTCGGGCAGGGCGATGAGCACCGGGATGAGCTGGCTGCCAAGGCCTTCGATCAGCTGGTAGCGCTCGAACTTGTCCATCGTGCTCCACAGCTGCTCGACGTCGACCTTCTTCCTGCGGACGTCCTTGCGGGCGGCGAGCACCGACTTCGCCACGCCGTGGATCGCCTGGGTCAGCTCGTGCTCGGTGAATCGCATGGGGACAGTCTCGCGCATCCGTGGTCGAGCGCCGTCCCTGCCGGTGCCACCGCTGAGCGGTCGGCCGCCGTGAGCCGCACCACACGTGGCACCATTCCGCTAACTTAAACGCAGTCCAGAGTTATCGTCTTTCCACCGCTCGGGGGGCGGCCCGGACGGGCACGGCCATGCCACCAAGGGCACCAGCGGCGCAGCGGCCGTCACGGGGGGACAGCCGCTGCGCCCGGGGTCAGGCTCTGGGTCAGGCTCAGCCGCGGACGACCAGCACCAGGTCGCCGCCCTGCACCGCACGGGTGCCGGAGATCGCGATCCGCTCGACGACGCCGGCGACCGGGGTCGTGATGGAGGCCTCCATCTTCATCGCCTCGATCGTGGCCACGGTCGCGCCCGCCTCCACGGTGTCGCCCTCGGCGACGCCCACGGTGACCGTGCCGTCGAAGGGGGCCGCCACGTGGCCGGGCTGGTTGGCGTCGGCCTTCTCGGCGGCAGCGACCTCGGCCTCGACCGAACGGTCGCGCACCGGCACCGGACGCAGCTGGCCGTTGATGGTCGCCATCACCGTGCGGATGCCGCGCTCGTCGGGCTCGCCGATCGCCTCGAGGCCGAAGATGAGCCGTCGACCCGGGGCGATCTCGACGACGTGCTCCTCGCCGCGGCGCAGGCCGTAGAGGTACTCCAGCGTGGGCACGACCGAGAGGTCGCCGAACTGCTCGCGCGACTCGTGGAAGTCGCGGGTCGGGCCGGGGAAGAGCAGCTGGTTGAGCGTCTCGCGACGCTGGTTGACCAGGCCCACGGACTGCTCGTGGGTGAGCGTCTCGGCCGGCTGCTTCCAGGTGCGCCCGGCCAGCGCCTTGGTGCGGAAGGGCTCCGGCCAGCCGCCGGGCGGGTCGCCGAGCTCACCGTGCAGGAAGCCGATCACCGAGTCCGGGATGTCGTAGTTGCCCGGGTTCTCCTCGAAGTCGTGCCAGTCGGCACCGACCGCGACGAGGTGCAGCGCCAGGTCACCGATCACCTTCGACGACGGGGTCACCTTCGGCACGTTGCCGAGGATGTCGTTGGCCGCGGCGTACATCTCCTCGACCGCCTCGAACTTCTCGCCCAGGCCCAGCGCGATCGCCTGCTGGCGCAGGTTGGAGAGCTGACCGCCGGGGATCTCGTGGCGGTAGACGCGCCCGGTCGGCGACGGCAGGCCCGACTCGAACGGGGCGTAGACCCGTCGGGTGGCCTCCCAGTAGGGCTCCAGGGCGTTGACCGCGGCCAGGTCGAGGCCGGTCTCGCGCTCGGAGTGGTCGGTGGCCGCGACCAGTGCCGACAGGGGCGGCTGCGAGGTGGTGCCGGCCATCGCCGAGCAGGCCGCGTCGACGGCGTCGACACCGGCGTCGATCGCGGCGAGCAGCGTGGCGAGCTGGCCGCCGGTGGTGTCGTGGGTGTGCAGGTGCACCGGCAGGTCGAAGCGCTCGCGCAGCGCGGTCACCAGGGTGCGGGCCGCCGGGGCGCGGAGCAGGCCGGCCATGTCCTTGACGGCAAGCACGTGGGCGCCCGCCTCCACGATCTGCTCGGCCAGGCGCAGGTAGTAGTCGAGCGTGTAGAGCTTCTCGCCGCGCGCCGACAGGTCGCCGGTGTAGCAGAGCGCGACCTCGGCCACGGTCGTACCGGTGGCGCGCACCGCCTCGATCGCCGGACGCCTCTGCTCGACGTCGTTGAGGGCGTCGAAGATCCGGAAGACGTCGATGCCGGTGGCGGCCGCCTCGGCCACGAACGCGTCGGTGACCTCGCGCGGGTAGGGCGTGTAGCCGACGGTGTTGCGCCCGCGCAGCAGCATCTGCAGGTTGACGTTGGGCACCGCCTCGCGCAGCGCGGCGAGCCGCTCCCACGGGTCCTCGGCCAGGAAGCGCAGGGCCACGTCGTACGTCGCCCCGCCCCAGCACTCCAGCGACCACAGCTGCGGGGTGGTGCGGGCGACGTGCCCGGCGACGTCGAGCAGGTCCTTCGTCCGCACGCGGGTGGCGAGCAGCGACTGGTGCGCGTCGCGGAAGGTGGTGTCGGTGACGCCGACCCGGGTGGCGGCGCGCAGGGCGGCCGCGAAGCCCTCGGGACCGAGGCGGAGCAGCTCCTGGCGGGAGCCGTCGGGCACCTCGCCGGGCTCGAGGACGGGCAGCTTGGTGACCGGCGAGATGGTCACCGGCGCCGGTCCGTGCGGCTGGTTGACGGTGACGTCGGCCAGGTGGGCCAGCATCTTCGAGCCGCGGTCGCCGGTGCGGCGGGCCTGCAGCAGGTGCGGGTGGGTCTCGATGAAGGCGGTGGTGAGCCGGCCGGCAGCGAAGTCGGGGTCCTCCAGGACGGCCTGGAGGAAGGGGATGTTGGAGGCGACGCCACGGATCCGGAACTCCGCCACCGCGCGACGGGCCTTCTCGACGGCCGCGTCGAAGTCGGCGCCGCGGCAGGTGAGCTTGGCCAGCAGGGAGTCGAAGTGGGCGCTCACCTCGGCACCCGTGTAGGTGGTGCCGCCGTCGACGCGCACGCCCGGGCCGCCGGGCGAGCGGTAGGTGGTGATCTTGCCGGTGTCGGGGCGGAAGCCGTTGGAGGGGTCCTCGGTGGTGATGCGGCACTGCAGCGCCGCGCCACGCAGCCGGACACTCTCCTGCGACAGGCCCAGGTCGGCCAGGGTGGCGCCGGCGGCGATCCGCAGCTGCGCGCGTACGAGGTCGACGTCGGTGACCTCCTCGGTCACCGTGTGCTCGACCTGGATGCGCGGGTTCATCTCGATGAAGACGTAGCGACCGGCCGGGTCGAGCAGGAACTCCACGGTGCCGGCGTTCTTGTAGCCGATGGCGCGGGCGAAGCGCACGGCGTCGGCGCACATCCGCTCCCGCAGCTCGGGGTCGAGGTTGGGCGCGGGCGCGATCTCGACGACCTTCTGGTGGCGGCGCTGCACCGAGCAGTCACGCTCGAAGAGGTGGATCACGTTGCCCTCGCCGTCGGCGAGGATCTGCACCTCGATGTGACGGGGGTCGACGACGGCCTGCTCGATGAAGACGGTCGGGTCGCCGAAGGCGGCCTCGCCCTCGCGCATGCAGACCTCGATCGCTTCGCGCAGGTCGGCACGGTCGTCGACCCGGCGCATGCCGCGGCCACCGCCACCGGCGACGGCCTTGACGAAGAGCGGCATCTCGATGCTCTGCGCGGCCTCGAGGAGGGCGTCGACGTCGGTGGAGGGGTCGACCGACTCGAGCGTCGGCACGCCGGCCGCCTTGGCCGCGGCGATGGCGCGGGCCTTGTTGCCGGTCAGGGTGAGCACGTCGGCGTCGGGGCCGACGAAGGTGATCCCGGCGGCCGCGCAGGCCTCGGCCAGGTCGGGGTTCTCCGACAGGAAGCCGTAGCCCGGGTAGACGGCGTCGGCGCCGGCCTGCACCGCGACCTGCACGATCGCCTCGGCGTCGAGGTAGGCGCGCACCGGGTGGCCCGGCTCGCCGATCTCGTAGGCCTCGTCGGCACGCAGCCGGTGCTCGGAGCCGCGGTCCTCGTGCGGGAAGACGGCGACGGTGCGGGCACCCACCTCGTACGCGGCGCGGAACGCACGGATCGCGATCTCACCACGGTTGGCGACCAGGACCTTGCTGAACATCGGTGACCATCCTCCAGTCGTGGGCCGGGCCGGTACGGCCACCCGCACACAGTCCCGCGCGGGCAGGGTACGCGCAAGGCGCGTTCCGTTGGATGACTCCCCCGGCGGCCCGCAGGCGCGCCTGTGCGCGCCCGGAGCCCCGGTACCCCGCCCGCGACCCGCTGTGCGCGACGGCTGCGAGAAGGCTGCGTGTGACGGCGCTGTTACGGCCTGGGGCCGCGCGTGAACATCGTGTGAGAACCCTCGACGCCGCGCGGGTCGCTCCCCCACGCTGGGCCCAGGACCTGGCCTCTCTCGGCGGGCTCCGGACCTGTTCGCCTCCGACCACCCTGGAGGATCCATGACCGACCCCACCCCTGCCCCCGTCAGGTCGCTGGGCAACGCCTTCTCCCTCGGCCTCGACGGCAACGTCGCCGGCGACCCGACGCACGGCCTGCTCGCGGCGCAGCTGCGCTACGTGGCGCGGCTCGCAGCCGGCCTCGGCGAGACGCTGGCGCTCGGACGGCTCACCTCCGTCTCCACGACCGGCACCAGTGCCGTCTCGGCCCAGATCAGCTGGGACCTCGGGGGCGAGTGCGTGCTGCGGGGCCACGTCTTCCCGCCGCTGACGGGGCCGTTGCACCCGCCTGCCTTCCCGCTGGTCGCGCCGGGCACGTCCGGTGACGAGGCCGCGCTGGCCTGCCTGGCGCTGGCCCACGAGGTGCCGGGGCTGGAGTGGGGGGTGCTCGTACGCCGCGACCGCAGCGTCTTGGCGAGCGTCGGCGACCCGCAGCTCGCGCAGATGCCGGAGGTGGGCGTACGAGGTCTCGGGGTGCTGGCGGGGCTCGACGAGCGCTACCGCGAGACCTGCGTGTGGCTCGGCTTCGAGCACCGCACGGTCGTGGTCTCGCCGATGCCGAAGGGGTGCGTGGTGCTCTGCCTGACCAGCGTCGACACGGTGGCGCTGATCGGCGACCTGCTGCGGGTGCGCGCCACCCTGGCGCCGATCGACATGGACCGCGTCACGCCTCTGGCTGCGCCCTACCGCCCGGCCGAGCAGGTGCTCGACGAGGCCGAGGAGCTCGACGACGACTGGGCGTGGGAGCCGGACCCGACCCCGCTGACGGGAGCCCGCTTCGCCGGGTCGGTCGGCGCGGACCGGCCACGCAAGCCGCGGGAGGGCCGCTGGTTCCGGCGCTCGCAGGCGTCGTGAGGTCGCGGCGGCACCCGGGTGGTCGGTGGGAGGTCACTCGGGGCCGTCGTGGCTCGCAGGAGCCACGCGCCGCGGGGAGGGGGTCAGCCCTCGGTCGACCCGGCGACGGCCTCGCCGTGGAGGTGGCCCGCCATCTCCTCGATCTGGCCGACGGCCTCGATGAAGGCCTGCTCGCCGATGTCGGAGTCGCCACCGCCCTGGAGGATCGCGATCGCCGACTGCAGCGCGCTGCCGATGACCGAGATGACCACGATCGCCTCGTTGAGCAGGGGCACGTCGGTGAGCCGGCGGCGGGAGTGGTCGGCGTCGAGCCAGACGTAGACCAGGCCGGTGAGGTCGGTGGAGAGGGCGACGTAGGGCGCGAGCAGCATGGCTGCGCAGTCGGGCTGCTCCATCTGGAGGCGTGAACGGCCGGCGGCCACCTCGACGTTGACCGTCGACTGGCCGACGGAGCGGAGCGCCACGCGGTAGATCGCCCGCAGCAGGGAGGTGCTGGCGTGCTCCTCCATGAGGGCCCAGGCGTCCTCGAAGGGGATCATCTTCAGCGGACGACCGAAGATGGCGGCCTCGCGGTTGGGCATGTAGTTGAAGAAGGTGCTTCTGGAGATGTCCGCGCCGTCGCAGATCTCGGGCACGGTCACGTGGGCGTGCCCCTTCTCGAGAGCGAGACGGACGGCCGTCCGCTCGATCGCGTTCTCAGTCGCACGCTTCTTGCGCGCGCGAAGCCCTTCAGCCATGGTCCATCCTCGCCGGGTGCAGGTCTGCCAGAAACCTTACACATCGCGAGCGCCGCGGCTGGAACCTGTAACTCGACGCCCCCACGCGGAGGGGCGCCCTCACCTCGCGGGCCGCTCCACGAGCGCCACCAGGCCTGCCGGAGCCCGCAGGCAGTAGGAGTCGGTGAGCAGCTCGGCGAGCTCCTCCCAGTCGGTGCCGTCGTCGACGAGGAGGCCGATCACGTTGTCGCCCCACTGGCTGCGGAAGTAGGGCTCACCGAGGTGCTGGAAGGCCGAGACCTCGTCGGGCTCGCCGCGGAAGGTGATCCGGAAGAGCTGGTCCTCGCCGCCGAAGAGGTGCGCCACGGTGTTGCCGTGCACCCGCCACCGCACGCCCACCCAGGCGGGCTCCTCGACCACGTCGGGCAGTGCGTTCAGCACCGCGCCGACGCGGGCGACGTACGCCGTCGGGACCTCGGGTCGTTGCACCTTGCGAGCCATGCGGTCAGCGTGGCACAGGGGCCGACAACGGTGCAGCCCGAGCGCGCCCGGTCCACGAACGACGAAAGCCCCTCTCGCGGAGAGGGGCTTTCGTGTCGGAGCCGCCTGTCGGAATCGAACCGACGACCTAGTCATTACGAGTGACTCGCTCTACCGACTGAGCTAAGGCGGCGTGGCGTTCGCAGTTTCCCCCGGACGGATCCGCGGGACGGACGAGCAACCTCGCAGGAGTATACGGACACCCTCGCCGGGTGCGGAATCGGCGTCCGCCCCCGGCAACGGGTCGCTCAGGCCACGCCCACCGAGCCGAGTCCGTCCCGCAGCGCGGTGGTCTCGCGGAGCCAGGTGTCGTCACCCGACTCGTCCCACAGGTCGCGCAGCTCGGACTCCTGCAGCACGCCTTCGAGCGCGGCGACCGCGGCAGGCGCGAGGGCGCGCAGGTCGTCCTCGTCCTGGTCGACGAGCCACTGCTCGGCCTCCGGGCTCAGCGTCACCGGGACGCCGCAGGCGCTGGCCACGACCGCGGCAGCGGCGACGATCGCGGCGTCGCCCTCGTCGCCGGACAGGCCGACGGCGACGACCTCGGGGCCGGCTCCCTCGAGCTCGTAGCTCCAGTCGGCGGCGTCGTCGTTGTCGAATGGGTCGGTGCCCCAGGCGCCCATCTCTCTCCTCCTGTCACGGGTGTGGTGCGCCCGTCACGGACCCCCGAGGTGGGCGCGGCACCAGCATGGCCGAGCGCACCGGCGAGGGTGGGCGTTTTCAGCAGGAGAGCCCGTCCTCGGGCACCGTGCCGTCGAGCAGGTAGGCCTCGATGGCCTCGTCCACGCACTGGTTGCCGGAGTTGTACGCAGTGTGGCCGTCGCCGTCACGACGCACCAGCACGCCCGACTCGAGCTGCTCGGCCAGCGCCTCCGCCCACACCATCGGCGTGGCCGGGTCACGGGTGGTGCCGGTGACCAGGATCGGGGCGGCGCCGGAGCCGTCGATCTCGACCTTCTCCGACGGGCCGCCCTCGAAGCCGGCGCAGCCCATGAGGCCCCAGGCGAAGACCTTGCCGAAGGTCGGCGACGCCTTCTCGAACTCGTCGAAGTGGGTCGGCACCTCGTCGGCCGGCACGAAGGACGGGTCGTCGAGGCAGTTGATCGCGACGATCGCCTCGAGGCTGTTGTCCCGGTAGCCGCCGGCGTCGCGCGAGGCGTACAGGTCGGCGGACTCGAGCAGCCCCGAGCCGTCGCCGGCCAGCGCCTTGGCCAGCGCCAGGTCGAGCAGCTGCCAGTAGGAGCGGTTGTAGAGCGGCATCACGATGCCGTAGAACGCGAGCCCGGCGGTGAGCTGACGGTCCCCGCTGCCGGGCAGCGGCGTGCGGGAGACCTGCTCGACCAGGTCGGCGATGGTCGCCACGCCCTCGTCGACGCTGTCGCCGAGCCGGCAGTCGCCGCCGTCGACGCAGCTGCGGACGTACGCCCGCAGCGCGGTCTCGAAGCCGCCCGCCTGCACCAGGTTCTTCTCGAGCGTGCCCGCCGAGACGTCGACCGCCCCGTCGAGCACGAAGTAGCCGACGCGCTCGGGGAAGAGCTCGGCGTACGTCGCACCCAGGGCCGTGCCGTAGGAGGCGCCGAAGTAGTCCATCCGGTCCTCGCCGAGCGCCGCACGCAGCACGTCCATGTCGCGGGCGACCTCGACGGTGCTGACGTGGTCGACCATCGCACCGGACTTCCGGCGGCACCCTCGAAGAAGGCCTTGTTGGAGGCCACCACCTCGGCGACCTCGGCCGGGGTGTCGGGAGCCGGATCGGCCGCGACGTAGGCGTCGAGCTCGGCGTCGGTGAAGCAGTCGACCGGCTTGCTGGCACCGGTGCCGCGCGGGTCGAAGCCGACGACGTCGAAGTGGTCGAGGAGCGGTTGGCGGAAGACGCTCTGCGCCGCGGCGGCGTACTCCGTGCCGGGGGCACCGGGGCCGCCCGGGTTGACCACGAGGGCACCGACCCGCTCGTCGGTGGCGGCGTCGCGCTTGAGCAGGCGCAGGTCGATCCGCTCGCCCTCGGGGTCGGCGTAGTCGAGCGGGACCTTCAGCCACCCGCAGTCGAACCCGCCGCCGCAGTCCTGCCAGGCGATCACCTGGTCGTAGTAGGGCGCGAGCGCCGCGTCGGGGGCGGTGGTCGCGTCGCCCTCATCGTCGTCGCCTTCCAGGCGCTCGGGCGCGCCGGAACCTCCCAGGGGGCTGGAGTCCCACAGGGTCTTCACGAAGAAGCCCACGCCGACGGCCGAGCCCAGCAGGAGCGCCACCACGGCGACGAGCGCCACCACCCGCTTCATCGTCGGTCTCCCTCGAGTCGCAGCGCGACCATCATCGACTCCAGCGCCGTCGCCGGCTGCACGTTGAACTCCAGCATCTGCTCGCGCGCGATGAAGATCGCCTCGATCCGACGCAGGTGCTCCTCCGGCGAGGAGCGCCGCGCGAGCTGGGCGATGTCGGCGCGGATCTCCTCGTTGACCAGCTCGGACCGGGCGCCGACGCCGAAGGCGATGGCGTCGCGGTAGACCGAGACCAGGTCCATCAGGGCCCGGTCGATGACGTCGAGCAGGCGGCGCTTGGCGCGACGCTTCTGCCCGGCCTCCAGCTCCTTGAGGCGGGGGCGTACTCCCGCGGCCGCTTGCCGCGACCCTCGACCCCGTACGAGCGGTCCAGCTCGGCCTTCTCACGCGCCTCGACCTCCGCGGACTGGGCGTCGGTCTCCTGCTTGGCCACCTCGACCAGGTTGCCGGCCGCGTTCATGCAGGAGCCGAGCGAGGTCAGCTTGGCGGGCCAGCGGACCACCTCGGCCCGGCGGTTGCGCGTGCCCTCGTCGCGGGCCAGCGCCCGCGCCCGGCCGATGTGGCCTTGGCTGGCGCGGGCCGCGTGCGCGGCGATCGTCGGCGGGACGCCGTCGGTGCGCACCAGGAAGTCGCTCACCTGGGCGGCGGTCGGGGTGGTCAGCGTGACCAGGCGGCAGCGTGAGCGGATCGTGACCAGCACGTCCTCGGCGGTCGGGGCGCAGAGCAGCCAGACCGTGCGGGCGTTGGGCTCCTCGATCGCCTTGAGCAGCGCGTTGAAGCCGTGGTCGTTGAGGCGGTCGGCGTCCTCGATGAGGATCACCTGCCAGCGCTCGCCGTTGGGCGACAGGGCCGCCTTGCGCACCAGCTCGCGCACGTCCTTGACCGCGATGACCAGGGCGTCGGTGCGCACCGCGGTGACGTCGGCGTGCGTACCGCCCATGACCGTGCGGCAGGAGTGGCAGTCGTGGCAGCCGCCCCGCTCGCACTGCAGCGCGGCGGCGAAGGCGAGCGCGGCGTTGGAGCGGCCCGACCCGGGCGGGCCGGTGAAGAGCCAGGCGTGGGTCATGCCCGCCGCGGGCGGCGCGGTCGAGGGTGGAGATGACGTGGCGCTGGCCGACGAGGGTGTCCCAGATCGGGGCCGTGCGCTGCGGCGCCTGGCCGGTCGCGGCGCCCGTCATCGGGCCACCTCCGGCACGGCGGGCAGCAGCGGGGCGACCCGCTCACGGATGTCGGCGTGGATCGACTCGATCGAGTCGCGCGCCGAGAGCACCAGGTAGTGGTCGGGGTCGGCCGCGGCGAGCGCCAGGAACTTGGCGCGCACCCGCTCGTGGAAGTCGAGCGACTCCCCCTCGATCCGGTCGCGGCCCTCGAAGCGGCCCAGGCCGGCCTCGGGCGGCAGGTCGAGCACGACGGTCAGGTGGGGGCGCAGGCCTCCGGTCGCCCAGCGCATGACCTCCTCCACCTCGTCGACGTCGAGGGCCCGGCCGGCGCCCTGGTAGGCGAGCGCGGAGTCGACGTAGCGGTCGGTGATCACCACCTCGCCCCGCTCCAGCGCGGGACGCACGACGGCGTCGACGTGCTCGGCCTTGTCGGCCGCGTACGCCAAGGCCTCGGTGCGCGGCGACAGGTTGCCGGTCTCGGGCGAGAGGACGATGCGGCGGAACTCCTGCCCCACGGCCGTGCCGCCCGGCTGGCGGGTGAGCAGCGCGGTGTGGCCGAGCGAGGTCACCCAGTCGAGCAGCAGCTGCGACTGCGTGGACTTGCCGCCGCCGTCGCCGCCCTCGAAGCAGACGAAGAGACCGGAGTCGGCGTAGACGGCAGGTGAAGTCACGTGCCACACCCTACGGTTCGGCGCCGACAGTGCGGGCAGACGTACGCGCCCCTGTGGCCCTACGGTGGACGACATGGGCTGGTGGACCGATCACGTGGTGCCGCGGATGACCGACGCGACGCTCTCGGCACCTGAGATCGCCGCGCTGCGCGCGCAGGCGTGCAGGCCGCTCGGCGGGCGACTCCTCGAGATCGGCTTCGGCTCCGGGCTCAACCTCCCGCACCTGCCCGAGGCGGTGACCGCGGTCGACGCCGTCGAGCCGTCGGACGTCGGCTGGTCGCGCTCGGCCGACCGGCGCCGCACCGCACGGCTGCCGGTGCGCAGGGTCGGTCTCGACGGCCAGGCGATCGCGGCGCCCGACGCGTCGTACGACAGCGCGCTGGTCACCTTCTCGCTCTGCACGATCCCCGACCCGACGCTCGCGCTGACGGAGGTACGCCGGCTGCTGCGCCCCGGGGGCGTGCTGTCCTTCCTGGAGCACGGCCGCTCCCCAGACGAGCGGGTCGCGGCGTGGCAGCGGCGGCTCGACCCGATCGAGAAGCGGGTCGCGGGCGGCTGCCACCTGAGCCGCGACATCCCGGCGCTCGTACGCGGCGCAGGCTTCGACGTGGTCGCCCTCGAGGAGCGGATGCTGGTGGCAGCCCCCGCGGTGGCGGCCCCGTGGGGCCACGGGTTCGTGGGCGTGGCGCAGGCGGGCGCGGCGCTCTGACTCAGACCAAGGCGGCCGTGACCAGCCAGACGAGCACTCTGGTCAGGATCAGCGAGGCCAGGCCACCGACCCGCTGCGCCGGGACGGTCGAGCTCCTCGGCGCGAAGAGGCCGGTCGCACCACTCAGCAGCAGGAAGGCCGGCACGCCGACCGGCCAGGCGAGCAGGATCGGCCATGCCCAGCCCCATCGGGTGAGCCGCCACGGCTCCGGCCCCACCATCAGCCGGGTGACCGTGCCCAGCCAGACCGTCAGGCCGAGCAGCATGGCCCACGTGGGGCCTCCCCACTCCACGTCGAAGATCTCGATCGAGCCGCGCGAGGTCCAGGAACTGTCGTACTCCCCGATCGACAGCTGGGGCTGGACCTCCTCCAGCTGCTCCGCGAGCGTCTGCGGCGCGACGACGATGCCCACCGTACGGTCGTACTCCCGCGCCGCCTTGCGCGCCTCCTTCTCCGACGAGGCGACGACGTACGTCGTGTAGCGGTGCCACAGTCCCTCGCGCCAGCGCACCTCCACGGTGCGGTAGCCGTCCACGGGCGTCCGGGTGGCCGCGCGGGCCCCGCCCTCGTCCCACTCGCCGTGGCGGGCGATCTCGACGCTCGACCCGACACCCGCGAGGGCGTCGCGCTCCAGCATCTTCAGCAGGTCGAAGCGGGAGTCGGGCGCGGAGCCCTGCAGCACCAGCCCGGCGGAGGCGGCCACGAAGCCCACCAACAGCACCCAGCCGGCGACAAGGTTGAAGAGGGCCGCGCCACGCCCGCGCGACGGCACCTGGCTGAGCTCCGCCGGCCGTGGCTCCGCGATCGTGTCCTGCACCTGACCCCCTGAGGCTGAGGGCTCGCCCGTGCGCGCCACGAGCCGGACCCTAGCGCCGATCGCACCCGTTGTTCACAGGACCGCCACCTGACCGGGTCAAGTTTCACCTCCCCGAAACAAGGGAGAAGCACCGCGGTCGCATCGGCGGCGCAGGCTGTGACGCAGACGGTGACCAGCATCGTCGTCAGACCGAGAGGAGCCGGCCATGATGTTCTCCGCGAAGGCAGTCTTCACCGAACGACGCTCCGGCGTCGCCAACATGGTCGCCGGCATCACCGGGCAGGGCATGGCCCTGATGGCGCTGCGCAGCCAGCCCGGCTGGAACGGCATGCTCGTCGACGAGATCGTGCTGGCCACCCCCGGCGGCTGGACCGAGAAGCGGCTCGAGACCTTCCTGCTGGCCATCGGCGCCTCCACCGTCAAGGTCGTCCCCGTCGACGTCGACGGCCGCGCCCAGGGCGAGAGCGGCGAGCGCGAGGCCCGGATGGCCCACCCGGCCGGCTCCAACCGCGCGTGGATGGCCCGCGCCTCCTGAGCCCACCCCACCCGTCTGCTCGCCAACTCCCTCCGGTGGAGCAGCGCAACGAGCACGAGGGCGTCCGGTTCGTGGGGAACCGGACGCCCTCGTGTGTGTCGTGGGGCGTGCTGAGGTCGTACGCCTGACGTCTTCTCGGCCTGCTCAGGCCTGGTCGGCCGTGGCCTTCTTCGTCGCGGCCTTCTTGGCCGTCGAGGTCGCGGCCTTCTTGGCGGTGGTCTTCTTCGCCGCCGCCTTCTTGGTCGTCGTCTTCTTGGCGGCGGCCTTCTTGGTGGTCTTCTTCGCCGTCTTCTTGGCGCCCTTCTTGGCGGGGCCCTTGTCGCGGCGCTCCTGCAGCAGCTCGGCCGCCCGCTCGAGGGTGATCGCCTCGACGGTGTCGTCCTTGCGCAGGGTGGCGTTGTACTCACCGTCGGTGACGTACTCGCCGAAGCGACCCGCCTTGACCACGATCGGCTGGCCGGAGACCGGGTCGTTGCCGAGCTCCTTGAGCGGCGCGGTCGCCGCGCCACGGCCACGGGCCTTGGGCTGGGCGTAGATCTTCTCCGCCTCCTCCAAGGTGATCGTGAGGAGCTTCTCCTCCGCGTCGATCGTCCGGGAGTCGGTGCCCTTCTTCAGGTAGGGCCCGTAGCGGCCGTTCTGCGCGGTGATCTCGACGCCGTCCTCGCCGACGCCGACGACGCGCGGCAGGCTGAGCAGCTGCACGGCCTGGTCGAGCGTGACGGTGTCGAGGCTCATCGACTTGAAGAGCGAGGAGGTGCGCGCCTTCGCGCCCTTCTTCGCGTCCTCGGGAAGGACCTCGGTGACGTAGGGGCCGTAGCGGCCGTTCTTCGCCACGACGGTGAGGCCGGTCTCCGGGTGCTCGCCCAGCACGACCTCCTCGCCGGCGGGGTTGGCCAGCAGCTCCATCGCCTTGGCGACGGTCAGCTCGTCGGGCGGCAGGTCGTCGGGCACGTTGGCCCGCTTGCCGGCAGGCTCGCCGTCGTCACCCGGACCCTCGATGTAGGGACCGTAGCGGCCCACCCGCAGGTGGATGCCCGAGTCGGGCCCGCCGATGGGGAAGGTCGCCATCTCGCGGGCGTCGATGTCGCCCAGGCCGGTGACGAGCTGCTTGAGGCCCGCGACCTGGTCGGAGCCGTTGTAGAACTCGCCCAGCTCGTTGACCCGGTTGCGGCGTCCACCGGCGATGTCGTCGAGCACCTTCTCCATCTCGGCGGTGAACTCGTAGGAGATCTGCCGGGGGAAGTGCTCCTCCATCAGCCGGATCACCGAGAAGGCGATCCACGCCGGGACGAGCGCGGTGCCCTTCTTGTAGACGTAGCCGCGGTTGATGATCGTGGAGATGATCGAGGCGTAGGTCGACGGACGACCGATCTCGCGGTCCTCCAGCTCCTTGATCAGCGTGGCCTCGGTGAAGCGTGACGGCGGCTTGGTCTCGTGGCCGCTCGCCGAGACGCTGGCGGCGCTGACCGGCGCGCCCTCCTCCAGGTCGGGCAGGCGGGTCTCGGCGTCGTCGCGCTGCTTCGAGGAGTCGTCGAGCCCCTCGACGTAGGCCTTGAGGAAGCCGTGGAAGGTGATCACGCGGCCCGAGGAGCCGAAGACCACGTCGCGGCCGTCGGAGGCGACGCCACCCAGGCGTACGGAGACCGTGTTGCCGACGGCGTCCTTCATCTGGGAGGCGACGGTGCGCATCCAGATCAGCTCGTACAGGCGGAACTGGTCGCCCTTGAGGCCGGTCTGGGCAGGGGTCTTGAAGGTCTCACCGGCGGGGCGGATCGCCTCGTGCGCCTCCTGGGCGTTCTTCACCTTGGAGGCGTAGGTCCGGGGCGCGTCGGGCAGGTACTCCGCGCCGTACAGCTCACGCACCTGGTCGCGCGCCGCCCCGACGGCCGCCGCGGAGAGCGTCGTCGAGTCGGTACGCATGTAGGTGATGAAGCCGTTCTCGTAGAGGCGCTGGGCGACCGACATGGTCACCTGCGCGCTCATGCCGAGCTTGCGGCCCGCCTCCTGCTGCAGCGTGGTGGTGCGGAAGGGGGCGTACGGGGAGCGGCGGTAGGGCTTCGACTCGACCGAGCGGACCTCGTACGACGTGTCGCGCAGCGCCTCGGCGAGGCCCTCGGCGCCGGCGCGGTCGAGGTGGACGACGGAGTCGGACTTGAGCTCGCCGGCCTGGTTGAAGTCGGAGCCGCGGGCGACACGCTTGCCGTCGACGGAGTGGAGCTTGGCCGGGAAGATGCGCGGGTCGGCCTTGGCGCCGCCGTCGAAGGAGGCGTCGAGGTCCCAGTAGGAGGCGACGCGGAACTTCATCCGCTCCTTCTCCCGGTCGACCACGAGCCGGGTCGCGACCGACTGCACGCGGCCGGCGGACAGGCCGCTCATGACCTTCTTCCACAGCACCGGCGAGACCTCGTAGCCGTAGAGGCGGTCGAGGATGCGGCGCGCCTCCTGGGCCTCGACGAGGTCCATGTCGATCTCGCGGGGGTTGGCGGCGGCCTCGAGGATCGCGGGCTCGGTGATCTCGTGGAAGACCATGCGGCGCACCGGGATGCCCTTGGGCTTCAGCTCGTCGAGGAGGTGCCAGGCGATGGCCTCACCCTCGCGGTCCTCATCGGTGGCGAGGTAGAGCTCGTCGGCGTCCTTGAGGAGCTGCTTGAGCTTGGTGATGTGGCTCTTCTTGTCGCGCGGCACCACGTAGTAGGGCTCGAAGTCGTTGTCGACGTCGACGCCGAGGCGGCCCCAGGGCTTGTCCTTGATCTTGGCCGGGGTCTCTGCGGCGCTCTGCGGCAGGTCGCGGATGTGACCGATGGAGGACTCGACGACATAACCCTTGCCGAGGTATCCACCGATCTTGGTCGCCTTGGTCGGCGACTCCACGATGACCAGCTTGTGTGCCACTAGCGATTCCTTGCTCCAGAGTGCCCCGATCGGGCCGAACGCCGCCACGGTAGCGCGTGCTCCCGACAGCGGCTGCCACCGGAGCGATTCGTGGGGCGCGGCCAGTGCCGACGCCCACACGTCAGACTCCCGCGATCCGCTCCCTCACCCGGAACTGCACGCCGTCGGCCTGCGCCAGGTAGACGTCCTGGTCGGCCAGGTTGCCGCGCAGCCGCACCAGCCCGCGCGGGCCACCGTAGAACCAGCCCTCCGGCAGCCCCGCCGCGTCCGCGACCCGCAGGCTGCCGGTCGCGCGGTGCAGCCGCGCCAGGAACTGCACCGCCTCGTAGCAGGACTCCCCCACCACGTTGAGCGTCGGCGCCCACTCCCGAAACGGCGGGCGTAGCGCTCGGCGAGGTCGCCGGACTCGACAGTGTCCATCCCCTCGAAGTACGCGGCCGCGGCCCACAGGTCGTCGTGGGCACCGGCACCCGCCCCGAGCAGCGTGTTCTCCTCGACCGCGGGCGAGAGCCGGGTCAGCACCCCGCCCAGGCCCGCCGCGGCGAACTGCCGGTTGAAGTGCACGGCGTCCTGACCCATCAGCAGCATCAGCACCCCGTCGACGCCACCCTGCCCACCACCGTGCCCGGCCTCGAGCCCTGCGAGCACGGAGCGGAAGTCGGAGGTGCCGAGGGGGACGTACGTCTCGCGCACGACGCTGGAGCCGGTGCCGCGCAGCGACTCCCGGACGGCGCGGCCGGAAACCCGCGGGAAGACGTAGTCGTTGCCGACGACGGCCCACCGGCGTACGTCGCGGTGCTCGGCCAGCCAGCGGGCGGCGGGCAGCACTTGGTTGACCGGGCGCTCGCCGAGCATGAAGAGGCCGGGGGTGTCGTCGCGGCCCTCGTGCATCGCTGCGTACGAGTAGACGACCCGACCGCCGACCCGCCGGGTGATCCCTGCCGCACGGCCGAGATGTGCCAGCCGGCGACCGCCTCGACGGCGCCGGTGTCGACCAGGCGGGCCACGTCGGCGGCCACCACCTCAGGGGCGCGGCCCGCGTCGACGAGGACGAGCTCGACCCGGCGGCCACCGATGCCGGCGCCTGCGTTGAGCTCCTCGGCGGCGAGCTGCCCGCAGGCCACGCAGGAAGGACCGTAGAGACCGGTCGCGCCCTGCATCGGCACGACGAAGGCGATCGGCACGACGTCGGGCGCGCCGCTGGGTGAGTCGACGACCACGCCCATGCGCACTCCCTCCCCAGGGGCGGCTGACGCAGTGGGGCGTCGCGCCGCATGCCCTAGGGTAAGCACTCGTCAGCTCGCTCGCAGGGCCACGAGCCCTTCTGAGACGGGCGCGCAGCCCCTCGGGACACGCCCGTCGGCAGGCGCCGGACGACGAGGAGGCTGCGGTGGGTACCACTCGGGACGAGGCCAGGACCAGCACGCCCACTCCCAGCCCGACCACGACCAGCCCGCCCACGTCGCTGCCGCTGCTGCTGCGTCGCATCGAGCACGTCCTCGAGCAGCGCATCGCAGAAGGCATCGCGCCGGTGCTGGCCGACCTCGACCTCACCCCCGAGCGCTGGCGGGTGATGGCGACGCTCGCCGAGGAGCCCGGCCAGACGATGACGCGCCTGGCCGTCACTGCCGTGCTGCCGCCCGCCAGCCTGACCCGCCACGTCGACCGGCTGGTCGCCCGCGGGCTGGTGCTGCGCAAGACCCATGCCCGCGACCGCCGCCGCATCGTGGTGGCGCTGACCGACCGTGGCCGCGAGGCCTGGGCGCGGGTCGACGCCGAGGAGCAGCAGGTCCACGAGTCGTTGCGCGCCGCGCTCGGTCCGGGTCGCTTCGACGCACTGGTCGCCGAGCTCCACCTGGTCCCGCTGGCCCTGGGCTGAGCCCGGTCGAGCTACGCCGAACTGGGGACGACCTCCCCCGCCGGAGCCCCGATGTGACTCAGGCCACTGCCTCCGAGCACCCTCGCGTCAGAACGTGACGGCGGATTCACACGCACGAAACACTGACCCACTGAGATTGCTTCCATTCGGGAACACCTGACGGCAGGGCTCCCAGGGAGGAAGAACTCGTGCGCAACCACACCACCATCCGGCGCCGCACCGCAGCGGTCGCCTCAGTCCTCGTGATCGGCCTGGCCACGGCCGCCTGTGGCGGTTCCAAGGCGGCCGACGGCGACGACGCCCCCTCCGCGAAGCCGGCGAAGTCCTGCGTCGACGTGTCGGGAGACACCGTCAAGCTCGGCTTCATCAACTCCCTCACCGGCGCGATGGCCATCTCGGAGAAGACGGTCTCGGCCGTGCTCGGGATGGCTGCCGAGGAGATCAACGCGTCCGGCGGGATCATGGGCAAGAAGATCGAGCCGATCCAGGAGGACGGCGCGACCGACTGGCCCACCTTCGCGGAGAAGACCGAGAAGCTGCTCACCGACGACTGCGTCGCAGCGGTCTTCGGCGGATGGACCTCCTCGTCGCGCAAGGCGATGAAGCCGGTCGTCGAGAAGCACAACGGCCTGCTCTTCTACCCGGTCCAGTACGAGGGCCTGGAGTCGTCGAAGAACATCTACTACACCGGCGCGACGACCAACCAGCAGATCCTCCCGGCCATGGAGTTCCTCAAGGCCGAGGGCGTGAAGACGCTCTTCCTGGCCGGCTCCGACTACGTCTTCCCGCGCACCGCCAACGCGATCATCAAGCTCTACGCCAAGGAGCTCGGCATCGAGATCGTGGGCGAGGAGTACGTGCCGCTCGACAAGGACGACTGGACCACCCAGGTGGCCAAGATCGTCAAGGCCAAGCCCGACTTCGTCTTCAACACCATCAACGGCTCGTCCAACGTCGGCTTCGTCAAGGCCTACACCGACGCCGGGCTGAAGGCCGAGACCACGCCGATCATCTCGGTGTCGATCGCCGAGGAGGAGGCCCCCAACATGGGCGCCTCGGTCGAGGGCCAGTACGCCGCGTGGAACTACTTCCAGTCGGTCAAGTCGCCGGCCAACGAGAAGTTCATCAAGGACTGGGTCGCCTACGACGGCCCGAGCGACGTGACGTCCGACCCGATGGAGGCCGCGTACATCTCGCTCCACCTCTACAAGGCGATGGTGGAGAAGGCCGGGTCCTTCGACGTCGACAAGATCAACGCGGCCGCCGACGGCGTCTCCTTCGACGCCCCCGAGGGCAAGGTCGTGGTCGACGGCGACAACCACCACATCACCAAGCCGGGCCTGATCGGACAGATCAACGCCGACAACCAGTTCGACGTCGTCTGGTCGTCCGACGGGCCGATCGCCCCGGACCCGTACCTCGAGGGCTACACGTGGTTCCCGGAGGCGACGCGCGACGCCCTGGTGAAGGCAGCCGGCTGACGCCGCTGCTCCAGTGAGGGGTCCCGCACCCGGCGTGCGGGACCCCTCCCAGCCACTCGTCCCACTCCAGCTGAGAGGCCACCCATGGACTCCCTGATCGCGCCGTTCCTCAACGGCACCGCCGACGGCGCACTCCTGCTCATCGCCGCCCTCGGCCTCGCCCTCACCTTCGGGCAGATGGGCGTCATCAACATGGCGCACGGGGAGTTCCTGCTCGCCGGCGCCGTCTGCGCCTTCTGGACCCAGCAGGTGGTGGCCAGCACCGACGTCTCGATCCTGCTGGCGCTCCCCGTCGCGTTCGTCTTCGCCGGCCTGCTCGGACTCGTCCTCGAGGCCACGGTCCTGCAGTGGATGTACGACCGTCCGCTCGACACCCTGCTGGCCACGGTGGGGGTGAGCCTGGCGCTCCAGCAGGTCTTCCTCCAGCTGTACCCCAGCGGCGTCCCGGTCGAGAAGCCGAGCCTGCTCGACGGGCAGCTCGACGTCCTGGGCTACGCGTGGCCGCTGCGCCAGGTCTTCACGATCGTGCTCGCTGCTGGGTGCCTGGCCGGTCTCGGCGCACTGTTGAAGTACAGCTCGTTCGGCCGCCGGATCCGGGCCACGGTGCAGAACCGTGCGCTCGCCGAGACGCTGGGGGTCGCCACCCGGTCGGTCGACCGGATGACGTTCTTCATCGGCTCCGGCCTCGCTGGCGTCGGCGGCGTCGCCGCGTCGCTGATCGGCGGCACCAACTCCCAGCTGGGCACGCGCTACATCATCCTGGCCTTCCTCGTCGTCGTGGCCGGCGGCCTCGGGCAGCTGCGCGGGACCGTCATCGCGGCCTGGACGGTCGGCGTGGTCACGGCCTACCTGGCCGACTGGACGACGGGGAGCCTGGCGCAGGTCATCACCTTCGTGCTCGTCGTGGTCTTCCTGCAGGTGAGGCCCAACGGCCTCTTCACCGTCCGAACGCGAGGTCTGGCATGAGCACCCCCAGCACCACCAGCACCGTCGAGGGCCCGTCCGTCCAGGTCGCGGCCGGCCCACCCACAGACCGTCGCCGCCCCCGGTCCTCCCCCCGTCTCCCGCGCCGTCTCCCGCGCCGTCTGTCCAAGGACACGGTGTCGCTGCTCGGCATCGGGGTCTTCGCGTTCTTCATGCTGGTCGTGGCGCCGGCGGTGCTGAGCGACTTCCGGCTCAACAACCTCGGCAAGTACGCCTGCTGGGCGATGGTCGCGGTCGGCATCGGGCTGGCCTGGGGGCGCGGCGGCATGCTCGTGATGGGCCAGGGGGTCTACTTCGCCCTGGGCGCCTACGCGATGGCGATGCACCTCACCCTGGAGACCGCCGGGCCCGACGCGATCCCGGTCTTCATGATCCTGTACGACCCGCTCGCCCCGCTGCCCGGCTTCTGGGAGCCGTTCCGCAGCGGCACGTTCACGCTGCTGGCCATCGTCATCGCCCCGGTGCTCCTGGCCGGCACGCTCGGCTACGCGATCTTCAAGCGCCGGGTGAAGGGGGCGTACTTCGCCATCCTGTCCCAGGCGCTGGCCGTCGCCTGGCGTACCTCATCGGCGGCACGATCAAGCTGACCGGAGGCGACACCGGGCTGAGCGACTTCAAGTACTTCTTCGGCTACACCCTGTCCGACCCGGTCAACAAGCGGATGATCTACAGCATCACCGCCGGCCTGCTCGTGCTGTGCCTCCTCGTGGTCTGGCAGCTCTACCGCAGCCGCTTCGGCGAGCTGCTCGTCGCGACGCGCGACGCCGAGGAGCGGGTCCGGTTCCTGGGCCACGACCCGGCCAACATCAAGCTCGTCGCCTACGTGACGGCCGCCGTGATGGCGAGCATCGGAGGTGCCCTGTTCGTACCCATCGCAGGCATCATCTCGCCCAAGGAGATCGGCGCCGCAGCATCGATCTTCATGATCGCCGGGGCCGCCTTCGGGGGCCGGGCCACGCTGTTCGGCCCCGTCCTGGGCGCCCTCCTGCTGGGCTTCGGCCGTTCCTCGCTCTCGGAGCGGTGGGAGAACGGGTGGATCTACGCCCTGGCACTGATGTTCGTCGTGGTGACGCTGCTGGCCCCCGAGGGGGTCGCCTCCGTCCCCCGCCGGGTGGTGGAGCGCCTCCGCTCGTGGCGCGGCACCCCCGGACACACCGCAGCGAAGGAGGCGCGCCCATGAAGGGCCAGGACTACGTGGAGGTCAGGGGCCTCACCGTCGACTTCGACGGGTTCAAGGCCAACGAGGACGTCGACGTGACGTTCATGCAGGGCCGCATCCACTTCCTGATCGGTCCCAACGGTGCCGGCAAGACCACCCTGGTGGACGCGCTCACCGGGCTGGTCAAGGGCACCGGTCACGCGCGCTACGGCAACCTCGACCTGCTGTCGCTGAAGTCGCACCAGATCTCGCGGGCCGGGGTGGGCCGGACCTTCCAGACGGCCACCGTCTGCGAGGAGCTCTCGGTCCTGCAGAACCTCGACATCGCCGGCGGGGTGCACCGCCGGACGTGGGGCATGCTGCGGGCGCGCAAGGGCATCCCGGACTACGTCCAGGAGGCGATGGAGACCGTGGGCCTCGCCGACCTGAGGGACCGTCCGGCCGGGGTCCTCGCCCACGGCCAGAAGCAGTGGCTCGAGATCGGCATGCTGCTGGTGCAGGACGCGAAGGTGATGTTCCTCGACGAGACGGTCGCCGGCATGAGCCACGAGGAGCGCGACGAGACCGGCGAGCTGCTGCGCCGGATCGCCCCCAGCCGCACCATCGTCGTCATCGAGCACGACATGGACTTCGTGCGCAACCACGCCGACGTCGTCACCGTGCTGCATGCCGGCAAGGTGCTGGCCGAGGGGTCAGTCGCCGAGATCCAGGGCAACGCACGCGTCCAGGAGGTCTACCTCGGACGCCACATCGAAGAGGTGACGCATGACTGAGTCGATGCTCGAGCTGGTCGGAGTCACCGCGGGCTACGGCCGCAGCATGGTGCTGCACGACGTGAGCCTGACGGTCGCCTCCGGTGGCGGGACGGCGCTGATGGGGCACAACGGCGCCGGCAAGACGACGCTGCTCCGGGTGGCCGTCGGCCTGCTCCCGGTGCGCAGCGGAAAGGTGCTGCTCGACGGCGAGGACGTGACGAAGCTCAGGCCCAACGCCCGCGTACGACGTGGGCTGGGCTACGTGCCGCAGGGGCAGCTCTGCTTCCCGCAGATGACCACGCTGGAGAACCTCCAGCTCGTGACCCGCACCCGCGCGGAGATCGACGGGGTCCTCGACACCTTCCCTGCACTGCGTACGCTGCTCGCCCGCCGCGCCGGTCTGCTCTCGGGAGGCCAGCGCCAGCAGCTGGCGATCGCCCGCACGCTGCTGACGAAGCCGCGGATGCTGATCCTCGACGAGCCGACCGAGGGCATCCAGCCCAACGTGGTCGAGGACATCGAGCAGGTCATCACCGACCTCACCCGGCGCGGGGACCTGTCGGTGCTCCTGGTCGAGCAGCACGTCGGCTTCGCGCTGCGGGCGACCAGCGACTACTTCGTGCTGGAGTCGGGCCGGGTCACCGCGTCCGGGGTGGGCGGCGCGGGCGCCGTCGAGGCCGTCCGCGACGCGATGGCGGTGTGAGGTGCACCTGACTCCCGCGGACAGCGAGAAGCTGCTGCTCGCCGTCGCCGGCATGGTCGCGCGTGACCGCCTCGAGCGCGGCGTACGCCTCAACCACCCCGAATCGGTCGCCCTGCTCGCCACCTGGGTCATCGAGCGGGCCCGCGAGGGCGCGTCGGTCACCGACCTGATGGAGCGCGGGCGCAGCGTGCTGGGCCGCGACCAGGTCATGGAGGGCGTCGCCGAGATGCTCACCGACGTCCAGGTCGAGGCGACCTTCCCCGACGGGCGAAAGCTCGTGACGTTGCATCACCCCATCGGCTGAAAGGGACCCTGATGTCCCGCCTTCTCCGCCTCCGGCCCCGGCGCCGTGCGCTGCGCCCCGGGCACGGTCGTGCTCAACGGCGACCGTACGCCCGCCGAACGGCTGCGCCTTGTCGTGCTCAACACCGGCGACCGGCCCGTCCAGGTCGGCTCGCACGTGCACTTCGCGTTGGTCAACGACGCGCTCGCCTTCGACCGGGTGGCCGCCCACGGCTTCCGCCTCGACGTCCCCTCGGGCACGTCGCAACGCTTCGAGCCGGGCGCCTCGCGCGAGGTGGCCCTGGTCGCCCTGCGCGGCGAGCGGCTGGTGCCGGGCATCCAGGTGCAGGAGGGCTCCGGTGGTTGAGATCTCCCGCGAGGCGTACGCGGCGCTCTACGGCCCGACGGTCGGCGACCAGGTGCGCCTGGGCGACACCGACCTGTGGCTCGAGGTCGAGCGCGACCTCACGATCGGCGGCGAGGAGGCCGTCTTCGGCGGCGGCAAGTCGATCCGTGAGTCGATGGCCCAGTCGACCCGAACCCGCGCCGAGGGCGCGCTCGACACCGTCATCACCAACGCGATCGTCCTCGACCACTGGGGCGTCGTGAAGGCCGACGTCGGGATCCGCGACGGGCGGATCGTGGCGCTGGGACGCTCCGGCAACCCCGACATCGCCGACGGCGTGCACCCCGACCTGGCGATCGGCCCGTCGACCGACGTGGTCTCCGGCGAGGGCAAGATCCTCACCGCCGGCGCGATCGACGTGCACGTCCACTTCCTCTCCCGCAGCCAGGTCCACGAGGCGCTGGCCACCGGGATCACCACCGTCGGGGGCGGCGGGACCGGGCCGTCGGAGGGGTCGAAAGCGACCACCGTGACGCCGGGCGCCTGGCACCTTCAGGCGGTGCACCGCGCGCTCGACCCGCTGCCGGTCAACGTGCTGCTGATGGGCAAGGGCAACACCGTCTCCGCGGCAGGCCTGGCCGAGCAGGCGCTGGCGGGAGCGGCGGCGTACAAGGTGCACGAGGACTGGGGCTCGACCCCCGCCGCGATCAACGCCGCGCTGCGCGCGGCCGACGACCACGGTCTCCAGGTCGCGCTGCACTCCGACAGCCTCAACGAGGCCGGCTTCCTGGAGTCGACGCTCGGCGCGATCGCCGGGCGCGGCATCCACGCCTTCCACGCCGAGGGGGCGGGCGGTGGCCACGCGCCCGACATCATCAAGGTCGCCGGTCAGCCGCACGTCATCCCCGGGTCGACCAACCCGACGCTGCCGCACACCGTCAACACCGTCGCCGAGCACCTCGACATGCTGATGGTCTGCCACCACCTCAACCCGCGGGTGCCCGAGGACCTGGCCTTCGCCGAGTCGCGAATCCGCGAGACCACGATCGCCGCGGAGGACCTGCTGCACGACCTCGGCGCCATGTCGATCACCTCCTCCGACGCCCAGGCGATGGGCCGGATCGGTGAGGTCGTGGCCCGCACCTGGCAGGTCGCCCACGTGATGAAGGCGCGCTTCGGGGCGTTGAGCGGGAGCGAGCGGGCCGACAACGAGCGGGCGAAACGCTACGTCGCGAAGTACACGATCAACCCGGCCATCGCGCACGGCATCGGCCACGAGGTGGGGTCGGTCGAGGCCGGCAAGCTGGCCGACCTGGTGCTGTGGGACCCGCGCTTCTTCGGGATCCGGCCGTCGGTCGTGATGAAGGGCGGCGCGCTGGTCTGGGCGGCCCTCGGCGACCCCAACGCCTCCATCCCGACCCCGCAGCCGGTGCTGATGCGACCCACCCTGATCGAGGAGTCGGGTGCCGACCACGCGGTCACCTTCGTGGCGCCGGCGGCGCTCGAGGACGGGCTCGCCGAGCGGCTCGGCCTGCGACGTCGGCTCGCGGCGGTCACCCCGACCCGCGACGTCGGCAAGGCCGACATGGTCAACAACACCGCGCTGCCCGACATCGAGGTCGACTCGGAGACCTTCGCCATCACCGTCGACGGCGAGCTGGTCACGCCGTCGCCCGCGACCGAGCTGCCGTTGGCGCAGCTCTACTCGATGTTCTGAACGAGGACAGCGTTTTGATGCTGCGACCTTCGACCCCACACGTGCATCCAGAGATGCTCGCGCTGCTGCTGGCCGACGCCCGGTTGCCGGTCGCCGGCCACACCCAGTCGGCTGGCCTGGAGCCTGCGCTGGCCGCCGGGCCGGTGGACGTGCCGGCGTACGTCGCCCTGCGCCTGCGCACCGTGACCCGCACCGAGGCCGCGACCGCCGTGGTGGCGCGCGCGAGCGTGCTCGCCGGGGAGCCGCTGGAGGAGGTGCAGGACGCCTGGGCCGCGCGTACGCCGTCGGCCGCGATGCGCCGCACCTCGCGCGTGATGGGACGGGCCCTCGTACGCCTGGCGCCGCGTGTCGTGCCCGCGTACCCCGACTGGCCGACGCTGCCCGCGGAGCCCGCGCGGCCCGTGGTGCTCGGGATGCTGGCTGCGCTGGGTGGCCTCGACGCCGCCGCGACCGCACGGGTCGTCGGCTACGACGACGTGCAGACGGTGGTGGCCGCCGCCCTCAAGCTGACCCCGCTCGACCCGGCCGAGGCGACCGGCTGGGTGGTGGGCGCCTTCGCGGCGCTCGCCGGCCTCGTCGACGACGTCGCCGACCTGCTGCACCCCCACGAGATCCCGGCGCGCAACGCCCCGGTGATCGAGGACCACGCCGAACGTCACGCCCACACCACCCGGAGGTTGTTCAGTGCTTGAAACGTCTCGCCCCCGCGCCCTGCGCCTGGGGATCTGCGGCCCCGTCGGCACCGGCAAGAGCTCGCTGATCATGCTGCTCTGCTCGCGGCTGTCCGACGAGCTGCGGATCGGGGTCGTCACCAACGACATCTACACCGACGAGGACGCCCGGATGATCCGGGCAGCCGGGGTGCTCGACCCGGAGCGGATCGTCGCGGTGGAGACCGGGGCGTGCCCGCACACGGCGATCCGTGACGACATCACGGCGAACCTGATCGCGGTCGAGGACCTCGAGGCGGGATGCGTCTCCGGCGGCGATCCGCTCGATCTGGTGATGGTCGAGTCGGGCGGCGACAACCTGACCGCCACCTTCTCCCCCGCGCTGGTCGACACCCAGATCTTCCTGATCGACGTGGCCGGTGGCGGCGACGTCGCCCGCAAGGGCGGCCCGGGCATCGAGCGCGCCGACCTGCTGGTGGTCAACAAGACCGACCTGGCGCCGTACGTCGGGGTCGACGCCGTCCGCATGAAGGCCGACGCCGTCGCGGCGCGCGGGGGCGGGCCCGTGGTCGCGCTGTCGCGGACCGACGAGGCGTCGGTCGGCGAGCTGCTGGCCTGGGTACGCAGCCAGGTCGCCGCCCACCTCAGCGGGGCGCTCGTGCCGCAGGACCCGGGGCCGATGGCGCCGCACTCGCACGCAGGTGGAGATGGGCACAGCCACGCTGGCGAGGAAGCGCACAGCCACGACCACGCGCACGCGCATTGACGGAGTCAGTCGTGTCCCCCGCGCCCGCCGACTCCGCCGAGGTCACCCGGCTGGAGCTGCACGCCACCCCGGGCGGTGGGTGCCGCCTCAGCGGCGGGGGCGGGGTCTTCCGGGCGGTGCTGCAGGGCGCGGCGCCGACGGGCGCCCGGGTGGCGCTGGTGCCGGAGCGGGCGCTGCTGCTGGCCGGCGACGACGTGGCGCTGCACGTGACCGTCGGCCGTGGGCTGCGCCTGGAGCTGGTGGAGACCGGTGGGACGGTCGCCTACGACATGCGCGGCGGGTCGGCGCGCTGGGCGACCCGGTTCACGGTGGAGCCGGGGGGCTGCCTGGTCCACGAGACGCTGCCGTGGGTCTCCGCGGCCGGGTCGCAGGTCGAGCGCTCGCTCGAGCTCGACCTGGACATCGGGGCGCGGGCACTGCTGCGCGAGACGTTGGTCCTGGGTCGCCACGGCGAGGAGCCCGGCGCGCTGACCTCACGCACCCGCGTACGCAGGAACGGTCGCGACGTCTTCGTCGAGGAGCTCGACTCGGCAGACCTGGCACCGCATCGGGTGCTTGACCAGGTCTCCTCGTACGGCGACTTCCACCCGGCCAGCGTCGCGCCCGGGGTGCCTGCGTACGTCCGTGCGGACGCCATCGCGGCCCACGCCGCCCCCGCTGCCCCCGGCGTCACCTGCCTGGAGCTGGCCAGCGGCGACACGGTGTGGCGGCGGTTGGACAGCCAGGCGCACGTCGCGGCGGCGGGGTGGATCGGATCTTCCGGGACCTGAACTGCTGATCCGGGTCCGCCCCGCCCCGCCCCGCCCAGGCGCTCGCCCCCGCCCCGCGAACTGTGGAGTTGATGCTCGGACACGCCGGTCCCGCGGTCATCATTTCCACAGTTTTCGAGTGGGCCGAGCGCACATGAGGGTCAGGAGCTCGGTCGCTGGGTAGGGATCACCTCACTGCCCGGCCGGGCAGGGCCACGTTGCCGACCCAGGAGGCCCGATGTTCCTCTTCTTCAACAACCGCCTCGGCTGTGGTGGTTCGCTGCTGGTCTCACTCGTCCTGACCGCGCTGCTGATCGTCGTGCTGATGGCGCTGTGAGGCCGCCTCAGTCGCGCGCGAGGCCGATCCCCAGCGCCACACCGACCGCGAGCAGCGCCATGAGCCCGGCACCACCGAGGGCGTAGGAGGACCCAAGGACGAGCTCGGGATCGACGCTCTGGTCCAGCCCGGCACGGACGGCGCCGGCCATGAAGAGGGCAAGGGCTCCGAGGATGGCAGTCACGGCGAGTCGCATGGTGCACACGCTGGCACAGAAGACCGGGACGTGCTGGGACGTCGCGCCCACCACCGCTCGCCGGCCGCCCAGCCCCACCAGACCACCCCGACGACGGCAGCCCCGGCGATGATGTCGACGACGTAGTGCTCGGCGTAGTAGACGAGCATGAACGACATCGCGGCCGGATAGAGCAGCAGCGCCCAGCGCCACGGTGAGCGCAGGCGACTGATCAGCCAGACCGCGACGAAGATCGCGATCGCCGCGTGCAGCGACGGCATCGCCGCCACCTGGTTGCCGACGGCCGAGAAGCGTTGGTGCCACGTGCCGACCGGGTCCAGGTCGAACCAGCCGCGGGCGGTGATCCGCTCGACCGTGCCGGGCACGTGGCCCTGCTGCGCGGCCATCCACGGCGGGGCCATCGGGTAGAGCACGTAGATGACGAGCGCGACCACGTTGAGGCTGAGGTAGCGGCACATGTAGCGCAGCCACTCGGCGCGGTCGCGCAGCCACAGCACCACCGCCAGGCCCAGCCCGACGACGAAGTGGGAGACGTAGACGGTGGTCAGCAGCACGTCGTACCAGTGCGGGGGCGAGGTGCGCGAGCACGGCACCCCGCACAGCTGCGCCTGGAGGTACTCGGTCGGCAGCGTCCCGCCGAAGAGCCAGCGGTCCGCGGTGATCGGCTCGGTGACGTGGACCGAGACGATGCCGAGCTCGTCGGAGAGTCCTCGGCCGAAGAGGTAGAGGGTCAGCACGAGCACGGCCGGAGCCCAGTCGCGGACGAAGGCGAGGTGCACCCGCAGCGGGGCGCGGACGTTCCACGCGATGGTGGCCAGCCAGAGCCAGCCGATGACCAGGTGCACCTGCTTGGGCGGGCCGTGGCTGCTGACCCAGACCGCCAGCGCCAGCAGCCAGACCGCCATGGCCAGCGCGGATCAGGCGCGTGGCCGCCGCGACTCGCTCCTGCTCCTGCGAGAGCTCGACCAAGACCGGGCCTCCACGTGTCGGGGGACGGCTCCACCTTGGCATCAGGACGCCGGGCGCGCCACCGCCTCGGCGATCGTCTCCACCAGCCCGACGAACTGGTGCCCGCCGCGCGGATGCTCCACGACGTACGCCGACGGCATCCGCGCCGCGTTGAGCGCGAGGTGGTCGAACGGCACCTCCTCGTCGTCGCGGCAGTGGTGCAGCGCCACCGCCATCGCGGGCTCGGGGCCGTGGTGGACGTACTGGGCGACGTCCCACCCGTCGGGCGACCAGTCGGGCGCGGCCAGCAGCAGCGCCCGACGCGGCCCCCACCTGCTCCGCCAGCACCCACTGGAGGATCGTCGCCCCGAACGAGTGACCGATGACGACGTCGTCGCGCCCGAGGGCGGCGAGGTGACGGCGTACGGGCGCAGCCCACGCCTCGACGGACATGTCGTCGTCTCCGATCAGCGGCATCTCGACCGGCACCTGCAGCCGGTCGCGCAGCCCCGTGGCGAGCACCTTGTCGTCGAGGAACCCGCCCGCCCCGTGGACGAAGAGCAGCCGCATCCATCCATCCATCATGAGGCGTCGGGTGGAGGTTGTCAGCCCTGCTCCGCCCTGTCTCGTACGCGGCTCACGCCAGGTCGAGGAACCCCTCCGCGACCATCTCGCGCACGGCGGGCAGCACCTGCGCGCGCACCCCGACCGGGTCGGAGTCGAGGAGGCTGGCCACCGCGTCGAGGATCTGGCCGACGGTGAGGTCGCCGTCGCAGGCGCCGACCAGCGCGGCCTCGAGGGTGTCGACCTGGCGGGCGCGCCGCATGCCGCGCTGCTGGCGCAGCACGATGGTCTCCGGGTCCTCGGCGCCGGGCGAGCCCTGCGTCTCCTGGCGCACGTCGTTGCGCAGCACCAGGCGCTCCTCGGCCAGGTCGACCAGGCCGGCCAGCGCGTCGTGGGTGGTCTCCCACTCCTCGATCGCCGGCGCGATGGGCTGCTCGACGTCGTAGGGCCACTCGACCAGCTCACGGGCGGTGCCGCCGCGGCGTACGTTGATCCAGCCGAAGCCGACGCCGGCGATGCCCTGCTCCTCCATCCACGACAGCCACGCGTCGTAGCGCTGCAGGTAGTCGGGGCCGCCGTGCAGGCCCGCGTCCTTGAGCCACAGCTCCACGTAGCCCGCCGGGTCGAGGACCTCGCGCTGCACGACGAAGGCCGAGGTGTCGACGGGAAGCCAGCTGGCCAGGCGCTCGTCCCATTCGGTGCCCTCGGCGACCACCCAGTTGGCCAGCACCTGCAGCCAGCCGCCGTCGGTGAGGTGCTCGACGCCGCGTCGGACCACGTGCTCGACGACCTGGTCGCCGGGCAGGCCGGAGTCGCGGTAGACGAGCCGCTCACCGGTCGCGGGCGAGATGACGAAGGGCGGGTTGGTGGCGATCAGGTCGAACTTCTCCCCCGCCACCGGCTCGAAGAAGGAGCCGTCGCGCACGTCGACGTTGTCGATGCCGTTGAGGCGCATGGTGAAGCGGGTCATCGCCAGGGCCCGGGCGTTGACGTCGGTCGCCACCACCGCGTCGCTGTGCGCGGCGAGGTGGAGCGCCTGCACACCGCAGCCGGTGCCGAGGTCGAGGGAGCGGCCCACGGGCGTACGCATGGTGAGCTGGGCCAGCGACGTCGACGCGGGGCTGATCCCGAGCACGTAGTCACCGTCGACCTGGTTGGGGCGTCCGTCCATGCCGGGCGTGAGGTCGGAGAGGATCCACCGGTCGCCGCCGGCGCCCTCGTCGTCGGTGGCGTACGGGCGTACGTCCAGGGTTGCGCGCACCTCGCCGCCGGAGGTCTCCAGCACGCCGGCGGCAACCAGGCGCTGCACCAGCCCGGGCAGCGCGGCGTCGGCGTGCTCCGCCGTGACCGGGCGCTGCAGCGTGAAGAGCCGGGTCAGGGTCTCCAGCGGACTCCCACCGCGGGTGGCCCGCTCGCCCGGCGTCGTCTCGTTGCGGCCCAGCGCCTCGTGCGCGCGGACGCCGAGGGCGTCGGCCACCGCGTCGTAGGTGAACGACGCCCCCGACAGCGCGTCACGCAGGTCGTGGGGCAGCTGGTCGTCGGCAAGCAGCGGGGTGGACTCAGGCATGGCGCCCATCCTCCCAGCCGCCACCGACGACGTCAGCCCTGGTTCTGGATCAGGCCCTCGTAGCAGGTGACGATCGACTTCTCGAGCTTCTTCTGCGAGCCGGCGTCGAGCGAGGCCTTGCCGGTGCGCATCAGCGGCACGAAGAGGTTGCGCATCTGGCCCTCGGTGATCTTGCCCTTGAGGCAGTCCATCATCCCCTCGGGCAACGCGAGCTCGCTGTCGCCGAGCGCCGCGATCACCCGGCCGCGCATGTCGGCGCCGCAGTCGATGAAGTCGTCGAAGAGCTCGTTGGCCTCGGGCTCGGTGAGGTCGAGGTCCTCGAAGGTGAGCTGGGCGGCGTCGCGCTCGAAGTCCTCGGCGTCGTAGTCGTCCGCGAGGCGGTCGGTGCCCATCCGGCCGACGAAGCGCTCGGAGACGCACTCGGCCTTCGGCTTGGTGAGCGGCTGGGTCTCGGCGGAGGTGAGGCCGGACGACATCGCGTCGACGTACTCCTCCTCCGAGGCTCCGCCGCAGGCGGTCAGGACCAGCGCGACGACCGGCACCAGGGCCAGCGATCGGATGCGCAGCTTCATGGACGGGCTCCCTCTCCCTCGGGGCGCGCTCCGCCCCGCTGTGCGACGACCCTAGAGGGTGCGCCGCGGTCGAGGTAGTGCCGTCCCGCGATTGACGACGTACGCCGCCCGCTCACCCCACGTGCTGGCCGGCAGGCTCCGCCGTGGGGTCGCCGTCGGTCGCCAGGCCGCTCTCGCGGCTCTTGGACGCGGCCACGACACCGACGATCACGATGACCGCGACGGCGGCGATTCCGTAGCGGAGCAGCGCGTTCTCGTCGTCGCCCATCGACAGCTGGACGATGGTGCTGGCGATCAGCAGCGAGACCAGGTTCATCACCTTGAGCAACGGGTTGATGGCCGGGCCGGCGGTGTCCTTGAACGGGTCGCCCACGGTGTCGCCGATGACGGTGGCCGCGTGGGCCTCCGACCCCTTGCCCCCGTGGTGGCCGTCCTCGACCAGCTTCTTCGCGTTGTCCCAGGCGCCGCCGGCGTTGGCCAGGAAGACCGCCATCAGGGTGCCGGCGCCGATCGCACCGGCCAGGAAGCCGGCGAGCGCCTCGACGCCGAGGCCGAAGCCGACCGCGATCGGGGCCATCACGGCGAGGACGCCGGGGGTGACCAGCTCACGCAGCGAGTCGCGGGTGACGATGTCGACGACCTTGCCGTACTCCGGACGGCCGGTGCCCTCCATGATCCCCGGGATGTCGCGGAACTGGCGCCGGACCTCCATGACGACCGCGCCTGCCGCACGGGCCACCGCGTTGATCGCCAGCCCCGAGAAGAGGAAGACGACCGCGCCTCCCAGCAGGACGCCGACCAGGATGGCCGGGTCGAAGACCCGGAAGAGCAGGACGTCGTCCGCCCCGGAGTCGGCCACGGCGGAGAAGACCGAGGTTGCGTACGACCCGAAGAGCGCCGTGGCGGCCAGCACCGCGGTGGCGATCGCGATGCCCTTGGTGATCGCCTTCGTGGTGTTGCCGACGGCGTCGAGCTCGGTGAGGATCTGCGCGCCCTGCTCGGAGACGTCGCCCGACATCTCCGCGATGCCCTGGGCGTTGTCGGAGACCGGGCCGAAGGTGTCCATCGCGACGATCACGCCGACGGTGGTGAGCAGGCCACACCCGGCGAGGGCGACCGCGAAGAGCGAGAGGGTCAGCGTGGAGCCGCCGAGCAGGAAGCCGCCGAAGACCGCGGCACCGATGACCAGAGTCGTGTAGACGGCCGACTCGAAGCCGACGCTGAGGCCCGAGAGGATCACGGTCGCGGCGCCGGTGAGCGACGTGCGCCCGACGTCCTTGACGGGACGGTGCTCGGTGCCGGTGTAGTAGCCGGTCAGGCCGAGGATCGCGGCGGCCATGACCACGCCGATGACGACGGCGGCCGACGCGATGAGCCGCGGGTCGCCCGAGGCGTCGGCCATGTCGGTGCCGGTGACGTTGTCGAACGCGGCGAACGACGACGGCAGGTAGACGTAGGAGAGGACCACGCAGCCGAGCGCACCGACGGCCGAGGAGATGTAGAAGGCCCGGTTGATGGTGGTGAGGCCGTTCTCGCCGGCCTTCGCCTTGGTGAGCATGATGCCGAGCACCGCGGTGAGGGCGCCGACGGCGGGGATGAGCAGCGGGAAGACCAGGCCGGCGTCGCCGAAGGCCTGCGACCCGAGGATCAGCGCGGCGACCAGCGTGACGGCGTACGACTCGAAGAGGTCGGCGGCCATGCCGGCGCAGTCGCCGACGTTGTCACCGACGTTGTCGGCGATGGTGGCGGCGTTGCGCGGGTCGTCCTCGGGGATGTTCTGCTCGACCTTGCCGACCAGGTCGGCGCCGACGTCGGCGGCCTTGGTGAAGATGCCGCCACCGACGCGCATGAACATCGCGAGCAGCGCGGCGCCGAAGCCGAAGCCCTCGAGCACGTGGGCCGCCTCGTCACGGAAGATCAGCACGACCGAGCTGGCGCCCAGCAGGCCCAGGCCGACGGTGGCCATGCCGACGAAGGCCCCGGTGCGGAAGCCGACGGTCATGGCGGGCTCACGCCCCTGGGTGTTGGCGGCGGCCGCGACGCGGAGGTTGGCGCGCACGGCGAGCGACATGCCGAGGTAGCCGATGGCGGCCGAGAAGCCGGCACCCAGCAGGAAGAAGACGGAGCGCCCGATCCGCACACCCATGTCGGCGGCGGGCAGGGCGAGCAGGACGAAGAAGGCGATCGCGGCGAAGACGGCCAGCGTGCGGAACTGGCGCGCGAGGTAGGCGCTGGCCCCCTCCTGCACCGCCTGCGCGATCGTCTTCATGCGCTCGGTGCCCTCGGCGGCCGCGAGCACCTGCGACCGGAAGACCGCGGCCATCGCGAGGGCCGCGAGGGCGATCGCCAGGACCACGACCACCAGGGTGAGGTTGCCCCCGGAGAGCTCCGGGGTGGGTCCGTCGACTGCTCCAGCAAGAACCGTCATCTGCGCCCCTCCGTGCCTGTCTGTCAGATGCCTCGACACTCTACGCACATGTGACCTGCGTCACGCCAGCCCCAATTTCCAGACGTGTTCGTACGTCTGCCTGTGAATGCGTGGCGGTGGCGTCGAGAGCGTCCGCATCGGGCCGGAGAACGACAACACCCGCGTACCGAGGTACGCGGGTGCTCGTCGTCAGGTCGGACAGTCACGGCCTCACTGGGCCAGTGCGGTCTCCTGGTCGGGGTGGATCTCGAAGACCTTCGCCAGGCCCGTGATCCGGAAGATCTTCAACAGGCGGTCCTGGCCGCAGACCAGCGACATCGATCCGTCGTGGGAGCGGACCTTCTTGAGTCCCCCCACGAGCACGCCGAGGCCGGTGGAGTCGAGGAACTCCACGGCGCTCAGGTCGACGACGAGGTCGTAGGCGCCTGCCGCCACGAAGTCCGTGATCGTGTCACGCAGCTTGGGGGCCGTGTAGACGTCGATCTCACCCCCGACGGAAATGACGGTCCGACCGCCCTTTTCCTGGGCGTCCAGCGTCAGGTCCATGGTGTCGCTCCTCCCGGTTCGCACCCGGCCCCATGCCGAGCCGCCTCCCGGGTCTTACCCGAGTGGCTGCACGCAGGCTAACAAACGTCCAGCCGAAGTCGTCGGACCCACCAGACAGACTGGACTCGTGACCCCCACCGACCACCGCATCGCCGACGTCGTCGAGCGCCTTGCCGCCGTCCCCGGACGGGAGGACCGGCTGCGCCACCTCGAGGAGCTGCCGGCACGTGAGGCGACCCACGCACCGTGGCCCGAATGGGTCGATCCCGCCGTCCGCGGGGCCTTCGAGGCGCGGGGGGTCACCCAGCCGTGGCTGCACCAGGTGCTCGCCGCCGAGGCGGTGCACGCCGGACAGCACGTCGTGCTGGCGACCGGGACCGCGTCGGGCAAGTCGCTCGCCTACCAGGTTCCGGTGCTGTCGGGCACGCTCGGCGCGCGCGGGTCCCGCGACGAGCGCGGCGCGACCACGCTCTACCTCTCCCCGACCAAGGCGCTCGCCCAGGACCAGCTGGCCGGCCTGACGGCGCTGCGCACGGGCGTACGCGTCACCACGCACGACGGCGACAGCAGCCGGGAGCAGCGCGACTGGGCGCGGGACCACGGGGAGTACCTGCTCACCAACCCCGACATGCTGCACCGCTCGCTCCTGCCCTCGCACCATCGTTGGGCGCGCTTCCTCTCGAAGTTGGAGTGGGTGGTCGTCGACGAGTGCCACCACTACCGCGGCGTCTTCGGTGCCCATGTCGCCCAGGTGCTGCGGCGGCTCCGACGCGTCGCCGCGTCGTACGGCGCCTCCCCGACCTTCGTGCTCTGCTCGGCCACCGTCGCCGAGCCGGAGGTGGCGGCGCACCGTCTCACCGGCCTGGACCACCTGGCCCTGACGGCCGACCACTCGCCTCGCGGGCGGGTCTCCATCGGGCTCTGGGAGCCGCCGCTGACCTCCTTCATCGGAGAGAACGGGGCGCCCGTGCGCCGGGCTGCCTCCTCGGAGACCGCGGACCTGCTGGCCGACCTCGTGACCGAGGACGTCGCCACGCTGGCCTTCGTACGCTCGCGCCGCGGCGCCGAGCAGGTCGCCGTCCGCGCCCGAGAGCTGCTCGCCGACGTGGACGCGTCGCTGCCCGACCGGGTGGCCTCCTACCGGGGTGGCTACCTGCCCGAGGAGCGCCGCGACCTGGAGGAGTCGTTGCGCGCCGGGCGCCTGACCGGCCTGGCGGCGACCAACGCCCTCGAGCTCGGGATCGACATCAGCGGGCTGGACGCGGTCCTGATCGCCGGCTTCCCCGGCACCCGCGCCGCGCTGTGGCAGCAGGTGGGCCGGGCCGGGCGTGACGGGCAGGACGCGATGGCCGTGCTCGTGGCCCGCGACGACCCGCTCGACACCTACCTGGTCGCCCACCCCGAGGCGCTGCTCGGCGCCCCCGTAGAGGCGACGGCCTTCGACCCGGACAACCAGTACGTCCTGGCGCCGCAGCTGTGCGCCGCCGCCCACGAGATCCCCCTGACCGAGGCCGACCTCGACCTCTTCGGGCCGCAGGCCCGCGTGGTGGTCGACGGCCTGGTGGCGGCAGGGCTGCTGCGCAAGCGCCCACGGGGCTGGTTCTGGACCGACTCCTCGCGCCCCAGCGACCACACCGACATCCGCTCCACCGGCGGTGCCGCCTTCTCGCTGATGGAGGCCGAGAGTGGACGGGTGGTCGGCACCGTCGACGCCGCGTCCGTCCACAGCACCGCCCACCCCGGCGCCGTCTACGTGCACCGTGGCGAGACCTGGCTCGTGGAGAGCCTCGACCTCGACGACCACCTGGCCGTGATCACCCGGCGCGACGTCGACTTCTCGACCTCCGCCCGCGAGACCACCGACATCACCATCGCCGCGACCCGTGAGCGGGTGCCGTGGGGTGACTGCACGCTGCACTTCGGGGACGTCGACGTCACCAGCCAGGTCGTCTCCTACCTCGTACGTCGGCAGCCCTCCGGCGAGGTGGTCGCCGAGCACCCGCTCGACCTGCCGCCGCGCACGCTGCGTACGACGTCGGTGTGGTGGACCGTGCCCGACCACGCGCTCGACGCCGCCGGCCTCGACGCGGTCGACCTGCCTGGGGCCGCGCACGCCGCCGAGCACTGCTCGATCGGGTTGCTGCCGCTCTTCGCCACCTGCGACCGCTGGGACATCGGCGGCGTCTCCACGGCGCGCCACCCCGACACCGGCGTGCTGACCGTCTTCGTCCACGACGGCCACCCCGGTGGCGCCGGCTTCTCCGAGCGTGGCTTCCACGCGGCCCACCGGTGGCTCACTGCCACCCGCGACACCATCGCGGCCTGCGAGTGCTTCGAGGGCTGCCCCTCCTGCATCCAGTCGCCCAAGTGCGGCAACCAGAACAACCCGCTCGACAAGGCCGGCGCGCTGCGCCTGCTCGACGTGCTGCTGGCCGGGGCGCCGCCCGAGCAGTAGCGTCGAACGCATGGTGGCTCTCGGGTTGGTCCTCATGCTGGTGGGCCTGATCGCCCTGCTCTCCGCACTCTTCGTCTCCGAGGGCTCGGCCGAGCTGCTCGGCATGGAGCTCAGCGCGCTGACGATCTTCGCGATCGGACTGGTCTCCGGCGTCTGCCTGATCTGGGGCTTCGGGATCCTCAAGTGGGGCACCCGGCGCAGCATCGCCGGCCGCAAGGAGCGCAAGGAGCTGCTGCGTCGCGGCGACCGGCCCGACCGGGACGACCGGCCAGA
The DNA here is from genome assembly GCF_004777465.1 of Nocardioides daphniae. Lineage (NCBI taxonomy): Bacteria > Bacillati > Actinomycetota > Actinomycetes > Propionibacteriales > Nocardioidaceae > Nocardioides > Nocardioides daphniae. The sequence goes on from NZ_CP038462.1 coordinate 3,285,640, forward strand.
CCGGGACGCGGGTCCGGAGACCGGCAGCCGCCACCGCTGAGGCCACGTCACTTCACCCGACCTCACGAGGGACCTGCCTCGGCCTCACCCAGCAGCTCGTCGTCGAACCCGCCCCAGGCCGGACCGCGTACGCCGGCGACCACCCGCACCCGCCGGTCGGTGACGCGGCAGCGTACGAGGCTGGCGCCGTTGAGCGCCGCCACCTCGTCGGCCTGACCGCAGCCGTCGGCCCCCTGCTGCAGGGCTGCAGCACCGGCCAGCGCCGCCAGGTCGGCGGCCGCCTGGGCGCGGCGGTGGGCGTGCAGCAGGCCGACGCAGGCCGCCATCACGATCGCCATGGTCAGCAGCACCGTGGCGGTGGTGACGACCAAGATCGTCCCGGCCCCGCGCTCCGTCCTCGATCGCCCCGTCACGGCGCGCTCTCCAGCAGCGCCACCGCCTCGGCGTCGACCGGCACGGCCGGCAACGAGGCGAAGAGCCCGCCCGGCCCGCGGACCCTGGCGGTGACGCGGACCCGGACGTGGTCGCCCTGGCCGCTCACCACCGCCACGCGGGCCGAGGCGGGGGCGATGCGCTCCCCCACCTCGACCGCGTCGGCCGCCGCGTCACCCCGGGCCAGGGCACGGGCGGTCTCGCGCGCTGCGTCGACTGCCCGCACCTGGGCCGCGCCGGCCGCCAGGAGCCACACCAGGCCCACGGTCAGCGCCCCGAGCAGCGGCAGCCCCAGGGCGATCTCGGCGGTGACCGCGCCACGCTCGTCGCGCCTCATCCCAGGCCCAGCAGCGAGAGGACGTGGTCGAAGAGCGTGTTGAGCAGCTGGTCGCCGAAGCCACCGGTCAGCATCGCGAAGAGGAGGCCGGCGAAGCCAGCTCCTGCGGCCGTGCCGACCGCGTACTCCGCCGTGGTGATGCCTGCCTCGCTGCGGCCGTGCTGTCCTGCCATCGTTACCTCCTTGGTCGGCGGCCGCTCGTTCGGCCGTGGTTCCACCCTCGCGGCCGTCGGGTGCCGCTGCGTCCGCTCATCCACCGCCCGTCCGCGCCGTCAGGCATGTGCAGAAACGGCGGCCGTCATGACCTGCTCAGCCGAAGGAGAGGCTGCTCACCAGCCCCGCCACGACCGGCACGATCCCCAGCAGCAGGAAGGCGGGCAGCAGGCACAGTCCCAACGGCAGGGCGGCCCGCACGCCGACGGTGCGCGCCAGGTCCTCGACCTCCGTACGCCGTCGCGCCGCCAGGTCGCGCGCCAGCTCGGCCACCGCGTCAGAGACGGCCGCGCCGGTGCGGTGGGAGCGCGCCAACCGCCGACCCAGCGGGCCGAGCACGGGGTCGTGGGCCAGGTCGTCCCAGACCTCGGCGGGGTCCGTGCCCCACACGAGCCGGGCGGTGACCGGGGCCAACCGCTCGGAGACAGGCCCCGGGCTCGCCTCGCAGGCCGCCGTGAGCGCAGCAGCCGGGGAGGCGCCTGCCCGCAGCCCCGCCCCCAGCAGCAGGACCAGGTGCGGCAGGTCGCGTGCCACCTCCCGCTCCGCGCGCGCCGCCAGCAGCGCCGGCCCGCGCCGCAGCAGCCACCCGCACGCCATCGCCACCACCACGGTCCACACCAGCGCGCCCGGCCGCGGCCCGGCGAACGCCAGGCCGGCCACCGCGCCGGCCGCCAGGCAGAGCACGACCTGCGCGAGCCGCGACGACGGCCCACCCCGTCCCTCACGCGCAGTCCGGCGGCGCGCCGGTCGAGGGCGACCACTGAGCAGCAGCGCGCCGGCCCAGCCCAGCGCCGCGACCAGCGCACTCACGCCCGCGCCTCGACCGCGTCGGCGATCCGCTCGATCCAGGCCAGCCCTGCCGCCATCAGCACGAGACCGGCCAGCCCGCACAGCGCGCCGCCCACCCCGAGGAAGAACCGCCACGGCTCGGCGCCGCTCCACGTCACCACGACCAGGGCGAGCACCGGCAGCCCGACGAGCATCCGCGCGGTGGCACGGGCGGAGGCCAGCTCGGCGGTGACGACCCGGCGGGTCGCGGCCTCGAGCCGCAGCTCGTCGGCCACCGCCTCGAGCGCATCGGCCAGTCCCTGCCCGCTGCGGTGGGCCACCTGCCACGCGCCCGCCACCCGGGCCAGCGGCGCCACCCCGGTGCGACGGAGCGCGGCGGGCACGTCGGCACCGAGGTCGTACGCCTGCACCACCGGCCCCAGCTCCGGGCAGACCTCCCCCGCCCAGCGCAGGGCGGAGCCGGGGTCGCGCCCGCCGCGCAGCTCCTCGGCCAGCACGCTGCAGGCTTCGCCCGCCCGGGCCGACCGGGCCCGCCGCTCCGCCCGCGCCCGCCGAGGACGCGGCCAGCGGAGCGTGGGCAGCGTCCCGCCGGGCACCAGGCGTACGGGCCACGACAGCAGGACCGCACACGCCAGCGCCACTGCCGCCAGCGCCGTCGACCAGGTCACCGCCGCCCCTCCAACCGGTCGGCCAGCAAGGCTGCGCCCGGCCCCTCCTTGACCCGCCCGTCCCGGCCGAACTCCAACGCCCACACCGCCTCCGCTCCGCGCTCACCCAGCCGTGGCACCGCCACCTGCGCCAACCGGCGGCGGCCGTCGGCGCCACGGCTCACGTGGAGCAGCACGTCGACGGCGGCGACGAACTGGGCGGCGGCCGCAACGCGGTCGATGCCCGCGGGAGCCGCCAGCGCCTCGATGCGCGCCGGCACCTGCTCGGCGGAGTTGGCGTGCAGCGTGCCGCACCCGCCCTCGTGTCCGGTGTTCATCGCCGCCAGCAGGTCGACCACCTCGGCGCCACGCACCTCGCCGACCACCACCCGGTCGGGGCGCATCCGCAGGGCCTGGCGCACCAACGTACGCAGCGACACCTCACCGCTGCCCTCGGTGTTGGCCGGGCGCGCCTCCAGCCCCACGACCATCGGGTGGTCGGGCCGCAGCTCGGCCGAGTCCTCCACGACCACGACCCGCTCGCTCGGCGGCACCAGGCCCAGCAGCGTGGTGAGCAGGGTGGTCTTGCCGCTGCCGGTCCCGCCGCTGACGAGGTGGGCGAGCCGTCCGGCGACCACGTCGCGCAGCAGCCGCGCGCCCGGCTGGGTCACCATCCCGGCGTCGACCAGCTCGTCGAGGGTGAAGTTGCGGGCCCGCGGGATGCGCAGCGAGACGGCCGTGCCGGGGTGCGCGAGCGGCGCCAGCACCGCGTGGAACCGCGCCCCCTCCGGCAGCCGTACGTCGCAGAACGGCGATGCGTCGTCGAGTCGCCGCCCGCCTCGCGCGGCGAGTCGTTGCGCGATGCGTCGGACCTCGTCCTCCGAGGCCAGGACCACGTCCGTGACCTCGACCCCCTGTCCACGGTCCACCCAGACCGGGCCGGGTCCGTTGACCAGCACGTCGGTGACGGTGGGGTCGGCCACCAGCGGTGCGAGGGGGCCCAGGCCGTGGGCCGTGCGCAGCACGTGTTCGTGCACGTCGCTGACGGCGGTCGCACTGACCGGCAGGCCGAGGCGCTGCAGTGCCAGGGCGATCCGGTGCGGGGTGAGCTCTCCGCCGTGGCGAACCAGGTCGTCGCGGACCGCGTCGGCCATCTCCACGCTCACCGGGCCACCTCCGGGCCGGTGAGGTCGCCGTGCAGCACGTCGTCCAGGAGCCTGTCGACCGCCCGCGCCCAGCCGCCGCGCCGGGAACGGACCGGCCCCAGCCCCAGGTCGACCGACTCGTCGAGACCCCGCCGGAAGGGCAGCCGGGCGACGAGCCGGGCGCCGGTGGCGCTGCGTACCGCCTCGTCACCCACACCAGCAGCGCCCTCGCCACCCCGCCGCACCACCACGTCGAGGCCACCTCCCAGCTCGGAGACCTGACGGGTGGCAGCCGCCAGGCCCGCCACCGACGGCCGCACCACCAGCAGGGCGCGGTCGCACCGGGCGAGCACCTCACGGGCCAGCGCCACCTGCCCGCGCGGCAGGTCCACCACCACCAGGTCGTGGCCGAGCCGCGCGGCCTCCACGACGTCGCGCACGACCGCCGGCGCCAGCGCGTCGGAGGCCCCGACGACCAGCCCGATCCCCTCGTGCCGAGGGACGGCGGCCGCCAACGAGGCGGCCGCGATCCGCCCGGGCGAGGCGGCGATCTCGCGCCACCCGAGCCCGCTCCTCTCGTCGACCCCCACGGTGCGGTCCAGCCCCGGGCCCCACGGGTCACAGTCGAGCGCCACCACACGCAGCCCACGCCGCGCCGCCACCTGGGCCAGGGCCGCCGCAGCGGTGGTGGCGCCCGCCCCGCCCGACCCGGGGAGCAGGGCGACCACCCGTCCCGGCGGCCCCGCGGCTCGCTCCTGCAGCAGCCCGGTCAGCCACTCCCGCGCCCCGTCGAGCGCGGTGACGCTCTCCGCGCCCAGGCTGACGCCGGCCCGGAAGTGACCGGTGGTCGGTGCGCCCCGGCACAGCAGGTGCACGTCGGGGCGGCGCCGCGGACCAGCGGCCAGCACCGCCCCGAGGACGTCGTCGCCGACCAGCACCACCCGGGCGCTGGGCCAGCGCGCCGACGCCTCGACGACGCCGAGCACCTCGACACCACGCCCCGCCCCCGCGGCGCACCGCTGCACCTCGTCGACGACGGCCGCGTCCTGCGAGACCACCATCACGTCGGCGTACGGAGCCGTCACCCCCGGCTCCCCGGACCTCTCCCTCAACCTCATGCCGGCGAGCCTGACGCGCTCCGAGGCCGGCCGCTGGCGGCTGGGCGCAGGCCTGTGGAGGGTCCCGGTGCGAGCCAACTGTGGAGACCCCACGGCCCTGCCCGCCCGGTTGTGGCGCACGCCACATTCACGTACGAGCCGTTCAACTGTGCCCCGTCGGGGACCGTCGCGTGCCTACGATGAATCCATGCACCGCCCCGCAGCGGCCTTCTTCGATCTCGACAAGACGATCATCGCCGCGTCGAGCACCCTTGCGTTCAGCCGCCACTTCGCCGATGGCGGGCTGATCACCAAGCGCGCCATGCTGCGGTCGGCCTACGCCCAGTTTGTCTTCGCGGTCGCGGCGCCGACCACGACCAGATGGACAAGCTGCGCGAGTTCCTCTCCGGCCTGGTCACCGGCTGGGACGTCGCCACGGTCCGCGAGATCGTCGCCGACACCCTGCACAACGTGGTCGACCCGCTGGTCTACGACGAGGCGGTCTGCCTGATCGAGGAGCACAAGGCGGAGGGCCGCGACGTCATCATCGTCTCCGCCTCCGGCCTCGACGTCGTCGAGCCGATCGGCCAGCTGCTCGGCGCCGACGGCGTGGTGGCCACCGAGCTGGAGATCCCCCGAGGGCAAGTACACCGGCGAGATCACCCGCTACGTCTACGCCGAGGAGAAGGCGCGGGCGATCCGCGACCTCGCCGAGGAGGCGGGCTACGACCTGGCCGAGTGCTACGCCTACAGCGACTCGGTGACCGACGTGCCGATGCTCGAGGTGGTCGGCCACCCCTTCGCGGTCAACCCCGACAAGGAGCTGAAGAAGGTCGCCGAGCAGCACGAGTGGCCGGTCCTGGTCTTCAGCCGCCCGGTGGGCCTGAGCAGCCGCGCGAAGGTCTCCCGACCCACGCTGGCAGCGCTCGCGGTGGGCGGTGCGGTGGCCTTCGGCGGCTACGTCTGGGCCAACTCGCGCAAGCGTCCGCGCGGCGTCTGACACGGCGTCCGACACAGCGTCCGACCCGGCCCTCAGGACGCCCTCGACCCACCCTCGTACGCCCTTCCACGGGCGCGCGTATTGCGCCACCGGAGGGCGGACAAGTCAACCCTTGAAGGTCCCGCAGGATCGAGGTAGACAGGACAGCAACAACTCCAGAGCAGCACGTGAGTCGGGTACCCACGCGGCGACCATCCCTTCGAAAGGGCGCTGACCAGGCGGACTTCCGCAGGTCACAACATGAGACAGCACGCTTGATATCCCGCACCCACGTGTCAGCGGCGGCATCCGGTCCTCGACGAGCGGGTGCCGCTCGCATGCTCGGCCAGTCAGCCGCGCTCACGCTCCACCCTCAGCCGCGTTCGCGCTCCACCGTCAGCCGCGCTCGCGGCGTGGCCTCTTCACCGGCCGCAGCGGGCTCAGCTCCATGCCCTTCGCGTACGCCTCGGCGGCGTAGAGCGCCCACGCGTGGACGCCGCGCTGGCTGCCCGTCGCGTAGCCCCGCAGGTTGGACTCGTACTGCTCGCGCAACGCCAGGTGACCGGCCTCCGGCACCATCAGCGCCTTCGGGTCGACGCCGCGCGCGACCAGCACCAGCCGCTCGGCGGCCCGGGCCACGATCCCGTTGTGGGAGGCGAAGGGCGCGGCGGTGGCGATGTCGGCGTGGACCACGGCGGCCAGCAGCAGCGCCGGCACCTGGCTCGACGAGAGCACGACCTCGGCCAGGCCCTGGAGCCGCTTCGCCGACTCCGCGTCGCGCGGGCGACCGAGCGCCTCGGCGGGCAGGGCGGTGGAGGCAGCCACCGCGTGCAGGCGGGCGAAGACCTGGAGCGGCGACTGCTTGAGCTGCGGGGTCAGCGAGAGCACGGAGGCCGAGAGCCGCAGGGCGTCCTGGGCGATCTCGTCGCCCCGACCCTCGGCGATCTCCTCGATCGTCGCGGTCGACCCCTCCAGCACGGCGGAGGCGTGCGCACCCAGCGCGAGCGCCTCGGCGGTCGTCGCCGGGTCGGTCTGGCGCAGTCCGCGGTCGCGCAGCATGACGTCAATGCCGTCGCGCGTGGCGGCGTACGCGGAGGCCACGCCCTCGAGTTCCGCCAGCCAGGCGAGGGGATCGGTGCTCACGTCGCCCCACGCTAGTAGCCTTGTGACGATGGCGAGCGAACGACCCCCGGAGGAGCCGCGCGGCGCACGCAGCGTGGCCGCCGCCCATGTCCACGGTCGCCCCGGCTACCCGCGCGAGTGCGTCGACTGGGTCGTGCCCGGCCACGGCAAGACCGTGCTCGAGATCGGTGCCGGCATCGGCAAGCTGACCGAGCAGCTGGTCGCCGCCGGCCACGCCGTGCACGCGGTCGACCGCGACGCCTCCATGCTCGAGGTGCTGCGTACGCGGCTCCCCTCGGTCCCGGTCACCGAGGGCACCGTCGAGGAGCTCGAGCTGCGCCACCGGTCGGTCGACGCGGTCGTCTGCTCGACCGCCTTCACCTCGTTCGACCTCGACTGCACGCTCCCCGTCATCGCGAAGGCCCTGAAGACCGGCGGCCACCTCAGCGTGGTCTGGCACGAGCGTGACACGCGCATCCCGTGGGTGCGCCGCCTCGGCGCCTTCCTCGAGGGGCCCGTCGGCGCGCGTGACAACGAGCCGCGCACCACCACGATCACCGAGCGCCTGCTGCACTCCCCCCTCTTCAGCTTCGTCGAGGAGCAGACGTACACCATCTGGCAGGACATCGACCGCGAGACGGTCTCCGACCTCGTGCTGTCGCGTTCCTGGGTCGCGGCGCTCTCGCCGGAGGCGCGGGCCCGCGCGGTCGAGGAGGTCCAGGCCTTCTACGCCGACTACGGCCGCGGCATGGACGGCATGCAGCTGCCTTACCGCGTGCACGCGGTGCGCACCCAGGTGGTGCACCAGCCCGGTCTCTTCGACGACGGCACCGACGCGTTGCGGATCACCTCGGGCGCGGGGCCGGTCGCGAGCGTCGCCGGGGTGGCCGTCACAGCCGCGGCGACCGACGCGCAGGCCGACGCGCGAGAGGGCGACGCGCAGGGTGAGGCGCAGGGCGAGGCCAAGGAGGCACCCCCGAAGTTCCGCTTCGACGCCGACCTCTTCACCTCCGACGGCACCGACACGGACATGCTGCTCATCGACTTCACCTGAGCGACGGCGCTCACCTATAGGTTCGTAGGCATGAGCTGGATCCGCCTCCCTCGACGCCCTCCGCTGGGCACCGAGGCGGACCGCGCCACCTTCCAGACCCTCCACACGATCTCGCAGGCCTCCCCCGCGCTGCGCGAGGGGCTGACGCAGGACAGCGCCCAACGCGCCGTGAAGCACCTGCGCGCCCTGCTCGGTACGCCGGCGGTGGCGCTGGCGGACACCGCCGGGCTGCTGGTGTGGGACGGGCTCGGCGGCCACCACGGCCCGCAGGTCGCCGACCTGATCGTCCGCACCGTCGAGGAGGGCGGCACCGGCGCCACCGACCCCACCGGGCTGGAGTGCAACAACCCCGGCTGCCCGGTGCGCCACGCCTTCGCCACCCCGCTCACCGTCGAGGACCGCACCGTCGGCGTGCTGCTCGCGATGGCGCCGGAGCCGAGCGCCGGCCTGCTGCTCGCCGTGCACGAGGTGGCCCAGTGGGTCAGCGGCCAGCTCGAGCTGGCCGAGCTCGACGCCGAGCGGCGTCGCGCCATGGAGGCCGAGGTCCGGGCCCTGCGGGCCCAGATCAGCCCCCACTTCATCTACAACTCCCTGGGCGCGATCGCGAGCTTCGTGCGTACTGACCCCGACCGGGCCCGTGAGCTGCTGCTCGAGTTCGCCGACTTCACCCGCTACTCCTTCCGCAGCCACGGCGAGTTCACGACGCTGGCCGAGGAGCTGCACTCCATCGAGCGCTACCTGATGCTGGAGCAGGCCCGCTTCGGCGACCGGCTCCAGGTCACGCTGCGGGTCGCGCCCGAGGTGCTGGCGGTGACGGTGCCCTTCCTGTGCATCCAGCCGCTCGCGGAGAACGCGGTGCGCCACGGGCTGGAGGCCGTCGAGGGCACCGGCCACCTGTCGATCACCGCCAAGGACCTCGGCCACGAGTGCATCATCGAGGTCGAGGACAACGGTGTCGGCGAGGATCCCGAGCGGGTCCGACGCGCCCTGGCCGGCGACGCGTCGCTCGACTCGGTGGGGCTGGGCAACGTGGACGCCCGACTTCGCAATGCCTTCGGTGACGAGTACGGTCTCGTCGTCGAGACCGCCCCCGGCGCCGGCACCAAGGTCGTGGTGCGGGTGCCCAAGTTCGCTCCGGGAGTGCACTCATGAACCCCAGCCGTCAGCCCGTGCCGCCCAGCGGCCTGCGGGTGCTCGTGGTCGACGACGAGCGCCCGGCGCTCGACGAGCTCGCCTACCTGCTCTCCCGCGACGCACGGGTGGGCGGGGTGCTGACCTGCGACTCCGCGACCGAGGCGCTGCGGCTGCTGCGCGAGACCGAGGTCGACGCGGTCTTCCTGGACATCTCGATGCCGGGCCTGACCGGCCTGGAGATGGCGCAGGTGCTGGCCCGCTTCCGCACCCCGCCGCCGATCGTCTTCGTGACCGCCCACGAGCAGCACGCGGTGGAGGCCTTCGAGCTCGCCGCCGTCGACTACGTCCTCAAGCCGGTGCGCGAGGACCGGCTGGCCGAGGCCGTACGCCGCGTCGTCGAGGGCGCCGCGCCTGCCCCGGCGACCAGCGACGAGCAGATCGCCGTCGAGCTCGGGGGCGTGACCCGCTTCGTCAACCGGCGCGACATCACCCACGTCGAGGCGCAGGGTGACTACGTACGCCTGCACGTCGGCCCCGTCTCGCACCTGCTCCGCGCGCCGCTCTCGCAGCTGGAGGCCGAGTGGGGCGACGCCGGCTTCGTCCGGATCCACCGCTCCCTGCTGGTCGCCCTGGCCCACATCGACGAGGTCCGGATGGACCAGGGCCGCTGCACCGTGGTCGTCGACGGCGCCGAGCTGACCGTGAGCCGCCGGCACACCCGGGCCCTGCGGGAGATGCTCCTGAAGAGGCGCGCCCAGCCGTGAGCTCCACCCCGCCCGAGCGGGTCCGGGTCACCGGGCCCCCTCGGCGCGCGTCGCACACCCGCCGCCCCGGCGCGGGCGACATCGACGAGGGCACCCGGATCGGCGCGATCCTGGTCGGCAGCCTGGTCGGTGAGCAGCGCCGGCTCGCGGTGCGGGTGCTGAGCGTGCTGGCGGTGACCCTGGGCTCGCTGCCGCTGGTCTTCCGGCTGCTGCCCGCCCTGGCCGACGTGCGCCTGCTCGGCATCCCGCTGGCCTACCTGCTGCTGTGGGTGCTGGTGCACCCGCTGCTGATCGGGCTGGGCTGGTTCTACGTACGCCGCGCCGAGGCCAACGAGCGCGCCTTCGCCGCCCTGGTCGAGCACGACCGCCCCGACGACGACGACCGCCAGGCGTTGCGGTGATCGAGTCGTGGGCCGCCCTGGTCGGCGTCGTCGCGGTCGTGCTGGCCACGCTGGGCATCGGCACCTGGGGGCTGCGCTTCTCCCGGACCACCAGCGACTTCATGGTGGCCTCCCGCACCGTGCGCCCGGCGCTGAACGCCTCCGCGATCGGCGGCGAGTACCTCTCCGCCGCCTCGTTCCTGGGGGTGGCGGGGCTGGTCCTCGTCTTCGGCGCCGACATGCTCTGGTACCCGGTCGGCTGGACCGCCGGCTACCTCGTCCTGCTCGTCCTGGTCGCCGCCCCGCTGCGCCGCTCGGGGGCCTACACGCTGCCCGACTTCGCCGAGGCGCGGCTGGAGTCGACGCAGGTCCGGGCGGTCTGCTCGGTGCTGGTGGTGGCGATCGGCTGGCTCTACCTGCTGCCGCAGTTCCACGGCGCGGGCCTGATCCTGCGGGCCGCGGTCGGCGCCCCCGCCTGGGTGGGCACCGCGGTGGTCGCCCTGGTCGTGGTCGCCAACGTCGCCGGCGGGGGCATGCGCTCGATCACCTTCGTCCAGGCCTTCCAGTACTGGCTCAAGCTGACGGCGCTGCTCGTGCCCGCCGCCGTCCTGCTGGTCGTGTGGGTCGGCGACGGCGCGGTCAACCCCGCGGACATCGGGCCGATCGCCGGCAGCACCGCCGGCGACGTGGAGTGGTCCCGACCGATCGGCGTCGGCGCCCAGGGCCTCTACGTCACCTACTCGGTGATCATCGCGACCTTCCTCGGCACGATGGGGCTGCCGCACGTGGTGGTCCGCTTCTACACCAACCCCGACGGCCGCGGCGCCCGTCGTACGACCCTGGTCGTGCTGGGCCTGCTGGCTGCCTTCTACGTGCTGCCGCCCATCTACGGAGGACTCGGCCGGGTCTACGCCGACCGGCTCTCCACACCGCTGCAGACCGACTCCCTCCTGCTCGAGCTGCCCCGCGCGATGCTGCCCGGCTGGGGCGGCGAGGTGCTGACCGGGCTGCTGGCCGCCGGTGCGTTCGCGGCCTTCCTCTCCACCGCCTCGGGCCTCACCATCGCGGTGGCCGGGGTGCTGGGCCAGGACGTCACCAGCCGCACGTTCGGGCGTACGCGGCTCAGCGGCGTCGCCGCCTTCCGCGTCGGCGCCGTGCTCGCGGTGCTGGCGCCGGCGCTGGTCGCACTGACCGGCGTCGAGGTCTCCGTGGCCCGCATGGTGGGGCTCGCCTTCGCGGTCGCCGCCTCCACCTTCTGCCCGCTGCTGGTGCTCGGCATCTGTGGCCGGGGCTCACCGCGCGCGGGGCGCTCGCCGGACTGGCGGTCGGCGGCCTGGGCTCCGGCTCCGCGGTGGCGTGGACGCTGGTCGTCGCCCCGAGCGACACCTGGTGGTCGGTCCTGCTCGGCAGCCCGGCGGCCTGGAGCGTGCCGGCAGCCTTCGCCACGATGGTGCTGGTGAGCCGCTTCGGTGGCGGGCCGTCGGCCACCGCGCGCCGCTTCCTGGTCAGGCTGCACACGCCGGAGGACGTACGCCTCGACCGGGGCTGACCGTTCGTCGGGCTGCGGCGACCGTTGGGCGACCGAGCGTTTCCGCTGGCCGCGCCGCTGCCACCCGGGTGGTGACGCGGAGCTGTGACCTGCGCCACGGTGATCGGAGTCACATCCACCGCCGACGTGCGGCCAACACCCGGGAGGGTCCAGTGAGTCCACACGACCAGGCCGAGAGGCACGATCCCATCTACGACCACCTGGCGGCGAAGGACGAGTTCGCCCAGCTGCGTCACCTCTACCGCCGCTTCATCATCCCGGCCACCGTCGTCTTCCTCGGGTGGTACGCGCTCTACGTCGTGATGTCGATGTTCGCCTCCGACTTCATGAACCACGTCCTCTTCGGCAACGTCAACGTCGCCCTGGTCTTCGGGCTGCTGCAGTTCGTCAGCACCTTCGGGATCGCGTGGCTCTACAGCCGCTACTCCAACACCTACCTCGACCCGCTGGCCACCCAGCTCGCCGAGGAGTACGACGCCGACCGCGCCGGTCGCACGCCCCACGGAAAGCACGAGGCCTGACATGGACGGCAACCAGATCCTCACCTCCGGCCTCTTCCTGCTGGTCGTGCTGCTCACGATCGTCGTGACGCTGCGCGCCAGCCGGCAGACCTCCGGCACGGACGACTACTACGCCGGTGGCCGCGGCTTCTCCGGCTTCCAGAACGGCCTGGCGATCGGCGGCGACTACATGTCGGCCGCGTCGTTCCTGGGCATCACCGGAGCCATCGCGCTCTACGGCTACGACGGCTTCCTCTACTCGATCGGCTTCCTGGTCGCCTGGCTGGTGGCGCTGCTGCTCGTCGCCGAGGTGCTGCGCAACTCCGGCCGCTACACGATGGCCGACCAGCTCGCGTACCGGATGCGCCAGCGCCCGGTCCGCACCGCGGCAGCCACCTCCACGGTCGTCGTGTCGATCTTCTACCTGCTCGCCCAGATGGTCGGCGCGGGCGCCCTGGTGGCGCTGCTGCTCGGCATCGACTCCGCGCGGTCAAGAACCTCACGATCTTCATCGTCGGTGCGTTGATGGTCTTCTACGTGACCGTCGGAGGCATGAAGGGCACGACCTACGTCCAGATGATCAAGGCCGTCCTGCTGATGGTCGGCTCCGCGCTCGTCGTGGTGCTCGTGCTCATCCAGTTCGACTTCAACATCTCCGACCTGCTCGGCTCGGCTGCCGACAACTCCGGTGCGGGCCAGGCGTTCCTGGAGCCGGGCCTGCGCTACGGCGCCGACCTGACCAGCAAGATCGACTTCATCTCCCTCGGCATCGCGCTGGTGCTCGGCACCGCCGGCCTGCCGCACATCCTGATCCGCTTCTACACCACCCCGACGTCGCAGGCCGCCCGCAAGTCGGTGCTGTGGGCGATCGGCCTGATCGGCACCTTCTACCTCTTCACGCTGGTCCTCGGCTTCGGTGCCGCGGCCCTGCTGCAGAAGAGCGACTACGACGTGGCCGGCAACCTGGCCGCGCCGAAGCTGGCCGAGGAGGTCGGTGGCGGTATCGGCTCCACGAGCGGCGCGGTGATGCTGGCGCTGATCGCGGCGGTGGCCTTCGCGACGATCCTCGCGGTGGTCGCCGGGCTCACGCTCACGTCGTCGATGTCGGTGGCCCACGACGTGTGGAACCCGATCTTCCGCAACGGTGAGGCGACCGAGAAGGAGGAGATGAAGGTCTCCCGCATCGCCGCGGGCGTGATCGGACTGGTGGCCATCCTGCTGGCCATCCCGGCCCAGAGCCTCAACATCGCCTTCCTGGTGGCCCTCGCCTTCGCGGTGGCGGCCTCGGCCAACCTGCCGGCGATCCTGATGAACCTCTTCTGGCGCGGCTTCAACACCCGCGGCGCCGTCTGGAGCATCTACGGCGGCCTGATCTCGGCCGTCGGCCTGGTGATCTTCTCGCCGGTCATGTCGGGCTCGGAGACCTCGCTGCTCACCGATGTCGACTTCGCCTGGTTCCCGCTGCAGAACCCCGGCATCGTCTCCATCCCGATGGGCTTCATCCTCGGCTTCATCGGCTCCGTCACCTCGAAGGAGCCGGCGGCGGCCGAGCGCTACACCGAGCTCGAGGTCCGTGCCCTGACCGGCGCGGGCGCGGAGGGTGCCCTCAAGCACTGACGCACACCTCGTACGACGACGGCCCGTCGCACCGCAGGGGGTGCGACGGGCCGTCGCGTGTGCTGCAGCGTGTGCCGCGGCTCGCTCAGAGCTGGCGCAGCTCGAACCAGTCGACGACGAACGTCTGGGTCGGGAAGCGCTTGGAGTTGTTGGGCTTGAGGTGCGCCCGCGCGAAGACCTCGCCGTTGATGATGATCTTCCAGGCGGCGCTGCCGAGCAGGTTCTTGCAGCGCTTCTTGCCGATGTGCTTGAACTTGCCCTTGCCGCAGGTGTGCGTGGCGACCTTCACCGGGGCGCCGCCACCGGGCGTACGCCAGTAGGTGACCCTGTTGCCGACGCGACGGACCTTCCACTGGTACCAGACACCGGGCTCCATCGGAGACTTCGTCATCTGGCGCGCGGTGCGCTTCTTGTCCTTGGGGTCACAGCCGATGTGGGTGGTGTGCGAGGCCTTCCTCGGCTTGGAGCTCCACCACTCCAGCGGGTCGAACTCGACGATCTTCTGCTTGCCGTTGGTGCAGTAGGCGCCGCCCGCGGGGGCGTTGTTGGCCCACAGCGCCGGGCGGGTGCCCTTGGCGGAGCCCTTCGGCATGATCGCGCTG